>JAGGVH010000048.1 GCA_021158105.1 Microcaldota archaeon
ATATTAAGAACATTTAAATTTAGAGAATTTTATTTATCTTAACATGAATACTCAAAAATATTATACGTCCAACCCTTATCCAGACATTAAATTTGAAAGCAGAAAAGATGTGCTAAAAGGACCTTTTGCCTGGAGGATGAGAACGATATTGCGCACTCTTAATGTTAAACCTAATGATTTTAAAGGAAAAAGGGTTTTAGATGTGGGGTGCGGGACTGGTGAAAAACCTATTTATTATGCATTGCACGGTGCAAATGTTGACGCCATTGACCAGTCTGAAAAATCTATCAAAATTGCTAAGGAGAAAGCTGGGAAACTAAAAGTTAGTGTTAATTTTATATGTTCTGATCTGTTCATGTTTAAGTATTCTCATGCTTATGATTATGTGTTTTCATTAGGAGTCCTCCACCACACCAATAATCCGTATAAAGGGTTTAAGTTAATTTCGCAGGCAGTTAAACCTGGCGGTATTCTCACAATAGGTTTGTACCACTTGTTTGGCAGGTTGCCCACAACAGTCATGCGCACAATGTTATCTTTATTGCCGATATCTTTTGAAAATAAAAAAAGATTTGTCATGAGGTTGTATGCTAGAAGGTGGAAGAATGAGCAGGTTATATTCGACCGTTATCTAGCACCTTATGAATCCACACACACAGTCTCAGAGGTTAAGAGATGGTTTGAATCTGATGGATTTAAAGTTATTGGGATTTATCCAAAGTATAACTTATCAGAATTAGAATGGTTTGGAAAGAAATCATTTTTTATCATTTCAGGAAGAAAGAATAATGGATAACTAATTTCTAACATGTCATGTAATCACAGATGTGGTTACCTTTTTAAATATTGAGATGGAATATGGTAGTATGAATCCTTTTGAAATAGTTAAACGCAATACTGTTGAGATATTTACTGATGATGAACTTAAGGCGCTTCTTGACAGGGGTAACATTACTGCATATTACGGCACAGCACCGACCGGTCCTGTGCACATTGGATATTTTGCAACTCTTGGCAAGGTGTTTGATTTCCAGACAGTGGGGATTAAAACTAAGATTTTGATAGCAGACATCCATGCTGCAATGGACGACCTTAAAACCAAATGGGAAGAGGTCGACCTGAAAGCTGAATATTGCCAGAAATGTTTTGAGCTTGCGTTCCCATGGAAAGATAAACCAGAATTTGTCCGCGGCAGTAGTTTCCAGTATAATGTGGATTATTTTAGGGATGTCCTCCGCGGGTCATCGTTGACAACTGTCAAACGTGCAACGCGCGCAGCATCAGAAGTTACTCGTATGAAAAATCCCAAGGTTAGCGAACTTGTTTATCCTATCATGCAGGCATTGGATGAGGAATATTTGAAAGTTGACATCCAGCTTGGCGGGATTGACCAGAGGCATATTCTCGCCCTTGCCCGTGAGCTGTTGCCACAGTTGGGGTATAAGAAGCGTGTTGAAGTTATGATGCCTTTGATGCCTTCATTGAAAGGTCCCGGTACTAAGATGAGCGCCAGCATTCCAGAGAGTCATATCAAGGTTTATGATTCTGAGGATGCGATCAAACGTAAAATCCGCAAGGCGTACTGTCCTGAAGGTGTTGCAGAGGAAAACCCCATTCTTGGAATTTGTAAGTTTATAATGTTTCCAGTAACTGGCAACCTATTGATTACCCGGCCTGATAAGTTCGGCGGCGATGTGTCATTTAATAGTTATGAAGAACTTGAAAAGGCGTTCATTGAAAAACAGCTTCACCCTGCTGACCTTAAAGGTGCAGTGGCAGACAGTTTGATTAAGTTGCTTAAGCCTGCAAGGGAATATTTTGAAGGCAATGTTGACATGTTAAAACAGTTGGGGCAAGAATTTTTGCCATGATCAAAAACCTAACAACATGTTTAAAAAACTTAAAGCCCAAATCTTTTCATGAAAAAAGGTAAACAGTTATTTTTTGAGAGATATCCCTCCCCATTGAGGATAATATTAATATTCTTCCTATTCTTCCTTGGTTTTAATCTACTTCTCCTATTCTTTGTAGGACTCTCTATGTATAAATCAAAAGGAAGTTTTACTATGGATGAGTATTTTAACAATCTAATCAAGAATATTCATCAATTATGTATCCTCAATCTTATTGGAATCTTCATTTTGATACTCAGGTATTTTTTCCTCATCTTTCTCAAATATGGAGTTTACGAGAATGGAATTAAGATACGTTATAAGTTTGTTAGATGGCAGGATATCCTCAAAGTCTATAAGATAAAAAGCTTTCAGATAAAGTCGGGATCCAATGATAACATTTTTATTAAGCTGGCAATATTTGATCTCTCCTTTTTTTACCTGTGGTACCGATTGATCATGTTTGACAAAGAGGTAACTTACTATGGTGTTCATCTTAGGGATGGCTCTTTTTTGGTCTTTCCCACTACGAGAAAAGATGAATTTGAAAATGCGATAAGACAAGCGGGGTATGAAAATTTGTTAAAGGTTCAATAGTATTTTTAACCTTTACCAATCCTATTTAAATGATTGTTATGAAAGTGTGTCCAAAGTGCGGAAGAACTTCTGATGAAGTTGAATTTATTGGCCAGTTCTGTGTTAAATGTTATAAGCCTGACTTGGAAGTTCCTACGATGATTAAGATTAATATTGGCAAAACAACTGGCAAGTTATATTTTAAGAGCAAATGGGTTAAGAATAATGATAGCAATCTTAAGAGGATACTTTCATCATACATCAAAGGCGATTTTGAAGACATAGATTATGATTGGAAAGGAAAAGTGTTGACCATTTTTGTGAAAGTCGGCAAGAAAATCGTTCCATTTAAACGTCATGTTATTGTAAGGTTTAAACCAATACTCGAACCTAATGTTGCAAAACTTCATTCAGGATATTATGAAGGCATTATACAAATAAGGGGTAAACCCAGCAAGGTTAAATGGTGGGTGAGAAAAATTTCTAATGTATTATCAGGTTATAACATTGGCATTTCAAACACAAAAGAGTTAAAGGAAGGCATTGATTTGTATATAACAGATAAAAACAAAGTTTGCAAAGTATTGAAAATGTTGGGATTAAAATATTTAAGAACAAAAAAGTTGTATGGTGTTAAGGATGGAAGAAGGGTTTACAGAGATACTTTTCTGGTGAGAGTAGGGGTATGAGAAGTGGCATGTTATAAGTTTGATATTTACTAGGTGGTAAACATGTGTGGGATTGTTGGTTATATAGGAAATGATAATGGAATTGAAGTAGTGTTTAATGGTTTAGTTAGGTTGGAATACAGAGGTTATGACTCTGTGGGAATAGGGTTTAAAGAAAATGGCAAGATCAAAACAATAAAGTCAGTTGGCAGGATTCAAAAGAGTGATGTTGCCCCTGGCATGCCGAACCTTGAGGAGAAGCTCAAAGAAGATGGGAAGTTTAAGTTTAGTTCTCACATAGTAATAGGGCATACCAGGTGGGCCACACATGGCGCACCAAATGAACGCAATGCCCACCCTCATGTTAGTATGAGCGGACGGTTTGCAATAGTTCATAATGGTATCATTGAAAATTATTACACTCTTAAAAAAGAGTTGGAGAGCAAGGGTTATAAGTTTGCTAGCGAGACTGACAGTGAAGTGATAGCACATCTGATTGATTACTTTTATGACAGTGATTTCCTTGAAGCCGTGAAGAAAACGTTGACAAAACTTAACGGCGCATATTCTTTTCTTGTAATCTCTCAAAAAGATGATGTTTTAATAGGGACAAAGAAAGGGTCGCCGTTATGTGTGGGCATAGGTGACAATGAGATTATCATATCTTCTGATGAAATGCCTTTTGTAGACCGTACCAAGAAGGTTATTTATCTTAGTGATAATGAGTTAGTGGTTGCACAGTTTAATGGCAAATATGATGTCAAGTCATTTGAAGGGATAAACATAGAAAAGGAAATCAAAGAAGTGCCTTATGACATTGAAGCGATAACCAAAGGTGGTTATAAACATTTTATGTTAAAGGAGATACATGAACAGTCAATGACAGTTAAGAATACTTTTATATCGCGGGTCGACCACATTGATACAATGCTTAGGGACAACTTTCCTAACTTGCCAAGGAACATTAATCGGGTTATATATTTGGGTTGTGGGACGAGTTTGTATGCTGGCATGGTGGGGATGTATATAACTGAAAGGTATGCTCATGTTCCGTCCCGTGCTGAATACGCTTCAGAGTTTATTTATCGCGACCCAGTAATATTTCGAAATGATGTTTGTATTGCAGTATCACAGTCTGGTGAGACAGCAGACACTAAAGAGGCATTAAGAATTGTCAAGGGTAAAGGCGCATACATATCAGGAATTGTTAATACTGTGGGTTCACAGATTGCACGGTTGGCGGGCAGGGGAATGTACCTTCATGCTGGTCCAGAGATTGGTGTGGCGTCAACCAAAGCCTTCACATCACAAATAATTGCAATCAACCTGTTTAATATGTTGTTGATAGATAATAACAGTTATAAGCAGGAGATGATTAATGAGATGAAAAAACTTCCGATGAAGATTGGGGAAGTGTTTGATACTGAAGATTATATCAAAGACATTACACCTGAAATTGCAAAATATAAAAGTTTTCTTTATCTTGGGAGGGATATCAATTATCCTGTTGCATTGGAAGGTGCACTTAAAATGAAAGAGATAGCATATATTCATGCGGAAGGGTATTCGTCCGGTGAGATGAAGCACGGACCGATTGCGCTTGTTGATGAGAACATGTTAAGTGTTTTTATCATAACTGGCGAGAAGAAGATTTATCAAAAAACATTAAACAACCTTATAGAAATTAAAGCAAGGAAGGGTAATGTTTTAGTTATAACTGACAATGTTGGCGAGGTTAAAAAATACCTTGACAATGATGATTATGTAGTGAGAGTGCCCTGTACGATTCCCCAACTTAGTCCGATAATCAATATCATTCCTTTACAATTGCTGGCATATTATGTAGCAGACTATTTGGGCAGGGAAATTGACAAGCCCAGGAATCTTGCAAAGAGTGTGACTGTCGAATAAGGGCGCCTGTGCCCGCCCTTACACCCATCCCCCGCCTCGCTTCGCGGGCTCCTACCGTAAGG
>JAGGVH010000043.1 GCA_021158105.1 Microcaldota archaeon
GGATATATCATTCCAGATATATAAATTTAGAAATATTACAAAAACTTGATAATATGTTATCACCTTACATTTATAAATATTCGAAGGATTCCCCATCTAACAGACAAATATATCTGCAATTCTTAGCAAACCGTTATTTTACTATCGCATACTCTACAGAAACATTAGGACTGATATTAAAAACCGTAAAAGAAATTAAAAACAGTCATCATCTTTCATTGTTTGAGTTACAATTGATATCTAAGGTTGTAAACAAAAGTGATGATAGAGTTGACCAGAAATTGATTAAAAGATTGAAAGAAATTGTTGAGGATTACATATTAAATACAATTAAAAATAATCAAAATGAACTGTATACCATAATCAATGATTCAATACTAAAAAGAGACATATTAAATGCTGTAACCAGTGAGGTTATTTTTGAAATAATAAAAACTATATCATACAACATCAACACAGAAAATGATAATGATAAATGGTTGCGAGGGTTTTTAGCGCTTATATCATCCAATAAGATTCAAGAAAATAAAGAATTGTGTAAAAGAATAAGAAATTTAACTATCATAAAAAAACTAGAAAGTGAAGATAATGAAATAATTAACTATATAGAAACAATACTTGGCATAAAAACATAAAATATGAATTGTGTCAAATATCTAAGTTCTGTAAACTGCATAAAACCAACTATTAAACTTTAAAATATTATCGGGTAGTATGTATATTATGTTTGCAGTAAAAGGTAAAATTAAAGATATAGACCATGGACTTAAAACATTAAAAATGCTTCAGGACAGATTCATCGTTCAACTTCTCAACCCTGACAGTATTCCTTCTATTAAATTTTTAAAATATATGGCATGCATAACTAAAAAAAAGTTTAAAAAGAATCAAATCGCTTCAAACATATCAACTGAATTCCTATTATTAATTGCAGGCGAACATAACATTAACAAAGCAATAATTAAGGTGGGAGTTAAAAATCCTAATAACGTATTACTAGTTGCAGACTGTGATGACAAAACTTTTAAGGAAGTCATAAGAAAATTAGGATTTGAAAAGTACAGTGATTTCAATGTTGATAACTCAAATGTTAGTGATAAGATGTACAGTAATGATGAGATAGAAATAGAAAATAGTATAATTAATTTAATGGGATGATGAAATGAAACCAAAACTTACTCCTTTGATATCATATATTATAGGGATTTGGAAATGTAGAAAGGCAAAAGAAGGGATTGGAATAACAGGCAATGATGACATTATCAGAGCGTTTACTATGAGTGTCATCAATTCAGGGATAACCACACCTGATAAAGTTCAAATCAAAAAAGATAAAGCCTTTTTTTATCATTCAAAATACAGAGTATTCTTCCAAAAGATTTTGAAATCTAGAGTTGAAACATTTAAATACGAGAATGATTATTCTGCTTCTTATTTTGCAGGGATGTTTGACAGTTGCGGCGGGTATAATAAAGATAAAAAAACAGTTTACATTGCAAATGCAGACACACAGGACGAGATGGTGTTGTTGCGATTAGGTTATAAGATTAAACTTATAAAATCAAAGTTGATTATAGTTGACAAAGAAAAGTTTTTGTCATTTATTAATCCTTTCAGAAAAACAGAACTTCCTGAAAAAATTTTAAGAGGTGAAATGAAATGAAAATATTAGTAACATCAGCATTGCCTTATGTAAACAATGACCTTCACTTGGGTCACATGATAGGCTCAGTGTTGCCTGCAGACGTTTTTGCAAGGTATGCACGATTATGCAACCATGACGTGTTATACATATGTGGAAACGACGAATACGGTACTGCAACTGAAATCAGTGCATTAAAAGAGCATATAACACCCAAAGAGTTATGTGATAAATATCATAAGATTCACAAAAAAGTAATAAAATGGTTTGAAATCAGCACTGACAGGTTTGGAAGGACAACAAACAAAGAGCACATTTCAACTGTCCAAGAGATATTTTTGGCATTGTACAAAAAAGGTTATGTGGTTGAAAAGGAGATAGAGCAACCTATTGATATGGATACAGGTATAGCATTAGCTGACAGATATATCGAAGGCACATGTCCGTATTGTGGTTATGAATACGCACGAGGGGACCAATGCGAAAACTGTGGAAAGTTGTTAACCCCACAAGAGTTGATCAATCCAAAAAGTAAAATATCTGGCAAACCACCAATCTTCAAAAGTAATAAACATTTATTTTTGGACCTGCCAGCACTTCAAGACAAGATCAATGATTGGCAAAAAGAAAGGATACAAAGCTGGAATCATGTTGCAGCATCAATAACCCAAAACTGGATGAAAGAACCGCTTAAACTGAGGGACATAACCAGGAATATTAAATGGGGCGTTCCTGTCCCGTTGGAGAAATATAAAGATTTAGTGATATATGTATGGTTTGATGCGCCAATAGGATATATTTCAATAACTAAAATGCACACTGAAAAATGGAAAGAATGGTGGATGCCTGAAAATGACAATGATGTCAAGTATTACCAATTCATGGGAAAAGACAATGTCCCGTTTCATTCTGTAATATTCCCCGGAATGTTGTTAGGTGATGGAAGGCAGTGGAAAACTGTTGATGTGATTCATGCAATGGAATATTTGAATTATGAAGGGAAAAAATTCTCAAAGTCGAAAGGCACTGGAATATTCTGTACACAAGCAATGGAATATCCATATCCTGCTGATTACTGGAGATTTTATTTGTTCTTGGTCGCCCCGGACAAAAGCGACACCAACTTTAAATGGGACGAATTTGTTGAGAGAGTTAACAAGGAATTGATTGACAACACAGGCAACCTTGTACGCAGGTTGTCAACAATGGTCAATAGATTTGGCAAGGTTAAACCTGATAAAGATGAAAATATCATTAAGGAAATTGACGACTTTGTTGACGAATACAAAAAAGAAATGGATAATTTGAATTTCAGAAAAGCGCTGACACTTACACTTGACTTGTCTGCTAAAGTAAACGCTTATTTTCAATCATCTGCACCATGGACAAAACTAAAAACAAACACTGATGAATGCAACAAAATATTTTACACAATTGGGTATGCAGTGCAAAGGATTGCGACAATGCTTTATCCGTTCACTCCAAAGATTTCAGAGAAGATTGTAAAAGAGTTTGGAATGAAATTAGGGTTTGATGATGTGGGGGGATTTGAAGTGACAGATGTTAATTTCATGCTCAAGAAGATGGGGCAACATGTAGAAAAAGGGATAATCCTACGTGTTGGCAAAATAATAAAAATTGAAAAGAATCCAAACGCAGAGAAACTTTATGTTGAGACAGTTGATATTGGAAACAAGAATGTTACAATCGTTTCAGGATTAGTTGATTATTACTCAAAAGAAGAACTGCTTGGGAAGAAAATAATCTTAGTTGAAAACCTCAAACCTGCTAAATTGCGCGGAGTCAAATCAGAAGGCATGCTGTTAGCTGCAGAGGCAGGTGACACTGTTGAAGTCTTAGAACCCGATGCAGAAGTGGGCGACAAAATCTTATTACAACACGACACTAATAAGGATATCATAACAATAGATGATTTGCTCTCGCATAAATGGGAGGTTAAAGATAACAAGGTTTACTTTGATGATAAAGAATTAATCATAGGCGGCAAGCCAGTCAAAACTAAAAAGGTAAAAAATGGTGTGGTTAGATAATCATTTAATGCCATATAGTTCTTTATATTTTTGAAATTCATTATATGTTTCATCAGTCACATAAACTTTTCCGTTGATTTTCCTGTTTCTAAGCCAATCAAAAGTTTCACTAGCAGTTATAATGCTAGAAACACGTATGCCTGTTTTATCTTCAAATGATTTTATAGCATTTTCACCTTCATCATTAACCTCTTGCCTATCCATAGCAATCACCACACCAGTAAAATTAACTTCTGCAACTGATTGTATTAACCTGATTGATTCAATCTTTGTATCACCAGTTGTGAAAACGTCATCCAGCATCAAAATTCTATCACCTGAATAAACTTCTGCGCCAACCAACAATCCTTTATCTCCATGTTCTTTTGTTTCTTTACGGTTAAAAATCCAACCTTTATTAATACCATAATCTATTGAATAAGCAATGCTTGTGCTAACCACTAAAGGAATTCCTTTATAAGCAGGTCCAAAGAAAAGATCAAATTTATCATTATAATTATCAATAATATGTTGTGCAAAAGCTTTACCTATTACAAAAATTAAATCTCCACGATTGAAAAATCCTGTATTAAAAAAATAGGGTGATATTCTACCATTTTTCAACCTGAACTCACCAAACCTAAGAGCACCGGCCATCACAGCTGATTCAATAAAATTCTTTTGCCTTGAACTTAAAGTTTGTTTCATTACAACACCTTATAGAAAATGTTGATTTACATTTAATGGGTAATATTTTAAAAACATACTACAAATAATGATTATTTCTTAAAAATTGCATATACCAAACATCACCAGCAATTTTCTTTTTATCCATTTAATATTCTCTCAATAATTTGGGGTCATGGGGATTTTTAGGCAACCTTTTTTCTCTTTTCAATTTTTAGTACGTTTCTTTTTTGATAACGTACCTTTTTTCTTTTTGAAAGAAAAAAGGTCGGAACCCCAATATGCAGGTTTCCTCAAAAGAAAATCGTAGTTTTCTTTTGGGGTTGAAAGTCCTTTTCTTTTTAAGAAAAGGGATTTCCCTGGAGCCTACCGTGCTACCTGGTTACACCATGACCCCTTCTAAAAAAATAATAATCAATAACATTTAAAAATACGCCCCTGCCGAGATTCCCAGCTTTGACAGTCATAAGCCTTTGAAATTCCGAACATCTATCAATCAGATGCTTCTCGGATCAATGGCTCCGGAGGCCACCGTTCTGTCCAAGTTAAACTACAGGGGCATAAAATGCATAAAAATTAAACTAAGATTTTTAATAATTTTATCCTGATATTCTCAGGAGTAACCTTTTTCAACATTGAAATCCTTCTTGCTTTAGCCTTCTCACCAATAAACCTTAACCACGGTGCAAAGTGACCGTTTGCTTGGTGGTAATAAAGACTTTCAGCAGGTAATACATGGACCAGGTCAACAAATTCATCATAACTTGCTGCCTTGCCAAGCATGGTATTATCAGGCAGTTTAAAATAAAACTCCTCGCCAGGATTGCAAACCTTTTTCACACGTTTCATAATACCACCCATTCAACATAAATAAGATAAATATATAAACCTAATTGAATGGTTGGCCCAAGTTTGTATATACAATAAAACAAATGATAAATGCCATGATAAAAATATATGTTAATGAAATTATTATTGTCATGTTAAACATTTCACTTTCATGTTCCTGTCCTTTACAATTACCTGAGTTTGGCAGCAGTGGAGAATTATCTAGGTTTGAAGAAATATTAGAAGATAATGCCTTGTAAATGTTATCATATGCTTCATCAAAATACACAGACAGTATGAATAATTTATAAGCCTCTTTATTATGCCCTGTTTTTAATAAATATTCGCCTTGACCATAATACAACTTGGCCCATTTGCTCTGTGGAACATAACCACCTGATTTTTCTATTATGTCATTGATTTCATCATCATTACTGTCACTGGCTCTTTGTAATGATTGAGCAAACACGCATTCATAAACTGATGCAATATACTTTTTATTGTTATAATCTTCCTGAGCAAGTGAATAATGCCATATTGCATCACTTGAAGGTCCTGGCGAATGTGTCAATAAATGCTCTGTCTGTTCTATCCATTCGCTTGCTACAGGTTCAACCTTGGTTTCATCAATAACAGAACCATTAGAAACAGAGATACTATTAAGGAGCCTACTAACCCTGATCCACCCGCGAGCATATGCAAGGTTGTATGCCAAAGAATATTGCTCATCACCTTTTATGTTCAATTGATTGCCAACACTTTTAATCTTGCTTCTTGCCCAAGTATACCTCATGTATGCGCCAGTGGCATACTCAAAATTATTCAGTGTTATATGAGATGAATCTTCAATCAAATGATTAGATGATTCATTTAACTCTTTCTCAGCAACATTAAAATAATCTTTAATATTGTCATACTGTGTTAAATATTCTATGAAAAGCAAGTCAGTATAATGAAGAAAAAGATTGTTCGCAGCTGTGAACTTGTAACCCTTTGCACTAATATTCTTCTGATAATCAATATCATTTATCATATAATCAACCACGGCCAACAGCAAAGATGACGACGGTGAGATCTCTTTAGACTTTTTAAGGATTTCATAATCTAAACTGTTAACAATATTATCAAACTCTGCCACATCATCTCCTGAGAAGTCAGAAACGTTAGTCGGAGAATGTGCAATAGAATAATTCATCTCAGGGAGAGAATCGTTAGAATAAACATAATCAAACAGCTTATCAATGTCATTAACGTTGACAACTGTTATGCCATACTTCTCTTCAACTGCTGAAATGATTAGATAGTTTTTGTTATCTGTTATTGATGTGATAAAATAATCCTTGCCAAAACGCGAAGATGCTGCGGCCTTCTCAGCCAATCCGCCTACACTGCCAATCTCGCCATCATTGTCAATAGTCCCAGTGATTGTAACGTCATTCCTCATCGTCTTATTAGTTATTGCACTATAAACTGCACATGTAAACAGTGCACCCGCACTTGGGCCGTCAATGTATCTCCCTTTGCCGGGTATAGTAAAATAAACATTGCATTCATTCAAATCATAGCCTGCTCTATCAAATGCAACCTTTGTAGCGGTGTATTCTGAAGATTGTGTGCTCACACCTACTTTTGGGTTTACTGAAGTATAAACATTCCCATTACCTTCTTCAACATCAACATAAATTTTTAACAGTCCGCCTTTGTCTTCGCCTATTACTGCCGGTGCTTCAACAACCGCCGAGCCTGTTGGACAGGAAGCATAAAACATGCTGATTAATACAAATAAAATAAAAATTTCTTTTATTACATTCATCACATCACCTAATATATGCGCCCGCCGGGAGTTTCGCACCATTAGGCATATCGAACCCGGTTCTCAAGCTTATTCCAAACCCATAAATTCGTTTTTTATTATTCCCTATGATGTTCTTTTAAGGTGAAAACCTTTCTTTCTTAGTGGAGGTTCTTTAGGATGTCCGAAGGACACCAAAAGAAAGTCTCCTTTTTTCTTAGTGGAGGTTCTTTAGGATGTCCGAAGGACACCAAAAGAAAGTCTCCTTTTTTCTTAGTGGAGGTTCTTTAGGATGTCCGAAGGACACCAAAAGAAAGTCCAAAGAAAGGGATTCATGGGAAGCTCGTATCCTACCGTTGTCCGCCCCGCGAACAAATCATGAACGGTTTGCCGTTCAGGGCTGTAGACTACGGGCGCATAAAGATAAAATTAAACAGAAGTTTTTTAAACTCTATCTATTAAAGAAATTATAACGTTGACATTTCTAACAGCGGGGTAGGGCAGTCAGGAGTGCCCGTCGGGCTCATAGTGTTTTTTGGTGTTTAGGTTTTTCAACACACAAATAAACCAACCAAAATATGAGAGAAACCCGAAGGTCGGTGGTTCAAATCCATCCCCCGCTATATTATTTTAAACAGCCTTTTGTGTTCATCTTGTGACATTTTACTATTGCCAGCGTCCTCATTGTTATGAGGCTCATTTAAAATATTAATATTCCTATGATCTTTAGAGTTGACATATTCTCTATACTTGCTGAATATATCATGCCTTTCCCAAAAACTAAACTTATCAGAAAGTAGATTGGATACTATATCTTCACCATATTTATTAACAAGAATGCTCAATCCTTCCATGTATTCCTTATCATCTTTTATTCTCTCAGATAAAACAGTTATTGCACCGTGTATTGCAAGCGGTTGGTCGTAATGTTCTCTTATTTCAATCAACTTTCGGATCACCCAGTCATAAGGACCTAAAGGCAATAATATTTTATGCAAATTTTGCGGCGAACGTTTTAGATACATGTTGAACAGGTTATTATAAAAACGCATTACACCTTGGTGTTCTTTAAAAATAGAAATTCCACCAATAGCAAGCAAAGACCTGATAACTTTCTCATGACCCAAATATTTTTTAGTTGCCAATTCGTTTAATATCTTTTCTGATGAACCGTTCATTTTTATGACTGCAGTGATAAAATCATTCATGAACTCCTCTTCAGAAAATGCTCTTCTTGCAAAAGATACAGTCCGTTTAACTCCAAACATATCAGTGAATAAACGCAACGTCTTCAACTTATTTTTTGACCATAAATACTGAAATGTTGAAATATCATAATCTGAAATCACAGCAAGTTTAATCGCATGCTTTTCGTTAGTATTTTGAGACACAATTTCAAACGCCTCTCCAGCACCAAACCGTTCAGACAACCTCTCATATAATTTTAAATCAACATTGTTAAGCGAATTAAGTGCAATCTTTATACCACGTTCTCCATTATCAATCAATATATCAATCATTTCCTTATCATTCATCACACGATTACAGAAATCTATCACTGTATGAATTCCAATACCTGTTTCTAAAGAAATCTTAAGAAGTTTTTCAGGAGAAATCAACCTACCCATTATATGAACTGTTTTTGTAATATCAGAATTGCCATTATGGGTCAACAGAACATATGCTTCCTTTGCCATCCCAACTTTAACAAGCAATTCTGCAACATCCTTCTTCTTAAGATAATGGGATAAATATCTCAACATTTTATGTGCTAATGCCTTATCCTTTTCAAACATGATTTTAAACCCGTCAGGAAGCACACCAGAACTAAGACAAAACTGCGTATACTGTTCAAGTGTCATTTTATTAGATAATAAACTGAGAATGTTCTTGCGGACGTGTTCATTCATCTTAGCAATATTATTTTTTAGATTCCATACATTGTATATCAACTCAATAACGTCATCTTGTGATAATGATTTTAAAAGGAGACTGAACACTTCTTCTGCGTGCATATACATTGCAGCAGTGGCCCGTTCGATGCCCCACATCATTGAAAGTTTACTGAAAACAAGATTGACATCATTATATTTCAACATCAACAGTTCTGAAATCCCAACATCATCAACCTTATTCTTTTCAAGCAACTTAATAGCTTTGTATAAATAATCATGATTTAACAACAGCGTAACCAATTCATTTACTGGGAGAATCTCTTCAGCATATTTAATAATCTTAACATAGCCTGTTGAGAACATTTTATCAATGAAACGATCTATGATTCCTAAATCGTTCGCAAGAATGATAGTATCTTTCAGTCCAAGTTCGTCAATAACCTCATTAGATTTGTTCAACAGTGCAAACTTATACGCCTCAGAATCTCCTGAACGTAAAAGCACTGATACAGGAATGTCCAAGTCAGGTGCAACCAGTTTATGCCTTAACAGTTCTCTAAAAGCAAGAGCAAACTCTTTTCTTTTTTTAGCGAGCTCGAATGTTTTATCCTTACCAAGATATTTGAAAGTATAGATGTATGCATCCCTCTTTGTACCTAAGAAACTAACTAACATATTAAACGCAACTGCTTTGTTATCATAACCAGAAAAAACTAAATCTGTAAATTCATCCTCCTTAAAATACTCATATGCAAACTTAAATGCCTTAAGTTCACCATAATTCTTTATCAAATAATTTAAAAGTTCTTTTTTATAACCTGCATTATACATCCAGATGACAGCAGTCTTGAACCCCATTTTATTTTTGATTTTTAGAAAGACCTTATCAAATCCGTTATGATTTATTGACCTTTTAATAATATCATCACTTATAAGAAACATTTCATCCTCAATTTTCTCAATAATCTCTGGAGAACCATTTATCCTTTTTATTAGTTTATACAAAAATGGAACATCATTGTTTCTTTTAGCCAGTTTTAATGCAACATCAGCCCCAAACTTGTCAACAACTATTTGATAAATGTCTTCTTTTGAAAAAATACCGTTTAATATTTTCAATGCTTTTACATTCTTAAACTTGTCATATATAACTTCAAAAGCCTTCTTCTTTCCCAAAGCATTTTTAAGTATTCTAACTATTTCATCATCACTGTATTCTGATAATAACCCATAAAGTTGTCCACGATAATTTAAACTATAAAAAACTTTGATAGCAAATTCAAGACTATGATTCTTTTTTAGGTCTTCAAAAGTATTTTTGAATCCAAAAGAGTTTATGCTGTATGACACAATCATTTTAATGATTTTAACCTTGTCAATTTTGATACCTGTTCTTCTTTCTATTTCATATTTATTACCAATCATAAATTCTATTGCTGTTGAAGGATTAAACGCTTGGATTATTTTTATTATGCCTTGGGTAACATTACCTTTTGAAAACAATATATCAATCATTCTTGATGGGTATTTCAATAGAAAATAACGTATTGCATCCTTCTCACCTTTTATATCCTTCCACATTATATAAGCAGTAACAAAATTCATAGGGTTAGATTCTAAAATTTTTTGTATCTTTTCTTCTAGACTAATATTATCTACTGTTGTAACCTTAATTTTTTCATCTTCTTTTGATGTGTCTGCATTTATCTTTTTATAGGCATATGATTTTATTGGACTTAGTATTGGTTTATTAAATATTTCATTGTTCCTTATAAAAAATTTTAAATATTCTTTTCCATCATCACTTAATGTTATAACATCAATGGCCTTTTTAAGATATTTTATATTATGGGTATAAATTGCATAGTCAAATATTATTTTATATTTGTAATGTTTGCCAGATAACTTTTTTAGCATGATTTTATAAATCTCACCTAGAATGTCAAAGAAATCAACTTCTTTATTATGTTCTGCAATCTTCTTTGCTTTGCTCACATATTTATCAACCAAATGAACTGTAGAACTTTCATTATACTTATCTTCAAAATCTTGCAGTAAATCAAAAACTTCTAAGAATATTACTTTTGGCTCTTTATCTTTGTTCATATTCCTATTTTTGAATGGATCAAACTCTTCAAAGATATCTTTAGCCATACATATTTTATATTTATTAAAGTATATAAATGTTGTGGTTGGGGGTAAAATGTGTTATAATACGTTACTTATTCATTTTATACATTTCATAAACTTCTTTAGATGTTGTAGCATCATACGGTCCCTTGGTACTTCTTAAACTAATCATTCTTGGGAATCTTAGTGCTAACCCTTTTTTATTCTTAAAATATTCTTTTGCACAGGTATGCATAGGTGAAACTGTAATCTCATCAGCAGTTACAACAATCACAAACTTAGGCACAACCCAAAAATCAGGTTTAATATTAGAATCAACATTATTGGGTTTTCTTTTTACTTTTATTTTCTCAAAATAATCTTTAAGCAGTTTCATTTCATCTTCTGTAAACCCAGAACCTACCCTTGCAAGAGATTCAAACACCCCACGAACAGTATTGTATGTCCCGATCAGCAATCCGCCAAACTCAAACGCTGTTCTTTTCCCTTTACCGAGATAGTATCCTAAAACTACTGCATCGATTGTATCACCCAGCCCGCCATAGGATTTTTTGAGTTTAATCCATGCAAACTTGCGCGCGCCTGCAATGTACGGCTTATCTTTATCCTTTGCCATTATGCCCTCTAACCCGCGCCTTACCGACTTATTAAAAAATGATTGTATGTCATCTGCACTGTTTGCAAAAATGTAATCCGGTGTTTTAAACAGTTTATGATTTCTTGGCACAACATCAAAAAGCACTTTCCGCCTTTGCTCATAACTCTTATCCATAATATTTTTATCGTTAATAAGCATAACATCAAAAAGATAAACATGTAACGGTATAACTTTCTTCATTTCGTTTATTCCATATTTTCTCTTCCGCTGCATTGTAAACTGGAACGGATAAAACCTATCCTTTTTCTTATCATACCCGATGGCTTCACCTTCAATGATCATTGAAGTGTATGGCAAACTCTTTGTTGCTTCAACAACATCTGGGAACATATGGGTAACATTATCAAGCCGTCGTGAATAAATCTTTACAACATTGCCCTTTTTGTGAATTTGAATCCTCATGCCGTCATATTTGCCCTCAACATAACACTTTCCCAATTTCTTGAAAATCTCCTCAGCATTGGGCAACCTTTCTGCTAATGCCGGGCGTATGGGATAAAAAGGAGTAGGCTGGAATGTTTTAAGTTTGTTGGGGTTTTCAAACAATACTTTTGCAACAAGGGAAAGGTCAGACCGCAGATTGTAAGCCCTCTCAATCATCTCCCTCATACTCTTATCACCAGAATATATGTAGGATAATGCATCCAATATTGTAGGGTCACCTATCCCTACCCTCAAATCCCCCTGTGAAAATCTTGCAATGTATCTTGCTTCAACAGGTTTAGATGAATTAAACAATTCTGCAAGATAACGTATCTTTCGCATTTGACTGCCCTCACCAGCATTTTTAGCGATCTTCATGAATGCATTGTACACATCTGTTAGCGTCAATTCTTTAAATGCAAGCGGTTGCTGTTTCCGTTTTGATATCAATTCTTCTGCAACAAGGCCCAAGTCGCCTTTTAGATTAAACTGCTCATTAACTTTTCTGCTCCTATAACCTGTTGACAATGAAATGCTTTGAACGACCAACTTTTCACCAATACCTAACGGAATACTTTTGAATGGGGGTGCAAGTTGTCCCTGCAAAAACAGAATAAGTTGGGAAATCTCATCCTTAGGACATTTTGAAATCAATTCAGATAACATTTTTGTTATGACTAACCTTGAACTTTCTTTTTCGATTTGAGCTAGGTATTGTGCTACAATATAAAACTTCATCATTGAAAGAATAAAAACCAAACTTTAAAAAGCCTTAGTTTATATAAAGAAAATAACTATATTCTTATATTACTGTTCAGATTATTATTCAGAGGTGATTATATGGATGTAAACAAAAAAATATCTGATTTAATAGAGGTTATACAACCGTTATCAGAAGACAACAGTCTACCAAAAAATATTAGACGTTCATTGAATGAGGCAATAAAACATTTAAAAAGCGATGATGAGCCACTGGCAAAGCTCGGTGCAGCCGTCTATGTCATTGAAGAATTAACAGAAGACATTAACCTGCCACCACACGCAAGAACACAAATATGGAACATCTTGACTGCTCTTGAGTCAATATTAACCGATGTCAGGGAACATGAAAAATGAGTAAAGTGAGGACATGGATATCACAAAACTCTTTTTAAAACATAACATGCGATTGACCCCTGAAGCTGAAGAATACTTAAGACACCTCAGCGAAGAAAAGATAAAAGAAATTGCATTATCACTCATAGAAAAGAATAAGATTTTTGTTTCGTTAGATGATGTCAAACCAAAAAAAGAAAAGAAAGTAGTCGTAATCCGTTCAAGCTTCAAAGATGTTCCGGCAAGAGAATATTCCTCAAGTTTTAAAATCTATGAAGATAAAGACATTACAGGGAAGTCAAGGGCGTCAGGAAAGTTTGAAGATTTTGTTGAACTTATCAGAGACAGGTTCAGAAGAACATCGTCAATTCTTAGAAATAAAATAACAAATTATCAAACATTAACATTGAAAAAGATCAATGATAGTCATATGGAGAATGAAAAAGTAAAAGTAATCGTAATAGTATCAAACAAAAGAATGACCAAGAAAGGCAACATGTTGTTAGACGTTGAAGATGAAACTGATACAGGTCGCATATTGATCCTTCCAAGCGATCAAAGATTGTTCAACGAAGCCAACACCATAACATACGATGCAATCATAGGTGTAGAAGGCACAGTTTACAAAGGGATGGTGATAGCAGACAGGATAGTGTGGCCAGACATACCTTTCAATCATAAACTCAAACCGATTGATGAACCAATGTCAATAATGTACTTATCAGACACACACATCGGGAGCAAACTTTTCCTTGACAATATTTTTCAAGAAGTAATCGACTGGCTAAAAAAAGGGGAAGGCATTGCAGGAAATATTAAATATGTTTGTTTTGCTGGGGACATTGTGGACGGTGTGGGGATATATCCTAAACAGGAGAATGAGCTTGTGATAAAAGATATATATGAACAGTATGAAATATTCAGAAAATATTTAGAACAATTTCCTGATTACATAGAAGCATTTGTAATACCCGGAAATCACGATGCAGTAAGAAGGGCACAACCGCAACCCAGAATACCTAAAGAATTAATAAATATGAACGGAAACGTACATTTCTTGGGTGACCCTGCATGGATAAAAATTGAAAACTTTTTACATCTTTTATACCATGGTGATGCACTTGACTCAGTGATTGCTTCAATTCCCGGGTTGGATTACAAGCAACCAGAACGTGCAATGGTTGAGGTGGTTAAAAGAAGACACCTCTCACCCATATACGGTACAAACCCAATAGTTCCTGAAAAAAAAGATTATCTTATGATTGATGAGGTTCCAGACATTGTAAACATGGGACATTTACACAGAAACGGTGTTACAAAATATAGAGATGTTTATCATATATGTTCTGGGACGTTCCAACTAAAGACCGAATATCAAGCGAAGTTTGGCCATGTGCCAACGCCCGGTGTTGTAACAGTGTTTGATATGAAGTCGTTAAACATTAAAAATGTTGACTTTTATGAGGGGGGATAATGGCATATCCAGCAAGCAGTGATAAGATGAAACAATACTTTGACATGCTGACACAGTACACTCAGACAGCATTTTCCATTGCTGAAAATGCCAGGAAAAAAGGTTTAGACCCTGAAACCAATGTTGAAATCAAGCTTGCAGAAGATGTTGCGGGCAGAGTAGAAGGATTGGTCGGACCGAAAGGGATTGCAAAAATTATACGCGAAATGGAACATAAAGGAATGGACAGACAGGTGTTAGCTGCAGAGGTTGTGAAGAAGATTGTTAAAGGTGAAGTTGTAAAAAAATCAAAAGAAGAATTATTAGACCTTGCTGTAAGAGTTGGGGTTGGAATTCTAACTGAAGGTGTCCTTGTCGCACCAACTGAAGGTATTGGGAAAATTAAAATTGGCAAGAATGCAGACGGTAGCGAACGGATCGATATGTATTATGCAGGACCTATAAGGTCAGCAGGTGGCACGATTGCTGCATTGAGCGTAGTACTTGCAGACGTGGCAAGGAGAGAACTTAAGATTGAAAAATATCGGCCCACAGATAGCGAGATTGAAAGGTATGTTGAAGAAGTTGACTTGTATGACAGGAGATGTGCAAGACTACAGTATAAACCCACTGACAACGAAGTCAGAACAATAGCAAAGAACGTGCCGATATGCATAAACGGCGAACCCACTCATGACATTGAAATTTCTGTTCATAGGAATGTTCATGGGGTAACGTCTAATAAAGTGCGCGGGGGGGTTGCACTTGTGATAGGCGAAGGCATTGCACAGAAAGCGCCAAAAATCCTAAAATACACTAAAAAGATAGGATTGGACGGATGGGAGTGGGTTGAGAGCATAGTCAAAGTTAAAACAAAAAAAAGTGCTGTTGAAATAAAACCGTTGTGGACATTTATAAGTGAACTGATAGCAGGAAGGCCGGTCTTTTCATACCCGTCAGCAAAAGGCGGGTTCAGACTAAGGTACGGCCGGTCGCCAATGACAGGTGTAATGAGTAAAGGGTTTCATCCTGCAACTCTTGAAGTATTAGACGGTTTCTTAGCAATAGGTACACAGGCAAAGATTGAACGTCCGGGCAAAGGTTGCATCATAACAGTATGTGAAAACATTGAGGGCCCGGTAGTATTGCTAAAGAACGGGAAGGTTATGAAACTTAAGACACGGGAAGATGCAATAAACGTCAGTGATAAGATAAAAAAAGTATTATTCGTTGGTGACATGTTGGTCCCAATCGGCGACATGTTAAAGTCAGGACATCCGATCGTTCCTGATGCATGGTGTGAAGAATGGTGGAATGCACTGTTAAAAGAAAAAGGAATAACCATCGGCGATTTGAAAGGATGGGAAATCGTAAATTTTTCATACGATAATAACCTGCCATTACATCCCAATTTCACTAAACCATGGAGCAACATAACAAAAGAAGATGTATTATTCATAAAAGAATATTTAGAAAAAGAATATGATAACCACGGCAATAGTCACGAACCTGAGAATTTAACATTAAATTATAATGATGAGATAAAAAGAATATTAGAAGAATTGTACGTTGAACATCATGTCGAAGAAAAGGATGGCCAACAAGGTGCAAAGGTCATTGTAATCGATGAACACCCATCATCACTGTTTGTGCCGTTAGGGTTGTGGAAACTGAACGAGAACAACCAGAGTAAAAGTAATATAAAATATGACACCACACTTGACTTTATAAACACAATTTCACCCATTGAAATCAAAAACTGGGCGTCGTTCTACATCGGTGTCAGGATGGGAAGACCAGAAAAAGCAAAGATGAGAGAGATGAAACCGCCTGTCCATTCACTGTTTCCAGTAGGCGAATATGACAGAACAAGAAATATTCCTGCCACTGTTAAAATGCTTGAAGCAAACGGTAAAAGTTTATACATTGACATTGCAAAAAGAAGATGTCCAAAATGTGGCACTAAAACAATATTCTTAACATGTGACATATGTGGCACTAAGACCGTTCCTGTGAACAATGACAAAAAATATGACAAAAAAGCAGTTAATCTTTCGCTTCTTTGGAAAAAAGCATTAAAAAAACTTAACATCCCACCACCGCAACTTGTCAAAGGAGTTAAAGGAATGATGAGTATTGAAAAGATTCCTGAGAGGTTGGAAAAAGGGATATTGAGAGCTAAGCATGGGATTAGCGTTTACAAGGATGGAACATCCAGGTTTGATGCCACAGACGTACCGATAACACACTTTCGTCCGAAAGATATTAACACATCTGTTGAAAAATTAAAGGAGATGGGTTATGAGAAAGATTACATGGGCAACCCGTTGGAGCATGACGATCAGATTGTTGAAATATTCCCACAGGATATTATAATCAACGAGGATGCCAAAAAGTTTCTTTTTAGGACTGCTAATTTTGTTGATGAACTTTTGGTTAAATTTTACAACATGAAACCATTTTACAATCTTAAAACGCCAGAAGATGTCGTAGGACACTTATGCATAGGGTTAGCACCACACATATCTGGCGGGACAATAGTACGAGTTATCGGGACCACTCCTATCCGTGGGACATTGGGCCATCCATA
>JAGGVH010000027.1 GCA_021158105.1 Microcaldota archaeon
ATATATTTATATATTTATCTATACTGTTAACATACTATTTAATAGATATAAAGAATACTGGAAGTCGCCCCTATCTCTCCTTTCAAAAAATACACAAAATTTATAAACTTTCCTATGAATTTTTAAGTCATATGCGTGTTTATATAAAAAAAACTGTGGTTGAAAGTATTGTATACATAGCAAACAACGCTTTTCCAAAAGAATTTATTGGTCTGCTTGCAGGTAAAATTGTTAAAAAATATAAAAAGCAGCAAACAGTCTATATCAACAAATTAATAATTCCATCAGGAAGCACTTCTGGAGAAGGGTTTGCAACATATCGGGTTTATCGCGCACCGTATGATACAATAGGGACTGTTCATTCTCACCCGTTTTCTCCAACTCCATCATTCAAAGATTTAAACCTGTTTTCATATTCTGGTGATGTTCATATTATCATAGGCAGACCTTATTCTTATAAAAATATGAGGTTTTATACAAACAAAGGTGAAATAATAACAAATGTTTCAGTTGTAAATGATAAAAAGGAAGTGGTATGATGAAGGAGGCTATGATGTACAAAAAGCTTAAAGAAGATATTGTTCAATGCCATTTGTGCCGTAGGTATTGCACATTAACCAATGGACAAACAGGTGAATGCGGTGTTAGAAAAAACATAGACGGTAAACTTTATTCTTTAGTTTATGGTAAGGCAGTGGCGTGGAACATAGACCCGATAGAAAAGAAACCATTTTATAATTTTCTCCCAGGGACAAAAGCGTTTTCATTTTCCACAGTGGGATGCAATTTCCATTGTAAAAATTGCCAAAATTGGGATATTAGTCAGGCGAGAGAGATTATCGGTAAAGAGTTGCCGCCAAAGGACATCGTTTCCTTAGCAGAAAAATATAATGTTGATGGTGTTGCATACACATACACTGAGCCCACTGTCTTTTTTGAATATGCTCATGACACTGCAGAATTGGCTTATAAAAAAGGGATGTATAATGTGTTTGTTACAAACGGATACATGACACCCGAAACAATTGATCATATGAAATACATTGATGCATCACGCATTGATATAAAATCAATGAATGATAACTTTTATCAGGAAATATGTGGTGGTATTCATTTAGATGGTGTTTTAGATTCGATCAAACGATTGTATAAGAGGGGACACATTGAAATCATAGCACTTCTCATACCAACGTTAAACGATTCAAAGGATGACATACAACAATTAGTTTCATGGGTTAAGAATTTAGACCCGAACATCCCAGTCCATTTTATTGCATACTACCCAGCATACAAGATGACGTTACCCCCTACACCACTGAAAACTTTACAAAAAGCTAGGAAGATCGGACTGGAAGAGGGGTTAAGATATGTCTACACAGGCAACATCCCAGGCGATGAAGGGGAAAACACATACTGCCCAAAATGTGGTCACGTAGTAATCAAAAGGTATGGGTTTGAAGTGATCGAAAAGGATTATATTCCAACAGATGACGGTTATGCACGTTGTCCGCAGTGCGGTGAAAGATTAAACATCATAACAGACCTGAAAAAATATAGAGAACGTAAGGAGCATGGTGATTAAGATGGACAAAGAAATAAAACATAGCCCGGAGTTTTATTATAACAAGCTTATCATTAACAGATATTCAAAACACATAACTGAAAACGAAGAAAAATCAATCACAGGACTGAAGCAAATGATTGATCCAGAAAATCCGACTATTAAAAGAATCATTAAAGAATTGTTAGAATCAAATTTCAATGAATTTGGCAAAGGTGACAATAATTTTGAAAATATAAGAAATAGTTTAACAAAAGATGACAAAAAGAAAATAGCCCGAAGGATAACTGAATACCTTTCAAAGATTAAAACAATAAAGTCAGAAGTAGTTTTTTGGCCCACATTCGAAGAGATTGATTTTATCATGGCTGGCGACCCGATGGATAAAGCGATTTTTGGAGCATCCCTTTTCCTTTCCATAGGAATATTGTGTAAAATATGTTCTTCAGAAGATGAAAAACATTATCTTGTTTATGACATTGGTGATGAGAGATATTTTTATCAAATAGAAACTAATGACTTATACAAGGGAACAAAACTTGATCTGCTTTTAAGCAAAGGGATTAAGTTTAAATATTGTTTTGACAATGAAAAGTATACAACATTCGATTAAACGGTGTTAGTCATGGGCGACAGGTATAAAATCGATAAGAAAATTAAACTTTTATGGATGCTTCCATACATAGGAGTGATATTTTTAGTTTGGATTGGTGTAACCACAGTGTTATTCATAGCAAACGACCAATTTCCATTGTTTAAGGATATGCCACCACTCATACTTTCTGTATTATTCTTATTTTTTCTCATATTAGTCATAGGCCTGCCGGCATATATATGGAACACTTTAAAATATAACGCATTTTTTTATGAAATCGGTGATAATAATTTTATAATAACTGAAGGAGTAATATCTAAAAAGCAAACAGTTATACCTTATGATACTTTGGAAGATGTTGGAGTCAAACGTTCATTGATAGAACAAGCCATAGGTCTGTCAACTTTAGAATTAGACACTGCGGGCAGTTCAGATATTGAAGGGTTTGTCCCCGGGATTTCAGACCCTGATTATGTAATGGGTATTATAAAAAGTAAAATGAGTGTCGGTAGTAAAAAGAATAACAATGAAAACACTATGTCACAGATATTATCTGAACTTAAGGAAATTAAAAACATTTTAAAAGGAACTGTTGAAGAAAAAAGTACTGAAAGGCTGAAGTATAATAAGGATATAGAAAAACAGAGTATGGGATTTCAAGAGCCGTATGAGGATCGTATTTCAAAACTTGAGAAAATAATAAAGAAAAAATTTGAAAAGACCAGAAAAGATAAAAGGTGATTAAATGTATAAATATACAAAATTTGAGCAGGCTAGGATAATCGGTGCAAGGGCACTCCAAATAGAATGTGGCGCACCACCACTCATAAAAGTGGACAGTACAATGACACCTATACAGGTTGCACAAGAAGAAATGAGGAGAGGTACAATTCCAATCGTTGTAATGAAAAACGATTCAGGTGCGTAATTATTTTTTATTCTTTTTTTTGATAGGAGAAAGGTAAGAGATATAATTTTCTTGGATGTCTTGAATGTATTCCTTTAACGGTTTAACTTCATCATAATGTATTGATACGATTTCTATAACTGAAACGATAACGCCTGCTACAGGCACGCTAAACAGTCCAATTCCCAAAGGCAAAACCAAGTATATAAAAGGTATGAGTTTATTTTCATAATCTTTTGCATCATATCCTGCTAACAATGATAAGACTATTAAGATTAGCCAAATCATGTTACACAGGAAGAAGCACAATATGTCGGATTCGGGACATACAAACAATCCAGAGCATCCACTTTTAAGCCATAGCAGTTTAGATAATTCTTCGCCTTTAGGTATAACACATTCATTGTTTTCACAATATCCCTGTACACAGTCAGCGGTTTGATTGCATTCTGCTACAGTTTCTTTGTTTACAATAGGTATAACACATTCATTGTTTTCACAATACCCCTGTACACAGTCAGCGGTTTGATTGCACGTTTGTATTTTTTGATTATGTGTGGGCACCCCCGAACCAGTTATAATTTGAGTGTTGAATATGGCCAAAAGTATAAATAATGATAAAACAACCATTCTTAACACATTTTTCATACAGGAAATCTGCAAGGAAAAGTTTATAAATAAATCCCTTTATAAAAATCAACACACTTTTTTATGTTTAATTAAGTATGTTACAAAATGTTTAACAGGAGGTGTTGTGTATGGCAGAAAAACCACATTTAAATTTGGTGTTCATCGGACACATTGACCACGGAAAGTCGACATTAGTGGGCAGAGTTCTCTATGAAACTGGTGCAATCAGCGAGCAGACACTTAGAAAACTGAAAGAGGAAGCGCAAAAGTACGGAAAAGAAACGTTTGAGTTTGCGTATGTTATGGACAACTTAAAAGATGAGAGAGAAAGGGGCATAACGATCGATGTTGCCCACAAGGAATTTAATACTGATAAATATTACTTTACAATCATTGATGCGCCCGGCCACAGAGATTTTGTTAAAAATATGATTACTGGTGCATCACAGGCAGACGCTGCAGTGTTAGTAGTTTCTGTTAAGGAAGGTATCAAGGCTCAGACAAGAGAACATGCGTTCTTAGCAAAAGTGCTGGGCATAAATCAGATGATTGTTGCAGTAAACAAGATGGATACAGTAAATTATAGTCAGGATGAGTATAACAAAGTTACTGAAGAATTAAAGGAGTTTATGAAGAAGATAGGGTATGATGTTGATAAGATACCTTTTGTTCCTGTTTCTGCATACAAGGGCGATAATGTAATAAAGAAGTCAGAAAATACTTCTTGGTGGAACGGTAAAACACTTGTGGAATACTTTAATGATTTTACAGTACCTCCCAAACTAACTGATAAACCATTGAGGTTGCCGATCCAAGACGTTTATACAATTACTGGCCACGGGACTGTTCCAGTCGGAAGGGTCGAGACAGGTGTAATGAAACCCGGCATGCAGATCATAATCAATCCCGGAAACATCAAAACAGAGGTAAAAAAGATTGAAATGCACCACCAAGAACTTAAAGAAGCAATACCCGGCGATAACGTAGGGTTTAACATAAAAGGTGTTGACAAGAAAGCAATCAAGAGGGGATGTGTAGTCGGACCTGTTGACAATCCACCAACAGTTGCAAAGGAGTTTAAGGCGCAAATCATTGTCTTGCAACATCCTACTGCTTTCGGTGCGGGATATACACCAGTTTTCCATGCCCATGAAGTGCAGTTCCCTGGCACTATCACAGAAATAGTAGAAAAGAAAGGGGGAGATATGGAGCACAAAGACATCTTGAAGACCGGTGATTCTGCAGTGGTTAAGATTAAACCGTTAAAGCCTATCGTTATAGAAAAGTATCAGGATTTCCCACCACTCGGGAGGTTTGCAATAAGAGATATGGGAATGACAATCGCAGCAGGCGTTGTTTTGGATGTTACAAGTTAAAATTAAAGTGAAGAACTTGAAGAACTTACAGGTTGGGGTGACAGTGATATTATGACAGCACGCGCACGTATAACAATAATAAGCAAGGACATAAGTGTATTAAATTCTGTTTGTGATGAAATCATAAACCTTGCCAAGATTAAAGGGATTGACATAAAAGGACCAATCCCTTTCCCAACAAAAAAGGTAAAGGTTAGAACTAGGCGGTCGCCATGCGGCGACGGCTCTGAGACGTATGAGCATTGGGAAATGAGGATTCACAAACGTATGATAGAAATCCCTGGTGATGAAACAGTCCTAAGACAACTTATGAGGGTGCGCGTACCAGACACTGTCAAAGTTAGGATTACGTTAATAGAAAACTAAAACCAGCCCACTCCTTTATTTATTTTTTAAGTTTATTTTCATTTTTTTGATTCTATAATAAAACGTTCGTCTCGGGACACCGTTTTTTTCACAAGCAGTCTTTACATCATAACCTTTTTTAATCATCATCATAACCTTTTTTATCATTCCAGTCGGCAACCTGTATGGTGCACCCCTTTTAACAGTGTATATTTGGAAATGAACATTAACCTTTCGTATAGCTTCAAGTACATTGGGGTTTACAGTTTTAAGTATGCCCGGAGTAAAATAAATCTTTTTTACTTTTGTTTCTGAAAGCAGGTGTGCAAGGAGTTTTATACTTGGTTTAACCTTTATCAATGCAACTGTTTCGTCAGAATTTTTAGCAATCTTTTCATAAATCTCTTTGCGTTTACCTTTTATTATCAACATCTATTTCCCCTTTAATATATTTATGAACTTTTCCCCTCTATTATTTATTAAGATGTTAATGTTTCTGACAGCTTCTTTTACGTTTTCCTTATCAATATCGAAAAACTTTGAACACCATTCAATACTTTTCCCGGTTTTTTTAGCAAAAAAACCAACCCCCCACATATCATCAAACCCTTTTGGGACCTTCTTTTCAAATTCAAACTTTTGCTGTAGTATTAATGACGCGCTACTGATCCCATGCGTATTTATCATTTCGTCAAACATTCCTGTGACATTGTTGTCAGGGCAGACAGATAGTCCGGGGTAGATGTTAAAAACAGACCTGTGCCTTTCTGAATTTTTAATATAAAACCCATAAATAGTCCTTAATAATTCTGCTCTTGCCAGCCTTTCTGTTAGGTTGTTTATCCGTCTCCTGCGCGATAATATCTTTGTCCTTAAGGGTTGCACAACGTATTCTTTTCCGTCGTCGCCAGTTTCCAAAAACCCTTTTTTCCTAAGCAGTTGCTTAACACGATCAAACCCTTCAACATTTTCAATCAAGATGTCGTTTACCAATCCGTATGAACGCAATATCTTATTATATGTTTTAATGTCATCATCGTTTTTCAGAATATTTTTAGTTTTAATTTTTGCTTTGTCTGCTGCCCATGCAGAAAACATTATTGCTACGATTACCCTTGATACAGAATTGCTGATTATCCCTCTTTTTTTAATAATCTTTGTTTTGACGATTTTTGCATCGTCGCCATAGATTTCTTTAATGCTTCCGATACTTCTAGATTTCAATCTAACAGTTGTCTCCTTTTTAATACCATCTTCATAATATTCAACAGTTGCAGTAATCCATTTTTCAGAATTATGTTGTGACAGAATTTCAGTCAACCTTTGGAATGCAATGTTTGCTTCGATTCCACCTTTTGATAGAATCTTTATGTAATTGCCGTCAAACGGCAGGTATTTATAAAATTCAGTTTTCTGTTTGTTTGATAATGAACTTGCAATGTTGTATGATACAATGCTCATCCGTGCACGGTCCAACGTAGCCTTTTTCAATCTTCCAATGTACCTGATAAGTTTAATCTGTTTAGAGATTTCTTTGAGTTGCACCCTATCATTTTCAGAATAAACATTTTTTGGGAAAACCAGTGTGCCTTTGTACGGTGTTTTGAACCCTGCACGTTCCATTTCTTCTTTATATTTTTTGAGCTTTGCTAACATTTCATTAATTTCATCATCATTTTTTGGCGGTGAAACTGAATCTAAGAAATGATTAACTTCTGCAACCAGTGACAACCCAGTCATCATAATATCCCCTTTTGCTATGGTAGGAATTTTTTATTTTTTATTTTCTCAGAAAGGTATTCGCCCACAAATGTTAACCTCTGGCCCTGCAATGCATCCTGTTCAATCTTACGTTTGGTCCTGATAACTGTCTTAAGTTCGTTGACCCATTCCTTGTATTGGTTTATCCAGGGATAACTTAACATCTCCTTAGCCCTCTTGATGTCCACATCTTTGGTTTTTATAGTGAGTTTTGATAAGAATTCAAAATCTTTTATGTCCTGCATAGTAACCCCGACAAATTTTGCTTCGGGCACTGCGATGTTCTTGCCAAGGTATGCCAAGTTCATAGAACCTGTCTTTATCGTCCAATAGATGTACCACCCCCATGCGTCACAGTCAGTGAATACATATATTGGCAGTCCCATGTCCGCCAACTTGCGCAATAGTCTTCTTGTGCCTCTGGACGCTTGGCCTTTTGGGGTTATTATGATGCAATTGTTTTTTCTCCAGAACTTGTCCTCGTTTAGCCTTTGCCACATTGCATCCTTTTCAATCACTAACACATAATCAGCTTTCAAGTCTAATATCTCCATTCCGTTGTCAACGTCGCTCGGTATCGACCACCCTGAACGGCCCTGTTTACTGCAGTCTATCCGGGTCTTTTCACCACCGAAGGAGTCCTCAATTATCATTCGTCCCGCAACAAACCCTTTCCTGTCAGTGTTTAAGTTGAAGTCTTCACGCTTAACATTGAGAGCAACTTCTAAGTCTTCAATGAGCGGGTTGCTTTCACTTTGTTCACTAAACAAGTTTTCTTCAAGGTTTTCACCTAGTGAGAATTTTAGTTGGTAGTACAGTCCCCTGATAGATGTGTGTAAATTTTCCCTGACAAACTTTTTGCATTTTGATGCGATTGCCAGTGTCTGCATAAATTTTCTGGCCTGGGCAACGTTTGCAAACGTTCTTTTTTCTGTTTTGTCGCCCAGTTCTAATACCTTTTCTTTCTCATTATAGTATGTGTTGCCTCTTGACCTTAATATTGTTGTGAAGTGGGGGGATTCTCCCATCTTTATCTGTTCAACCATTTTCTTGCCAAGATTATTCAGTTTGGTTATCACGTCGTTCTCCATACAATCACCAATCATCCTCTGTTACTTATAACGTTTTTTAATCTTTCTTCATCCTTCTTAGTGTCATATTTCTCTTCTATCATTTTTGATAATAAGTTTTCAATCTCAAACGCGTCAATGTTTGAAAGGTATGACAAGTCGGAAGCGACCTGGTGGACATAACGTAGTATCGCCTTTTTTCTGTGGATCTTTTCTTTTTCTTTTACAACGCCGTTTATGTATATCTGGAGTTTTCGTGCGACTTCCATTATCGCGTTGCGGATTTCCTCTTTTATTTCGGGTTCAGAAGATATTGCTTGTTTACCTGCGCCTGTGTATGGTATGTGGACAGATGAGATGTTTACTAAGATGGTGATGGGGCTGTTTTGAAAATCCCTGACATCATACCTTTTCCAGTCAATGCTTTTTACACTTTCTACTATCACGCCGCCGCCCGCGTCGAACAGCAACGGTGCACGGTTGCCGAACCTCATGATGTTGCTTGATACCTGCCCGCCTGTCTTGCGCCCGGAGTTTCCACCGTATGCCAGTCCTACTTCTATGATGAATGGTACACCGCCGCGGTAAATCTTAGGTTTTCTTTCAACGACTGCCAAGAAGTCAGGTTCCAACATGTTAAGCATTGACGTTCTTATCTGTTCCTTACCTATCGGGTGTATGCCTTCAATAGACGGCGCGATCCATCTTATCTTTTTAAACGCGTTGATGATGTCTTCTGCTTCCTGCCATTCAAGGTCGCGCGGGGGTTTCTTGAAGTTTATGTGCGGCAGGAGTTCTTTAAGTTCTTTAACCTTGTTTGCTGAAACTCGCGAGAATGTTGATGATAAGAACTGGTTGAGAGTTTTATTATTATCTTTATGTGCAAAATCTAGCAAGTCATTAGTGTTCAACCCTAAAGGGTGTGGTTTTACAGGTTTGGGTTTGGGCGGAATAATTTCAACAGACCGCGGGAAAATGTGGACCTCGCCGTCAGGGTCAATAAAAGTTATTTGGGCATGAGGGTTTGCGATCGCTGTCCGTTTTAAGTATTCGTAGACCCCTGAACTGCTCTTATCATATTTTACATCCTTGACTTCTGTTTCAATGATTAGCCCGTGCCAGTCGCCCTTTTCGCGTGATAGTATATCAACCTTTGGTTTGTTGGTTTTGAAGTCAATGCTTACTAATGCCTCAATTATGTTGCCCCTGTATCCTGACACAACTTTTGTCGGCTTACCTGTTGTTATCTGGGCATACATTGTAACACCCGCTGCACCTATCCCCTGCTGCCCCCTCTGCTGGACATACCTGTGGAATTTTGTTCCAGCTAACATTTGACCGAGAGCTTTACCGATAAGTTTTTCAGGTATCCCGCTGCCGTTGTCTTCTGCTTTAACCTTATAATGCCCGGATTGTTTGTCAATCTCGTTAAGTTCGATTTGTATGTCTGGAAGGATGCGCGCTTCTTCAGCTGCATCTAAAGAGTTTGTAACATATTCATGGACGATAGTAGTCAGAGACCTAACCTTTCCCGAGAAGCCCAACATCTGCTTATTCTTTTTAAAGAATTCAGCAATCGAATGTTCTTTAAATTCGTTAAACTGATCTGTTTTAGTCATGTTTTCACCTTTTCAAGATTTTTCTTTTCAATATAATAATACACATTATTGTGCGGGGAGCCGTTTATGAGTTTTAACAGTGCGTTGACTGCCAGCTCAACATCGTCGTATTCCCCTATGATGCCCACCTTTGATTCGTGAATGCAGATATGTGTATTTGTCAGCCCTTCAAATTTTCTTTTTGCCCTGCCTTCTTTTCCAATGATTCGCGAGATGACCCTGTTCAGTGCATGCCTGTTAACATACCCTTTTAGGTTGAGTACTTTAAGTTCTCTGTTTTCATTTAATAAGGATAATGAATCGCGGACCGAGAACCCTAACGACAATGCTTCCATAACGTCCTTTGCCATGTATTCGTCATATTGTTCGCCCTCAATAGTAACAATGTTTTCGTCAACAGTTATTTTTATTTTAAGTTTATCCTTTAACACATTAAGATTTTTGCTGACCTTTTTTATCTCATTATCATTAAACTTAAATTTGCGCATGTGTAATATTTTTACTCAAACAATTTTTAAAGCTTTTGAAAAGCATGTGTAAAAATTGTAACATATGCATCACCTGTAATACAATGTCCGCCTAACAATAATATTTATAAGGTCATTGTATGTAGTTTATTAAATGTTTCAAATGAAAATGGTGATAAGTATAAAAAGGGTGAGATTATGATTGCCAAACAATTCCTTTTATTGCTCGTGACCGGTCTGGTCATTTTAAGTGTGATGGGGTGCGTCACAGAAAACAAGTCCGTTACAGTTGTAGAGTCAACAGTTTCAGGACCGACCGCACGGGTAAATTATAAAGGATTGACTTTGTACGGAGGGGGCAAGGTTGTAGAGGTCAACGTTCCTGCATATCCTAAAACGTCAGAATTCCCAAACCTCGCATCGTTCAGCAGCGGTGTGATGTCAGACAGCAGGATAATCGATGTTGCCAATGTCAAGACACAGGTTTCACAGTTTGAAAAAGTAGTCAATGCCACCAAGTCATCAGTTACGTACAACGTCGGCGACCTATTGATAACCAATACTATGGAGTCACAGGATAACATACTATATGCCGGCGGAAATGATAACATTAAACATTCATTAGCTGTCAAGAATAACGGCGGTGACAGGAATGTTACGTTATATTTCAAACATGTTACAAAGTATCATAACGTTTATGCAAACGGTAAGGTGTACCACTTGTCGCCCGGCGAACGCAAGGTGTTCACATCATCAGACATTGACTTAAGCGATATTAAGATTTTGACTGCAAATGCTGACAAGTTATTCCTAAAAGAAAAATATAATGATACTATGTTCTCTGAAAACGAGGTTGAATACATTTCATATCCGAGGATAACCTTCTGGAGCGGCGATGTCGCCATTGGCAATAAAGAGCCAGCATATTCCGCCAGTCATAAGATGTATAGTTATGACTGGAACGACATTGCAAAATATTCTCCTGTTGTTTATGTGGTAAGCACTGATGATAGTATGGTTGTGTATACATTTGTTAATGTTCATTTGGGCAGTGGTGAAATGGTATCGTTTGACCCGTCATTCATATTAGACGATGATGCAATGTCGCCCGCCAATGGGTATTACTTGCCATCTACTGCATCACCCGTTGCAAGCGTGCTGTGCGACATTGACAATGACGGTAATGATGAAGTCATAATCCTACGCAGGAAAATGGCCAGCGGACCGTCGCACGGCATAATCCCAAGTCCTGTTTCCACTGAGCTGGTTGTTTATGACCTGCCGTCCGGGTTTCCAACATCATTAAACTTTAACAGGACGTTTGACATAATACATGCAGGTAATGACAGGTTTGACAAGGTCAGTGCACAGTTTAATGATGATAACCCAATATCTTTGGGATGTTATAACCATAAGGTTTACACTGGCGGGACCAATGGTGTTTATGTGTTTTCTCGTGTAATAGGCTATAATAACCAGTCGTATAACATTGGCAGGACAACCAACGGTTACCCATTGTTTTCTGTGCAGTATTATGATTATGGGATAGGGGCGATAGTGTGTAACAGTAAAACTGGCGAGTGCTCACACAGTTCGACAGAGTTTTCTGAGCCGCCATGGCTCACAAAAGTCATACAGTTCAACGGCAACGATTACATCGCGGTACAGTTTACTGCTGCGACCGACCCCGGCGAGCTGACAGGGTCGCACTATTACCTGACATATTTTGCTCCTTTGCCGTTGCATACGTCATTCTTGTCACGCTCTGATGTTACCACGTTATCGATTGGGCTGCAGTATGTTGAAGGACAGGTTTTAAGGAAGGGTGACATTGTGTCATGCGACGTGTTGCCGTCGCACACGGGCGATGAAGTATTAGTGTCAGTGCCGTCGTTCAACCAAAGCACTGGACTGTTCAAGACGTTGACTGACCTCCCACACTCTTATGTTTCACTGCATTCTCATGACTATGGTCCATACTCAGTCTATGGTGCGGGCAGTGGCGGGTTAATGGGCACGAGCATAGCATGCAACGATGCAACATTCATGGGCGTACCGGGCGATAATGTTGTGTTTGTCATGGGAGGTGACAGGAATTATATCCATCCCCCAGTTCCAGACGCAGCAGGGTTTGGCACAGGGTTGTGTGTAAACGGTGACAGGTTGATAGTGACTGCACCGGGATCGCAATCTCAGAACATTGCACCCAAATTGTTTGTTTACAGTCTGCCCGACATTTCTCTTGTTACCACTGTCTCGTTCCCAGAAACATATTCATGGGATGAAGAGTCGTCACACGGTCCAAAGACTTATTCAACAGAGTTGTACGGCATGGGCGATCAGTTGTCATGCTCGTCATTATTATTATTATCGGGCGGAGGAGGAATAACCTATTTTGATGACACCATCCTTAAGCAGGAAGAACAACCTGAAGAATGTGTTGACGGTGCAGAGTGCACAAGTGACAACGACTGCCACGGCGGAACATGCGTGATAACAGGCGTTTGTGAAATACCTACTAATGATAAGGGTTGGTGTTATTCCCATAATGGTGTTTTCAGTTCAATCATAGGCAGTCCAAGTTTACACACGATTAATTATAAATGCACGATCACACAGCAAGGGTTAACCTTTTCAGATTGTTTACAGTTGGCAGGTTCGGTCGGCCAACAATTAAAATTTCATTATTCAAGCTTTGGCAATTGCTCGTGCAACCTAAACATAAACTGCGTCAACCTTACAAAGATTAGGTTGGGCACTGAAACCAATCCTAACATAACATATCATTCAAACCAGTTCCATGTCACGGGCGACGTTACACTGTGCCCTGGGACGTACACAGAAAATGATAATACTAATGACGGTAAAGGTATAATCATATTTGATAATGATGGAATAGATTTCAACGGTAACGGTGCAATCATTAGGGAGGACTGGTGCTATCCGGGTTCAATCTTGTTTGATGTTTCACACGACAACATACTAATTCATAATCTTAACATTACTCAGTATTCTCAGGTTCTGCGGACAACTGGTGATAACACAACGTTCACTGGCAACACAGTAAGCGACAACGGTTGCCAGAACGGTCCGGTTATCTATTATACAGGTTTGGGCACTAACGGTGAGTTAACCAATAACATGTTTGATTCTAACACTGCCAGTCTGGTCGTGTCACTGGCCGGGACGGGCATGTCATTCAATCTATCTCACAACACGTTTGAACATAATGGTTGTGGCAAAGTGTTATTCATAAACGGCAGTTATAAATATGTATACTCTGACAACAACTTGTTCAAACTAAACAATGCACAGTATACATACCTTTATGATGGTGGAAACACAGTTTATATGACCAATGACACAATCTTAAACAATTCAGAGTATGGATTGGCGTTGTACAGCGGTTCAATCGTTTCTCACAACCTAAAATCGTGTTATAATAACCAGAGCGGTTATGTATCTTCTGCTGGGTATGACGTTCTTGATACAGTTTCAACTGGAGGGTTTAGTGATTCTGGTAATACTATATGCGACAGTTCAAACACTGGTGTATGCGACCAGTCTTGTGCACAGCAGGAGTGTGCACATGTTGACCGTGTATGGGTGGAAGGTGCAGACTGTCCAGGCCAGAACATAACTTGCCATGCGATGATTAGCAACATCAATGGCGACCCTGACAATGTTAACATCAGTGCACAATATTCTCTGTATAAATACAATCCTGACACTGACACATGGGTCCGCGTGTCTTATTCTTTCTATGAACCGTTCAGTGACAGGTGGCTTGTTATATCCCCAGGAAGAGGGTTTCAGCCTTCTCCTTCTCCTGACGTGTCATGTTGGGACGACGACGGCCAAACAATCTGCAATTTTAGCATGAACACTATGTACAATTATACTTCAGAAGGTGAACAGTATCGCTGTGCGTTCAGTGTGCCCAACATTTCAACAGGGCAACAGGTGTGCACGCCAGCAGAACTGGCAACTGATTTTGACATTACAACTGACGGGTGTGCAGGACCTTCACCAGGGGGAGCATGCAACCTGTCTGAGATGACTGTTGAGCAATGCCTGTGCAACGGGTATAAGATTAATGAGAGCGACAAAGACACATTAGAATCATTAGAGTCATCAGGTTATGGTTTTGGGTACACAGGATCATTAACAGGTGAAAGGTCCATAACTCATATCATAGACAGCAACGGGTATAAAATGATACCTCTGACGTCAGAAGACATTGAAACTCTTGGAACGTTTAACATTCATCCTACTCTGCAACAACTAACATCCATTAATCCATTGACAAGTGAGCCATATTATTTAACAAGCAATCATGTTCATTATATTTTATGCGACGATTTATATTCAGAGTCCACAGTGTTCAACCTAAGCGGTGCACAGGATGTCATAATCGACTGCCAAGGTCATCAAGTTAAGAATAAGTTAGGGAAATTAAGTGTTATTCCAGGTATTGGGTTTTCTACTGATGAAACATATGCTTTTAATATAAACAATTCAAAAGATATAAATGTGCTTAATTGTAATGTCCAATCTATAGAATCTTTACCATTATATAGATATGGTTATTCCCTCCTCCTAACCGGTTCATCAGACAACATAACAATCAAAGATTCAAACATCAGTTGGAAGGTTAAGATAGACAACTCTGGCGAGAACGAGTTTGAGAATGTTAGGTTTGAATATG
>JAGGVH010000007.1 GCA_021158105.1 Microcaldota archaeon
TCATTCACATCACCTCTGGTGGATTTTCACCATACTATTCTTTCAAACACAACATATCTTGTGCCTGAACGGGTATATAAAAATTAGTCTCAAACCTGTCTCATTCTTGTTTCATTTTATGCTCAAAAAGTATTTTTTCTATTCTATCTTTCATTTTAGGGTTTAATGAAACTTCCAAACCATAATTTGTTGGTTTACTTAAAATAATATTTTCTTTTATCAGTTTTTTTGCCACTTCTTTTACTTTACTATGAAGATGTTTTGGAAAACCTTTTGGTAGATTATCAAATGACGTATGTTTTTTTCCCCAGTAACCATGCTTAGCAAGCTTCCTTAATAAAACTTTTTTAACAGCCCTCATTTAATTCACATTTTCGAATATTAATATATTATTATTTTTATTTCAACCATAAATTTAAAAACATTTGTATTCTTAATTTCATTATGGAAGAGGAATCATACTTTGTTAAAGTGTTTGGAAGTTCTCCAATGATAAAGGTACTTGACTTTTTGCTTACTTTTAGAGAGTATGATTATACTTTAACTGAAATATCTGAAAACTCTGGGGTGGCGTGGAGCACGCTACATCAGATATTTCCAAAACTCAAAGCTCTTGATATAGTGAAAGAAACTAGAAAAATAGGCAGAGCGACGTTATATAAGTTAAACGAAGATAACTCTATTGTAAAACAGATGATTAAGATGGAAACAGAGATTATAAGAGAAATTAGTGGTATGTCAAAAAAAGAAACGAAAACAATTCCAAAACCAAGTTTATCTTAATCTTTTTTTCGTTCTGAGTGAAAATACATTGGAGTTAATTCAACAGTCACATTTATCCCTTTCTTAATCTTTCTCACAATGTTTTTTGATTGAAGGTTAGAAACTGCACGGAAAAATGTCGCTCGTGACATACCCAATTCTCTAATGATTTCAGCTTGCCTTGCCCAGCCACCTTTAGAAATCAAATGTCTAACTATCATTTCTTCATTCTTGTTCAATGTTTTCAGGACAGATTCATCAAACTGTTCATATTTTCTGACAACATTCTTCTTTTTGAAAACTAAATATGTGATTGCTATTACTAAAAGCATTATCCCGCCCGATATAACAAACAACATAAAATAATCATTATGTTCACTAATGTGCGTTATCTCACCATGTTGAACAGAAACATCAAAAGTCCCATTAATTGTTTTGACATTACAAATACCCACAGGTGCTAATACAGTAAACTTACCAAACTCATCACAAGTTATAGTCTGTTCCTTTAAGGGATGTGATGAAAAACAATCGATACTGACTAAACTCTCTGGAGCACATAACCCGTTAATCCTACCAACAGGAAACAAAACAGTCTTAAAGTGAACACTATCATTCACAAAAAAGGAAACGTTGCTTGATATATAATCCTCAACAGGTGTTGCAAACTCATCTGCAATAAAAATTGCTGAATGGTATCCCTTATCAACCTGAAAATGCAAGGTTCCATTATTGTCAGTATTCCTAAATAACATTTTATTTTCAAGGTTAACAGTAACAGCAGTTCGTGATAACGGTTCGTCATATGATGTAACCAAATAAACGTCAACATTGCCTTTATTAGGGTCTGGAAGTTCTGGAGGCAGGATATTTGTTTCAGCAATAGAATAAATGCTTGCAATAAATAGTATGAAACACAGCAAAATAAATTTATTCATCATCAAAAACACATAATCAAATTTTATAAACATTCCTTTTCTAAAGCAAAGTTATAAAACATTAAGTTTTATTGGAGAGATTGGAGAGCATCGGGGCCGTAGTGTAACCTGGTCATCATGCTGGCTTCGGGGCACTTTACTTACTGCCTTCAGCAGTAAATAACCGACAAGAAAGGGCGGAACAGCCAGTAATCCGAGTTCAAATCTCGGCGGCCCCATTACCTATTATATTCTGAAGACATAAAAACACTAATGGATATTTTTATAAATCCTAACCACGATATTTATCCAATGGAAAATGAAAAAATCTTAATAATAACAATAGACAGAGACAACGACCTATTTGAAAAGGCAGGGATTTCTGGTCCAGTCATAGGAAGGGCCAAAAACCTCAAGAGTGCAACAGAACTCGCACTGATCGACCCTGAAGAAGTTGATGCAAACACTATATTCCAAGCAATCAAGGTTTACGATAAACTATCTAAAACGAACAATGACATTGAAATATGCACATTGACAGGAAGCGCTAAACTTGGTTATGATGCAGATTCTAATATTTCACAACAACTTGACCATGTCCTTTCTCAGTTTCCTGCAAAGGAAGCTATCGTTGTGACAGACGGAGCTGACGATGAAATCGTCCTGCCAATAATCTCTTCAAGAATAAAGATTAATTCTGTTAAACATGTTTATATGAAGCAGTCAAAAGAACTTGAGAAGACATATGTTGCAATAATCGAAAAATTAAGAGACCCATATTATGCAAAACTGATAATTGGCATCCCAGCAGTGTTGTTTGCATTGTTGGGGATAACATTATATTTACACTGGGGCGTTGAAGTGTTTGCAATATTATTATCAGTTGTCCTTTTTATGAGGTTGTTTAAGATAGATGAAAGAATTTACAGTTTTGTCAAGTCGTTTGAATTCTCTGTTGAGAAGGTATCGTCAATATTATATTTCATAGGCATCATCATCATAATCTTCTCACTCTGGATAGCCCAACAGGTATTCTATCATTCACCAAACCCATACATTGAAAAAAGAGCTGCAATGGCACTAAGAAGTTGGATAAATATTGTGATATGGGGGATATTAACCTTATTATTTGGTAAAATGCTTGACAGCTGGTCAGAAAAACAGAACATGATGGTTATACTGTACGGTTTGTATACATTGTATAGCATAATGCTTTGGATGATTTCAGTCACATTAACTGATTGGATACTATTAGATACCATCCCACCTGTATCTTTTGGTGATTTGTTTGCAGTAATATTGTATACAATAATAACAGGGTTTGTTGCAGTTAAAATTATGAATCAGATACGGATAAGCATTCTAAAAAGGATGAAATTAGAAGATAAAGTTGTAATAAGCACAGATGGGGTGTACATAGGAAGAGTAAAAGGAGTTGCAAACAGAAATAATAAAATCATAATTGAAACGTCATTCGGAAAAAAGTTTAGCATACCTTTTTCGAATGTAAAGAATATGGTGGAAAACCGGTTATTTGTTAAAATATAATTTGATAAGGTTGATTATATGGACAGCACTGATAAGAAGATATTAGAATATTTTTTCACAAATATTGATAAACCAGTATTCTACGCAAAAAACCTACATCCTGAAGTGTGGGCACTTTTCCAAGCAAGGTATAGTAGGTCAACAGAAGGATTAAGAGAAGGTTTCCTTAGAATGTTAAAAGAAACTGAAGATGAATACAGAAATTTAAGAAATGTTTTTGAAAAAGAAGAACCCGGCATTGAACTTAAACATGCACTCGACAAGGCAGTAAAATTCATGGACAAATGGGTATTGGGTTATGGTCATTCGTCAGTTGCAGAAGGTGCAGTAGTAAACATCGGAATTGAAGGGGCTTCAATCTTAACAACAAAATTCATTGAAACTGCCCGGTTGAGCTCGTTCATTGAAAAATCAACAAGGTATGTTCACTTCAATAGAGATTCGTTCTATAAACCCAAGAAGATTACAGAATCAAGGTTTTCAAAGGATTATGACTATATTATAGATTTATTGTTCTCAACTTATGAAGACCTCCAAGAACCTGTTTTGGATTATGTCAAATCAGTTACTGAGAAGAGTAAAGAACAGAGCGAAAAGGCATGGTTGCGGGCGTGCGGTGCGCGACGGTTTGATGCAGTGCGTTACCTACTACCGAGTGCGACCAAGACCAGTTTTGGGTGGACAGTCAACGCAAGAGAACTCGCACACACCATACAAAAGATGATATCATATCCTCTTGAAGAAACAAAAGATGTAGGAAACATGCTGATTTATGAAGGCAAAAAAGTTCTCCCTTCATTGTTGCGTCATGCAGAATACAACAAGTACATAGAAAAAAGCGAGACAGTATTAAAACAACAGTTTATCAAGGATGTATCTAAAAATGTTAAAGAACACAATGACATTTATCTTGTATTGTCACCATCAGAAAAAGAACTCTCAACAATGTTGACTGCATCATTAATATATAAAAATTCATTATTAAGTTTTGAAGACGCATTGAAAAAGATTAATGAAATGGATGACAATGAGAAATTAAAAATATTTAAGTCATCAATAGAAGGTATGGGCTCTCATGACATGCCACCACGGGAGTTTGAAAATATTAATTTCACATGGGACCTCTTGATTGACTATGGTGCATTCAGGGACATACAGAGGCATAGGATTATGTCGCAGAGTGAACAGTTGTTAACAACATTCTTAGGTTATGAAACTCCAGAAGATATCAAAAAATCCGGATGCGAACAGGATTATAAGAAAGCGATGAACGAGGCAGGCAAGATATTCAGCGAGATGTTTGATGAAATGCCTTACAATGCACAATACATTGTTCCGTTGGGCTACAGAAAAAGGGTATTGTTAACTACCAACCTGAGAGAACTTCACCATTTCATAAGGTTACGGAGCGGACCGCAGGGGCATGTCTCATACAGAAACATCGCACAGAAAATGTACCTGATTTTAAAAGAAAAGTATGGTGAATGGGCAGATTCAATCGAATGCAATTTTGACAAAGTTGACTTGGGCAGACTAAAAAGTGAACTAAAGATAGAAAATGGATAATTTTTATCATCTCCTTTTTACGTGTAAATTAATTTGATGCGAGTTTAACATTATAAATAGAAAATCATAGAAAGGTTTAAATATGTTAATAGATATAAATATGTGTATAAATAAACAATAGATAAGGGGGGATTTTATGACTAATGAAAATGACCCGTATGATGATAATGAAGAAAGATATTTTGAATTATTGAAAAAATTGATTGTAACAGGCAGGATTGATAAAAAAGAATTTGATGAGATTAACAAAATTCTGAAAGATAGGGAAAAGAAGCTCAATGAAATAATAGAACAACTTAATTCCAATAAGATATTTACAAAGGACGAATTATTAGAATTATTATTGAAAATCCACCGTGAAAGGATAATACAGGATGAAATGATAAGATTATTAAATATGCAACACCCAACTGTAACTGAAACATCCAAAAATAAAGGTACAAGCACTACCACATCAACTCCAACATCCCAAAAAACTAGTTCTGCTGAAGAAATCCCACCAGAACACATCATATTACCTAATGGTGATGTGATGGAAGGACCTGGTGCACACGTTGAAGACATTAGCGAGGAAGACGAAGAGAAGAAACAAAATGGAAGCGGTGCAGAGGACGACGAACAAAATTATGATACTGACAAAAACAAAAAGAAAATGGATGCAATCAAATATGATGATGACAAAGGAAAAAGATTATTAAGGGAAGCCAACAAGGAAAATGAAAATAAAAAGATTGATGAAATAGTTGACAATAATGATGATGACCCGTTATTACGCAATGTTGACCCAGCTGTTAAAGGTTATGCTGACCTGTTGATTGCAAAGGAAAAACTGAAAAAGTCCGATTATGATAAGCAGATAATCGCACATGAAGAAAGAATCAGAGAAAGGTTTATTGAACACATCAAAAATAAGATTAAAGATGAAAAAGATGGCAATAAGATATTGAATGATGAATTCACACTTGTAGCAAGAATGATGGACAGGCAACGAAACAAAGATCCATCTTTGTTATACAGATTAGGAAGAAAACTCAGAAGCATACCCGGAACAATAGGAATGATAGGTCTGGGGATAGCAGGGGTTGCACTGCTGCCAGTATCAGCAACATTGGGAGCAGTAATGGTTGGGACTTATGCAGTGCTCAGAGGGATATCAGCATACATGGGCACAAACGGTTTAATGACAGCAGGACACAGATTTTTCAGGCAGAGGTTTGGAAAAGATGACATAAGAAAACTCGGCGCGTCAGTCATGTATGACAGCGAGAAGATGTTATCAAAAAATATTGAACTTACAAAAAAGAGTGTTGATGACATCGTAAACGGTGTAGCAGACTATGCTACAAAGTTCAAAAAATATAAGATTACACGGCACATTATCAGTGGAATTGTCGGTGTTGGCATGGCAATACTCGCACCACTCACTGCACATAACATGTTCAATGGTGCAAAGAATATTGTTGCTAAGAAGACTGTTGAATCCACTCCGTCAGGGTTAACAATGCAACCTGCAGTCCCGGACGCCACTGCAACAACCATTGGCCCACTCGGCCCTGCAACTGAACCGTTCAATGCATCAGAATTGGCAATGGGTCCGCATCAGATGACATTTTGGGACGTGACACATTCAACTGTTGATAAAGGGGCCCATGCAATCACAAACATAGATGTATCTATCCATCCTGGTGAAGGGATATGGCATGGTGCAAAACGTGCACTTGAACAATGTTATGGCAATGCTTTCACTGCAGCATCACAAGGAGAAAAAACAATATTGATCGATAGGATTAAAGATATGATAATTGCAAACCCGCACAAATATGGTCTTGAACCTGATGAGATCATACCGCGTGCTATCAGTAAAGGCGGTCCATGGGTTAAACCAGGTGCAACAATCAATTTAGACAAATTAGCACTTGACGACATGTTAGGCAAATATGCTGGTTTACTTAAGGGTATAAGCAAGAAAAAAGCAGGAAAAGTGATCACTGAAACAATTGAAAAGGCATTTAAACTAAAGATTAACAGATAATTTTCTTATTTTTTCTTTTTATATTCTTCTTAATCCTTTTGTATAAGACACTAAAGGAAATTTTAATGCTTCATCTGGCGAAGCCCAAACATATTCTTCATATACTTATCATTCCATTTGTAAGATTTACAAGAAACATTTTCCCCTCTGGATTGATTATTAATCCATCAACAACTACATCTATTTTATCTCTCATAAAACAACCTTGTTAAGTAACATTTAAAAACGATTAACTTGTTATATGTGCATGGATTCTGAAATTATGCATTTAATAAGATTAGAAGAAGAAAGACAAAAACAAACAATCGACCTTATTGCATCTGAGAATATTGTGAGTGAAGATGTTAGGAATGCTGTGGGTTCAGTATTAACTCACAAATATGCCGAAGGATATCCTGGAAAAAGGTATTATGCAGGAAACATGTTTATTGACAAGATTGAACAATTGGCAATTGATAGGGCATGTAAACTATTCGGTTCAAGGTTTGCCAATGTCCAGCCTCACAGCGGGTCACAGGCCAACATGGCAGTATACTTTGCACTATTGAATTATGGAGACAAATTTATGGGGCTTGACTTGTCACATGGTGGACATTTAACACACGGGTCACCTGTCAATTTCTCAGGTAAATTATACAACCCAATCCATTATCATGTTAAAAAAGATGGGTGGCTGGATTATGATGAGATTGAAAAGATTGCAAAACAAGAAAAACCTAAACTGCTCCAGTGTGGTTACACTGCTTATCCGCGAAAGATAGATTTCAAAAGGTTTAGGGAGATTGCAGATTCTGTTGGTGCATATCTTATGGCAGACGTTGCACATACAGCAGGATTGATTGCAGGGGGCGCATTCCCAAGCCCTGTCGGGTTGGCAGACGTAGTGACATTTACCACTCATAAAACATTGCGCGGTCCAAGGGGTGCAGTAATACTGTGGAACAATGAAGAATTAACCAAAAATATACGGATGGCAGTGTTCCCAGGATTACAAGGTGGCCCGTTTGAAAACATCATTGCAGCCAAGGCTATATGTTTTTATGAAGCAATGCAACCGTCATTCAAAGAATATGCTGAGCAGGTTGTGAAGAACGCGCGCGCATTAGCAGATGAGTTAATCAAACACGACTTTAATGTTGTCACTGGCGGGACAGACAGCCACATCGTTCTGATCGACCTGAGAAACAAAAACATAACAGGCAAGGATGCACAGAACTGGTTAGAAAACGCGGGGATAATCTGCAATAAGAATACTGTGCCGTATGATGACAAGTCACCGTTTATCACATCAGGGATACGTCTGGGCACGCCAGTAGTGACCACGCGAGGGATGAAAGAAAACGAAATGAGACTGATTGCTGAATGGATTAACAAA
>JAGGVH010000030.1 GCA_021158105.1 Microcaldota archaeon
AGGATTATTGATATCACACCTAATAATGGAATACCTGTAAGTATACCTGCAGTGATTCCTATGATCAGGACTGGTGTTAGTACAGTTGCATCCATTTTATCATTGAATAATACTTTTTTATTTTTAGATATAATTTTTTTAGTTTTGTTTTCAGCTCTGTTTTTTTTGTTTTCGTCAGATTCGACAACAATCTTTACTTTTCCCTTTTCGATCATTTCTTCTAACTTTGCAAGTTTTTCCAGTTTATCTTCTGAGATTTTCTTTGCCATATTCTATCCACCAATTATTATGAAAGGGGAAAAAGTTTTTAAATAGATTTGTTAATATATTATTAACATTTTTGTTGTTTTTGTTTGTTTAAAAATAATAATTAAAGTGAGAACATGATAACCTCTGAAGAACTGATAAAATTATGTGAAATGATACACATGAAGAACAACAGGGATACTGAGAACACTTCAGTTACAATATTTAAGGTTGTGTTGTCATTTTCAAACCGGCCGATAAGCAGCAGTACAATATCATACATAACAGGTGTCCACAGATTGACTGTCAGGCATCACTTAGAAAAAATGAAGACAATAGGGTTCTTGAGAGAAGAGAAAGGCAAATATGTTGTAAGATTCAAGACCTTGAGAGATTATATAGAGTATAAGAAGAAGATGATGTTAAAGAGATTTAAAGAACTTGAAAGGATTGCAGACAAGATTGATAAGAGTATAACTAATGAGGGTGAAGGTTATGAATGGTAAAACTGAAAACGAAAAGAATGAGACAAACAATAAAAATGCTCCAACTGAAACCGAGGAAACTGAGACAGATTATAAGGACAAGTATATACGTTTATTGGCAGAGTTTGACAATTATAGAAAATTTAAAGGCAAAGAAAATGAAATGCTTAAGTCTGTCCTGCTCAAAGATTTTATTACAGATTTGTTGACAGTTTTAGATGACATGGAAAATGCAATAAAAAACAAGGGCGATGATGGCGGTATCAAGCTGATATATAACAAGTTCAAGAAAATCTTAGAAAAACAAGGGTTAAAAGAGATAGAAGTTAATCATGGAGACATTTTTAATCATGGTGAGCATGATGCAGTGTTGTATGTCAATGATGAACTTCCTGAAGGCAAGATTGTGAAAGTTGTAAGAAAAGGATATAAATTGGATAATGTTATTATTCGACATCCTCAGGTTGTTGTAAGTAAAGGAAAAGCAGAAGATGATAATAAAAAGAATGATGGGGATGATGTTAAAAGCATCAAACATGAAAGGAATAAAGGAAATGAAGATAATGGTGGTGGGTGACATGGGATTAATTGAGTCAATAACAAAGAAATTGCATTTTGCAGAGATGAGCGAGGATGCAATCCTTGTGTTAGATGAGGGTGCATATTTAGGGAAAGCGCACATTTATGTTGACATGATAACATTTGAGACATTAGGTTTTTTTTCAAAAAAGGTTGTAAAATATGAGTATAAGTTTTATCAATTTGAAAGAGGGGAAGTTACCAGTGACATTCTCCAGAGAATTAAAGAACCGTTGGACAAGCACCGGAGTGTATTATATAAGGAGCAGCAGAAGTATGAACAGAAACTTGAGAAAGAACTGGACAAGCCAGAACCTGACAGGTTGAACATAGAGATGTACAAGCAATCCATTGGATACTTAAAAAATATCAATGTCATTCCAAAGAGTATGTTAATCATAACAGGATTGACTGGAAAAAGTTATCTTGTTCCGTTGGATACTACTGAAAGGTTTATTGAGAAGGTGTTAGAAACAAAAAATGTGTGAGGTGATTAGTATGAGTAAGATTATTGGTATTGATTTGGGAACATCAAACTCTGCAGCCGCAGTAATAATGGGAGGAAAACCGACAATAATACCAAGCGCTGAAGGTATGACAATGTACGGTAAAGCATTTCCTTCAGTTGTAGCACTGACAAAGGATGGTCAGTTGCTTGTCGGGGAGCCTGCACGCAGGCAGGCAGTGACCAATCCTGATGGCACGATATCAGGATTTAAACGCAAGATGGGAACTGATTATAAGTATAAAATTAGGGACAGGGAATTCACACCGCAAGAATTGTCATCGTTCATTCTTCAGAAGATTAAGAAGGATGCTGAGGAGTTCTTAGGTGAGAAGGTTGAAAAGGCAGTAATTACTGTGCCAGCATATTTCAATGATAATCAGAGGCAGGCCACAAAAGATGCAGGCCGGATTGCAGGGCTTGATGTGGTAAGGATTATCAATGAACCTACTGCTGCCGCATTGGCGTACGGGATTGATAAGAGTAGTAAAGAAGAAAAGATTTTGGTGTTTGACTTTGGCGGTGGAACATTGGATGTTACTATACTAGAGTTCGGTGAAGGTGTGTTTGAAGTCATTTCAACGAGCGGGGATACTAACCTTGGCGGAAGAGACATGGACAAGGCATTAACTGATTACCTTATTCAAGAGATAAAAAAAGAACATGGTGCAGATGTGTCAAAAGATTCAACTGCCATGGCCAGGCTTACTGAAGCTGCTGAAAAGGCAAAGATTGAATTGTCAACAGTGTTAGAAACAGAGATTAATCTGCCATATTTGACTGTTGTCAACAACCAGCCGATACATTTTGTTCACAAGTTGACAAGGGCTAAGCTTGAAGATTTAGTCAGGCCGATAATTGACAAGTGCAAGATACCTATGAATCAGGCACTCCAAGATGCAAAGTTGGGCCCTGACCAGATTACAAAGATTATCTTGGTAGGCGGTCCTACGCGTATGCCGATAGTGCAAAAGTTTGTTGAAGACTTTATAGGTCGCAAAGCAGAGAGGGGAATTGATCCTATGGAGGCAGTAGCGATCGGTGCAGCATTGCAAGGTGGCATAATAGGTGGAGAGGTTAAAGATGTTGTTCTGTTGGATGTTACACCGCTGAGCTTGGGGATTGAAACATTGGGCGGAGTGTTCACAGTGTTAATCCCGCGGAATACGACAATTCCTACAAAGAAGACTGAAGTGTTTTCAACAGCGGCCGATAATCAGACTTCTGTTGAGATTAAAGTGTATCAGGGTGAACGTCCCATGGCAGCAGATAATACGTTCTTAGGCAGTTTTGTGTTGTCAGGGATACCACCCGCGCCGAGGGGTATGCCGCAGATTGAAGTTACATTTGACATTGACGTCAACGGGATATTAAATGTCAGTGCAAAAGACAAAGCTACAGGCAAAGAGCAAAAGATTGTGATAACTGCACCTCATAAAATGAATGAGGATGAGATCGAACAGAAGATAAAAGAAGCAGAGAAGTTTGCTGAGCAGGACAAGAAACGTAAAGAATTCATTGAAACAAAGAATAATGCAGAAAGTCTGGTCTATTCAACAAGAAAGGCATTGGAAGAGTATGGCGCAAAGGTCCCACAAGATGTTAAAGGTGAAATTGAGAAAAAGATAAAAGAGCTTGAAGATGTTTTGAAGGATGCAAAGCAGGAAGATACAGAAAAGATCAAAAATAAGATTGATGAATTGTCAAAAGTTGTGCAGAAGATTGGTGCGTCAATGTACAAAAACCCTTCAGGCACGCCCCCCGGACAGGGGCCCGAATCTCCTGGCAAGAAACCTGATGATGACAGTGGCGGTACAATCAACGGTGAATTTAAGAAAGAGGAATAACAATGATTATCAGAAAGGCAGACAAAAGTGACATTAATTCAATGATAAAATTGTATGACATAGTTGCACAGGTACATACTCCATTCCATCCAATATACAAAGAAGTAAAAAATCCTGGCAAGATTGCAATACCTAAGAATTACATTGGCAACCCAAACGGTGTAGCGTTTGTAGCAGAGATAAATGAAAATGGTAAAAAGGTAGTTGTGGGGTTTGCAGGAGTGATGTTTAAGTATTTGCCAGACACGTTTGAGACAAGATATACATTGCATTTGACAGACCTTGCAGTGTTTCCGGAATATAGAAGGAAAGGGGTTGCAACAGCATTATTACAGGAGATAATAGAGTATGCAAGGAAACATAAAATAAAGTATGTTACACTTGACGTGGCATTGGGCAATCATCCTGCACTCATGCTTTATAAAAGTCTGGGGTTTGAACAGTTGTCAATGAACATGATAATAAAGGCAAGTGATTAATATGAATGATAAGGACTATTATAAAATATTGGGAGTATCACGGGATGCTACACCCGAAGAGATTAAGAAGGCTTACAGGAAACTGGCATTCAAATATCATCCTGACAGGAATAAAAGCAGTGACGCAGCTGAGAAGTTTAAGCAGATTAGTGAGGCTTATGCAGTACTGAGCGATCCTGAGAAAAAGAAGATGTATGACATGTACGGGTCAGCAGGAGTGCACCAGCATTATTCACAGGAAGACATATTTAGGGGTGCAGATTTCTCAGATTTTGAAGATATCTTTTCATCTTTTGGGTTTAG
>JAGGVH010000046.1 GCA_021158105.1 Microcaldota archaeon
GTTCTCAATGCTCTAACGTATGCCTCAGTAAGTTTAGTCTTCATTTCGTTTTCTGTCATGTGTGGAAAAAGTTTAGTGTGCATATCATCTTTAACCAGAAAATTGTATAACTTTTCGATTTTTTGTTTGTTTGCTTCATACATTTCAGGGTTTACGTGTTTGAGTTGCATGTCCCAGTATTCATATACATTTAAAATTTTCATAATTATCATCTCCTTTTATTTGTTGTATATTTTTAGTATTTTAAGCGAAAGTTTATAAGTTTTTTTAATCTTGAGTTATACTCATGAGAAAGAAGGACATTTTTGTAAGGTTAAACCCTATGCTAAAGAAGATGAAGAGGGGACCGTTCGGAGGACCGCAGGTTGTACTGCCCAAGGATTTTGGTGTGATAATTGCATACACAGGGATTGGAAAGAAAAGTGTTGTCGTTGAAGCCGGCGGCGGTGCAGGGTTCTTGACAATTTCACTTGCAAACGTGTGCAAACGTGTGCACGCATATGAAAAAAGAAAGGATTATTATGATAACATTAAGAAGAACATTGAAAAGTCTGGGCTGAAAAACATACGATTGAAGAATAAGGATATATCAAAGGGTATTAAAGAAAAAGATGTTGATGCAGTCATACTTGACATGCCAGAATCTGATAAAATCATTCCTTTAGCATATGACTCGTTAAAAGAAGGCGGGTGGGTTATCGGTTACCTTCCGAACGTTGAGCAGATGAAGGACTTTTATCTTGAGTGCGAGAGGTGCGGGTTTGATGGATTGTTTGCTATTGAAACGATAACGCGCGAGTGGGTTGTTAGGGAGAAGGGTGTCAGGCCGCAACATAAAGGATTAATCCACACCGCATTCATTGTGTTTGCGAGGAAACTATAATACTTTTATTATTAGGTCTTATTATTTCTGTTGGTTTATTGGATGTCGTTTCATTTTTGATGCATGCTCTGACTAACCCGTAGAACAATGGTGCCGGCCGTTCAAACCGTGATTTTAGTTCAGGGTGTGCCTGTGTTGCAACAAAATAGGGGTGGACATTCCTCGGCAGTTCAATGAATTCAACCAGTCTCTTGTCAGGCGACATGCCAGAAAACATTAATCCGTTTTTTTGTAATATTTCATGATACTCAGGATTAACTTCATACCTGTGCCTATGCCTTTCATAAACAACATCTTTATTATACAACGAATGGACAAGTGTTCCCATGACTAAGTTGGCGGGGTATGCACCCAACCGCATCGTTCCGCCTTTGTTGACAACATTTTTCTGTTCTGGCAGGATGTCAATCAATGGATAAGGCGTGTTAGGATTAATCTCAGTAGAGTTTGCATCTTTAAGGTTGCATATGTTGCGGGCATATTCTATCACTGCCAACTGTAACCCATAACATAATCCTAAGAATGGAATCTTATTTTCACGAGCGTATCTTATCACTTTAATCTTGCCTTCAACACCTCTCGACCCAAACCCGCCCGGGACGATTATTCCGTCTACATTTTTCAATGATTCTTCAACTGATATAGTATTATTTTCGATGTCAGTTGTTTCTATCCATTTTATGTTGACATTGGTTTTCAAATGTGCACCTGCATTGTTTAATGCTTCAATCACGCTTGCGTATGAATCGTGGAGGTCAGTATATTTTCCGCATATTGCGATTGTTATATCATTGTCAGGGTGTTTAATGTTTTCTAGTATATTATTCCATTTTTCAAGGTTGACATTAATTTCATCGTTTAGTATTTCAGATAATATGTTTACCATTCCTTGTTCATAAAACATGACTGGGATTTCATATATGTTTTTAACGTCAACACCGGATATAATCCTATCCTCTTTCATGTCGACCATTGACGACAGTTTTTTACGTATCCTTTTTGGGAGGTTATAATGACTCCTTGCAATCAATACATCGGGGTGGATGCCTAGTGAACGGAGCAGTGCGATGTCCCTCTGTGCGGGTTTAGTCTTAAGTTCCCCAGTATTGTACAGCATTGGAAGATATGTTAGGTGGACGTATGCGACATTTTTCCGTCCTATCCTTTTTGGTAACCTCCTGGCAGCCTCTAAGAACCAGAAGTTTTCATTATCGCCTACTGTTCCGCCAATCTCAATCAACATATAATCAGGGTTGTGTTTGTTTTCAATGTCCACCCACCATTCGATGACTTCGTCAACAGCATGCGGAATGATCTGAATAGTCTTGCCTAAGAATTTGCCTTCTCTTTCCTTATCTATTAGTCTTGAAAATAGTTTGCCTGATGTGATGTTCCAGTCGCCTTCTCCTTCCACACCTATAAACCTTTCATAATGCCCGAAGTCCATGTCAACTTCTGTACCGTCGTTCAGCACGAAAACTTCACCGTGTTCGATGGGGTTCATCGTGCCAGGGTCAACGTTAAGGTAACCGTCGCATTTTACAACTATTATTTTTTTATCACCGTTGTTTTTTAGAAGTCGTCCTATTGAAGCAGTAGCAGTCCCTTTTCCCAATCCGGATAACACTCCCCCGCTTATAAAGATATATTTTGCCATGTGGATACAAAAATGAAAAGATTTAAATTGTTACATGTTGTCATCTCATGACAGGTGATTATATGTCACTCATGAAATTCAATTCAATGACACACAATGGGATAACACACTTATTAGAAATGCTTGATGCTGATGGCTTTTGGGATATGACAAGGTTTGGTACATTGAAGAGGTTGCAAACAAGAGGATGGGTGATTGAATGGAATTTATAATAATGACAAAGGATAAGTATGATGTGATTGATATAACTGATAAGGTTGAAAAGGAAATCAATATTGATGACGGGTTGTGTATTGTTTATGTTCCGCATGCCACTGCAGGATTAATCGTTAATGAGTTTGAACCCAACATCGCACAGGATTATGTTACATTGTTTAAAACATTATTGCCTAAGAATGATTGGAGGCATGATAAGATTGATGACAATGCTGAGGCGCATTTGTTGTCCTCATTGTTTGGAACATCAAAAACATTTATTGTAAAAGATGGTAAACTTGTTTTGGGAACATGGCAGAGAATAATCTTGTGTGAGTTTGACGGTCCAAGGAATCGGAGGGTGGTTGTCAAGGTTTTAGGTTAAATTTATAAATGTTGTTTTTATCGTTAACACAATTAAAATTAATGGAGGTGCTTGTATGGTGAAAAAGAAAGATAAACCTGAAGTGAAAAGTAGTAAAAAGGAAGATGATAATCCAGTATTATTGTTGATAGGATACATATTTGGACTTATTGCATTGATATTGTACATAATCAAGAAGGATACATTAAAAGAGTTTTCAAAGTATCATCTGGTCCAAGCGATTGCATTGTGGTTGATCAGTTTTGTGATGGTATTGACATTTATATTGATTCCAGTGGCGTTTATAGTTTGGCTGTACTCAATATACTTGGGCTATCAGGTATACACAGGAAAAGACCCCAGACCATTGAAGAACTATATTTCCAATTTTGCAAAGTAAATCTTCTATCTCTTTTTTCTTTTTAATACAAAAAATAAGTACGGTCCAAGGAATCGGAGGATAATTATTGAAACTTACAAAAGATATTATTTATAAATATATGTGTACACATATACATATGGATGGTATTATGGGAAGTGTCAATATATCAATAAAAAAAGACATATATGAAAAATTAAGAATGTTGAAACAGAAGGATGAAAGTTTTTCAGATATATTGTTAAGATTAATTGAAGGAGGGAAAGATATAACAAGGTTTGCAGGTGTCTGGAAAGAAATGAACAAAAAAGAATTTGAAAATATTGCATCAGAATTAAAAAAAGCAAGAAAAACCAGATGGAGGAAGATTTAGGTGGATAAAATACTGTTGGACTCAACTGTACTGATAGATTACATGAGAGGAAACAAAAAGGCAGTAAATCTCATAAATAAATTGTACAGAAGTAGTTGGTTTTTCACAACAGTGATAAACGAGTATGAATTAAAACGTGGCGCTCCAAAACATACTAAAATAATCAATGAGTTATTATACAATTTAAACGTGTTACCTATGAATAGAGCAGCGGCAGATACTGCTGCAGAAATATACAATAACCTGAAAAAAATGGGAAAGCCTATTGATGAACCTGATTATCTCATTGCAGGGATATGTTTATCAAATGGTATTAAAACTATTGTAACACAAAACAAAAAACATTTTGAAAAAATAAAAGGATTAAAAGTTATATACTACTGAACAAATCAAAATTGGCTATAAAATTTTTTATTTATATAATTTTCAATTATTCTTTTACTTGGAAAAAACATTGGACTTGGCAAGTTGTTAATGTTAAACCATCTCCATTCAGTTATCTCCTCAGGTTCCATAACTTTAACTTCACCTTCAAATTCTGTAACTATGAAACCTATAGTAACAAAATGCGCATTCTTAGTTTTATCGTTTGATATACATAAGACTTTTGGGTTTTTAATTTTTAAACCGGTCTCTTCCAATGTTTCTCTGTATGCACATTCCTCAAAAGATTCACCAAAATTTAGTTTGCCGCCCGGCATTGTCCACGAACCTGCACCGCTTAACAAGGATGATGCTTTCAAAGGATCAGTGTGCCTTTTTCCGAGAAGAATTTTGCCATCCTTGAGAATCATTACGCCTATTCCTACACCGACCTTTTTCCAATTTTCCATAAAATTCCTACCTCTACAGAAAACGGGCCCGTAGGGATTTTTAGGCGTCCTTTTTTCTCTTTTCAATTTTCAGTACGTTTCTTTTTTGATAACGTACCTTTTTTCTTTTTGAAAGAAAAAAGGTCGGAACCCTAGACCTACTGGTTTCTTTTTTCTTGATGAAACTTCTTTTCTAAAGAAGTTTCTTAAAAGCCAGCCGCTCTACCATTTCAGGTCTTGGCCCTTTATCAAGGAAACAAGACAAGCTGAGCTACGGGCCCATAACAATCAAACTTTGATTAACCTATCAAAATTGTTAAAACATATAAAAGAATATATTTAAAAAGCTCACCTTTGAAATTACCATGGATTAATAAGAGGGATGAATATGTGGATGCCGAGACCAAAGTATGCGTATTATATTTCAGTTGGTATAGGGATATTAGGTTTTTTGTTTGCTGTCATACAAGGCGGAGTAATTGCAGGAATAGGTGGCATGATGGCAGGGTTGGGTGCAGTGCTATCTTTTCTTCTTTATCATTATGGTTACATAATAATACCTTTTCTTACAAAGTTTTCTCGAATAGTAGTCGTAACTCCTGAGAGGGATTATGAAATTCCACCGTCACAGGATGTCATAATAAAGAAGTCTGGTGATGTATACTATGCAACAAAATTCTTAGGTGTTGAGATATATGAATCGCCATCTGAGAAGTCACCTGAAGAAAATATAACTTATATGTTATCTTTTGAACGTGCAATATCATCTGTTAAATATGTTACAAAGTTTTCCATGATGGTATATGTTCTTGATGTGTCAAAGAAAAAGAGAGATATTGAAACAAAGAAGTATGAAGCACAGCTTAAACTTGCTAAGGAAAGGGAAAAGAGCGAGCCTGATGTTTTAAAGATTGACAAATTAGAGCATGAAATAGTGATGTGGGAAAAGGAGCTTGATAAGATTGCCAAGGGTGAAAAGCCGATGAATGTTATAGCATACGTTATGACAACAGCAGTTGGCATTTCTAAGGAGTCGGCAATGGCGGCTGCCAATGCACAGGCTAATGAAATCAGGGCAACTGTTTCAAATGCGTTGAATGCCAAGGTTGATGTATTGAAAGCTGAAGACATGTTGAGATGTTCTGAATGGGAATATGTTCTCCCAGCATCGTATGCTGAATGGCAGGAACAGGTTGATTAATCATGAGCATGTTAAGATTAAGAGATATATCAAACATTTCACTTGCAAGCAGGACTATTTTTGTTAGACCGCCAGAGCCTCCTCCAGAAGTGTTATGGAAAGATCCTTCAAATTCAATATTCATCGGGAAAACAAAGATTTTTCATATCCCTTTTTATTGGAATTATGAGGAGCTTACAAATCCTCATCTGGCGATTGTTGGGATAACCGGTTCTGGCAAGTCATATTTTATAAAGACATTCCTGACCCGTGCAGCATTGGTATGGAACAGCAATGCTTTCATAATTGACTGGGCAGGGGAATATAGGGAATGGGTTAAGTCAGCTGGTGGCCAAGTCATATCACTTGGCAAGGGGTCTTATATCAACCTTTTAGACATTGGCGGGATGACGCCCAACAACAGGATAAAACAGGTTATGCGGACATTGGCAATACTGACAAACATTGAACAGTATCCTGAGCAAAAAAGGTTGACTGAGATGGCCATTGAAAAGGCATACAAAAAGGCTAATTTTAAGATGGATTCAATTGTCCAGAAGGACAGTGCAGGAAACGTTTTGATCGCGCCGACGTTGAAAGATGTTGTTGAGATACTTGAGAAAGAATATAAGAGCGGAAGTTATGAATACCCTGCTGAACTGCAGAATGCAATATATCGACTTAAACAGTTCACTCGTCCTGGGCAGGACTTTTTTGCACAGCAAAGCACGCTTGACTTGGCCAAACTGACAACGTCCGGGCTTGTGTGCTTAGATCTGTCAGGTCTTCCTGATGAGACGTTCCGTGCGCTTGCCGCATTGTCAATGCTTCAGTTTATAAAGGAAAGAATGAGGGCTGTTGGTTGGAGAAAGAAAAAAGGTATCAGGTTGTTTGTTGTGTTGGATGAGGCATGGAAGATTGCAGGAGAGGAAAACAGTGATGCAGTCATGATTGTCAGGGAAGGTAGAAAATATAATTTTAGTTTGATTGTCGCCAGTCAAAACCCCACTGATATCAATGAAGCGATATTTTCAAACGTGGGAACGACATTCATATTTAAGGTTAAGTTTGAAAAATATCTGAATTATCTACAAGGCAGTTTAAATTTCAGTGATTACATCCGTGGTGAGATTACCCAGCTGGGTGTTGGACAGTGCGCAGTCAACATGGCGTTTACGACAACAGCAAACTTCTCATCAACATTCATGATTAAGAAAGTTATAGGTGAAGAGCCGTTGGTAGAATATTTCTTAGATTTAAAACATGTTTTAACTGAAGAAGAAAGGAGGGATGTTAAAGTGGCGCAGACTGTATCTGTTGAGAGGGAGGAATTAAGGAGACGGTTGAGGATGTACGGGTTGAACGAGTCCCAGATTGAAGAAGTGTCATCACTGTTTGATAAGAAGAACAAGCACATGGACATTGTATCTTTTGCAATACTGATGCAGAGGTATGGCCTTGCTAGGAACAAGATAACATCTCTGCTTAAAGATTTGGGTGTGTCTGACCCGACAATCATTAACATATTTATAAAGGCGGACTTTAAAGTCCATTCAATGACAAACAAGGACATAATTGATATTATTTTAGAGGAATAAATGTGGAATAATTGTGGGGTGGATAAGATGGTTGACATATTAAAATGGTTTGGTGTGGGAGGTAATAAGCCAGAGAGTAAAAAGGTGCCAGAAGATTTTGATCTGAAACATAGTAATGTTTGCATAATATGTGGCAAGGAAGTTGACGCGCACAATGCAGTTCCCATCAAAGAGGATTTTATAATAAAAGGAATAAGATTTATAAAACAAAAAACAGGGACGATAAGAAACAACAAGTTGTATGTGTGCGAGGATTGTTTTGAAGAATACAAAAAGGAGCGCAAGAGTTTTATAAACGGTGTGTTCTTGTGGACCATATTGATAGGTGTATTATTTTTTATTTTGTTAATAATGCCATTGGTTGCCAATAAACCGTTTAATATTTCATCAATCATCGGGATAACATTTGGTGCATTATTGTTTTGGTTGATGGCAATGGTTATGCAGTTGTACAAGTATCGCCCTGCCACAGAGTATCCTGTTGATGAATTTAAGAAGCATATTAGTTCTGATGTGAAAACCAAGGCTGGAAAAGCTAAGAAATCAACTAAAAAAATTAAAAAAAGAAAAAGGTGATATTATATGCCAAAGTTTCCATTTCATAAGAATGTAAAAAACAATAAATCCATTAAACGTTCTAAACCTGTTAAAGATGAATTAAAAGAGCCTGCAGTTGAAGGGTTTGAAATACCTGCAGTGCGCAGCGGAAGTTTAGAGGAGATCGTTTCAGTTCTGTCACAGGTTTCATACATCCAGACAGTGATAGACGGCAAAGATATAGTTTTGTTGAACATAGAAAGCCGCGACTTGGACAAACGGCCATACCTGTTTTCAATGATTTATTTACAACCTGACAAGATAAAAGTGTTGTATACTGTTACTGTTGGCATGAGTCCTAAAAAGAGAAGGATTGACGTGTTAAGATATTTTTTCACAATACTTTCAATGATTAGCGAGTATTATGAAATTAAGATGGCTGACATATATCAGCTTTTTGAAGATTCGATCGATAAAATTAGTGAGTATGTGACGTTGGACTATGAAGAGATGTATGCAAAGTATGATTCAATGAAGAGTGAGAATGAGAGATTAAAGAGGGATATTGCACGGTTGAAAGAGACCAACAGGGAACTGTCAAAAGAGAATTATGAAATCAAGACAAAAGTTGACAACCTTAAAATAAAACTGCAGAGGTTGAGTAAGTATAGCGACGATTCTCTTAATGTTAGGATTATGGAATGGATCAAAGAGCATGACGGCGAGATTAACATACCTGAGTTTTCAAGGATGTATGGTATACCTGACAAGAAAACTGAGGAATTGCTTAATAAGCTGATAAAGCAGGGTTATATTGAGTCAGTATGATTTAGGTGAGCAGTTTGAAGATACGAATCAAGAAACAAACATACCGGTTTTTTATCAGGAATGCATACATATACAAAAAAAGGTTTAGAAAGATTAAGGATTATGTAAAGTCTCCTTTTGAAAAGATAAAAGAGAGTTTAGGTGAGGTAACACTTTCAACGATTATATCGTCAGGTTACTTTCAAGGAATATTAGCACTGATCGGGTTGTTCTTAATCATAACAGGGATTGCAATAATGTTTACATCACATCCCAATCCTGTTATGCCAGGACCCGAATATACGTTGTCTCAATGGTTATCTCCTGAGATAAAGAGTAGTAATATTACTTTTATGAGTATGGTGTCGTATGGGGAAGGAAAGAATGCCATTGCCATAATTCCAAATAAGGATTATACAATCCATGTCTACAACTCCTTGGCCCCATCAGTGGTATATTATTTGGATTATAAGGCCTATCCGCCAAAGTATATGAACGGTGTTGACGTTTATAAGAGTATCCTTGAACGAAAACTTAAAGATGAGGGGATTGAGCTCAAGGTTGTGGGGATTGATGACTTAAAACGTCTTGATAAAGATTCTGTTGTGATTGTTCCCACGGGTATGGTGCCCATTGAATTTTCAAGCGGTATAAATCATACCATCATATTCATTGGTCAGGATGTTACTAAATACTACAACCAAAAGACCGGCACTGTTAATACCAATCTAAAACCATTAGTCAGCAAAGTTTCTGAGAGGGCACCATCAGTGGGGTTAAAACTTAAGATGAGTGAGTTCTTGGTTGGCGAAGGTAAGCAGGTTCATGGTATAGTAAGTGTTGCACAATTAAAAGGCGGAACGCTGGTGACCATACCAGCTTCTCTCCAGTCATGGGACAGTGTTGAAGATGCTGTTGATGACACAATAAAGATAATAGATGAGCATCCATGGACTGAGGAGATTGGCAGTGCAGATGTTCCTTCTAATACATTGTCTTTCAGTCCGTCTTTTAAGCAGTCATCGGTTTATGTTGTTGTAAAGGATAATGATACTATCGTTTACAGTGGCAAGGTTGTATCACAGAACTATGATAGTGTAAACCTTGACATGAATGAGATAATACCTTTGGGCATATCAAAAGATGAGAGCGAGATTTACTTTTCAATACATATCAATAAACCTTACAATTACCTTTATGATTCTTATAAGTATTATGTTTATGATTCATCAAACAGGAAGATTAATACACAGAGTGACGAGATAAGTTTGGCAGGCGAGGATACACAGTTCACAATTCCTAATGATTTACACCCTGGCAATTATCTGTTGAAATTGGTTAGGTTTACCAACGGTAAACAGATTGTTACTGCAGTCCACGGGTTCCATGTGGTTGCGCCGGTTATGAATGTTGAAGCTATCCCTGAGACAAATACGTATAACATCAGAGTGTTGTGCGACAGAGATTGTGATAATTTTAAGTATAGCACTGCAACGTTGTATGTTGACGGTGAGCAGGAAAAGGTGTTTGATTATGCAAATTATTTAACTACCACGCTCTACCTTTCTGGCGGTGAGCATACATTAACCTTGGATTTTGGCAAGGGGTTGAAAACGTCGTATACAGTAAACATTAAAAAGAAAACTTTTTTGGATTATCTGTTTAATCCGTTGTATTTTGGGATAATAATTCTGTCAATATTTATAGTAGCACTGGCTATACAGTTTAGAAGGAAGGAGAAGGATGTTTATTATCTTGACATTCCCGATTTTCCGCCAGTTTCAAGGATAACTGTTCCTATGAAGCGGAGTGTAATACTTTCATTGTTTGACCAGATCGAGAAGGATTATGGCTGGCATTATCTTCCAATAAAGATAAGCGAATTGCAGAGTGCACTGTTGAGGTTGTCGTATAAGGGCAGACCGTTGAATGTCAGTGAACATAACATTGAAAAGGTTTTAGATTTGTTAAGTTCAGAAGGGTATGTTAAGTCGTATGATGGATACTATGCTTTGACAAAATGGTGTGATGAAACTGGTAAAGATATTAAGACTTTTGCACTACTTCGAAAACTTCGTGACATGTTCATAAACAACGTTGTCAGGTTTGAGCCTTTTGGCAAGGTTAAGAATGCAGACACTAAAATATATTTGAGCGGTGATGAGTATTATATCCTGTTGTTTAATGACCCGACAGATGTCATACTTAAGATTATTGGTCCGCTTAAAGATAAGAATGTTATCATTTTGTTTGAAGATGAACTGGCAAAGGAGAATTTTGTTAACATGCTGTATTCACATGATAAAGAAGTTTTAATGTTTAAGCTTGAACTTAATTCAGACAACATTACTCTGATGACTCTTGACGAGTTTGAGAAATTCTTAAAAAAGTTTAAGAAGATTTAGTGATTGGCGTATTATATATCTGTTAATATTTTGGAATTATCTGTCAACAATTTTAATCTATCATAAATTCTGTTTAATAATCGGTTTGCAGTGGTTGTTATGTACATCATATATTTCTCAGTCACTAGGTTTTCTTTATCGTAGACAGGAAAGTATATGCCTTCAGTTCCGAAGAGTTCTATGAATGGGAATTCTTTAAAATAATATATTCCTCCCCTTTTTACTCCTGACTGTCGTGCAACTGCCAGATATTTCTGAGCATGTAGAACGTTTTTAGCATACAAGTGGAGTATGAATGATTCAACCTTGAACCATAATTTGTCATTGCCGTCATACTCTTGTATTGCATCCCATACTTCTTTGTATGTCACTTGTCTGTGCCATTTTCTATAGAATGATGAGTCTTTTTTGCCGGAATTCATTCTTAATATTATTATCCTCCCAGAACATGATGATGTTGTGACATAGTTGTCGTTGGAATTTATGATATTCAACAAAGGAATGACTTTTTCATCGACTAACCCTTTTTCCAGTGCATCATAGTATTTTGTTAATTTGTTCTTTTTAAGAATCTCCCAACGTGTATGTGCCTCCGTCTGCATAGTACCATCTGGTTTATATTTGAATGTATTTCAATAGTTGGGTTAATAAGATTATGGCAAGCAGTCCCATTAATATTCCCGCAATCAAATGCATATGTTTAATGTATTTATCTCTTGTATCTTTAACCTTTTCAGGTGTTGATATTCCTGTGCCTACAATTAGTGTGATTATAATAAGCGGGAGAACAAAAACGAAGTTGTAAATCAAAAGATATGTTATGTGCCCTACAGTTTTTGATTTTGCAAGGAGGCTTAGTATTGCAAGGTACGGGCCTGACGAGCATGGCAACAGGAAGAGTGAACAGAATACTGCTGCAAGTGCGATTGATGGATAAGATGTGGCGGCTGACAATACCTTTTTAGCATATGGCCTTAAAAACATCGGCATTTCAATGGACAACATTCCGGGTTTATAATTTATGTATGCATTGAACTCTAGTATCGTCATTATGCATGTTAATATCAACATGACAACATAGAATATCATCTGAAGTCCTGTGCTTTCGATTGCTTTTAATATCCCTAAACCCATTAACAAATACATTATATATATAACACTAATAAATATCATGCCTGCTATCAACACCTTCCTTTTGTTTTCTTGGATAAAGATTGTCATTAGCAACATTGCAAACACTACTATTGTGCACGGGTTGATCGAATCTGCCATTGCACCGAGTATGACCGCACCCAATGTTATTTCTTCATCAGCATTAGTTTGTGTAGGATTGTTTGTTTCATTAAGCGAAGCTGGTGACATTGAGATGTTTGCATGATCTGTGATGTTAACATGATCTTTGAACAATTCGTCAGTTATCACGCCTGCCCAGTAGTATCCCTTAGGGCATATTTTGTTAACCCTGCAGTTTTCCAAGACTATGTCCCATTTATCCTTTGGCATCTCGCCTATGATCATCATATCATCAATCATTGTTGTTGGGACGCCGCGCATGTTCTTTGGGACGTTGTACATATTCCACAGTGTTGTGGCTTCTTCCCTTTCAAAGGCATTAGAGTATATATCCTTTTTTATTATGTTGAATTCATATTTTGATCTTACCGAATCAAGCAGTGAGATTGTCCTTGCACAGTGGGGGCATCCGCTGCCGTAATAAACAGTAATATTATAGTCATAAGCCTTATTATCCATATCGTTTGATGTGCACCCAAAACTGAACATGAATATCATCATTATTGCGAAAATGATTATTGTTTTATGGTTTTTCATTCAATCACCTTTTTATGGTTTAACACCGTGCAGTGTTTGACATTATACACTTCTCAATGGTTTTCATTAGTTTTTGAATCTCAGGTTGTAAAGCATAATATACTTTATTGTTCTTAACTTCTTTTTTGATAAGTTTATTTTTGATTAAAGTGTTGAGGTGAGTTGCAACAGTCGGTTGTGCCCGGTCCACCATATTAACGATTTCACAGTGCATACGTTTTCTGTCTTTTAGTGATGATAATATCTTATACCGTGTAGGACTGCTCATCATCTTTAGTATTAAGATAATCTTTGGCGGGACTGATATCTTGCTAACATTCTTAACTTTGCACACCATCTAAACACCACGTTTAAATTACGTATTTATAATCTTAAATACCTTCTAAAAATTATAGAACAAAATCTTTATAAATATTCTTTTGATATTTACAATCATGATTGCCCGAACTAATACCTTTATCATTTTCATTTTCCTTAGTGTGTTGGCTGGTTCTTTTTATTCAGAAACAACGGGCACCACTATTGATGTTACTGCTCCTGTCACTGCAACGTTGTCAAACAATAGTATTATTGACCTGGGCACGATAGGGCCAGGGCAGACAATGTATATAGATTTTAATCCAAGGGTGAAAGGTGTTGGGTTTTGGGCGATTGCAAAGGTTGAAGATGTTCCTGACAGGTGGTATGCAAAAGATAGTAAGAAGTATGAAGTTCCGTTGCACGTTAGAGTAACGTCAGCAGAGGATGCACCGGAGGGCGAGTATTATTTTAAGATCAGAGTAATTGATGAAGGTAACGTTCATGGCTGGGGCAACATTACTGTAAGATGCAAAATAAGGATCAAGCATGATATCATGGACTTGAAAGTTACACCTCAAAAGAGAATCGTTGGCGCGGGCCAGCCTGCAAGGTTTAACCTTAAGATTGTTAACAAGGGCAACACTGAAGATGAATTTGTAGTTCGTTCTGAGGGTGTTAAGGAATGGTCATTCCAAAAACATGTTTACATTCCTGCAAAGAGTGATAAGGATATCATATATGATATCATAATACCTGAGGAAGAGGTGTATCACATTAATATTATTGCAGAATCGTACAATTCGCCTTATATTATTCATAAGGAGAGTAATGTAACTGTTGATGTTCATCCTAATCTTATATCTGACATGAAGGCGACAAACAATGGTCTTCTTCTTTTTCCTATAATGGACGCTCCTGCTCATTCTATTTTAGGTTTATTCTCTAACATGTTTAATTAAAGTAGTGAACGTGATTATGTGCGTAGCAATATAGGTAAAGAAATAGCTGATGAATTGACAATGATATTTAACAATAAGAGTGGTATGGATAGAGGTGAATTTATTAAGGTTGTTGAAGACACTAAGATGAAGATTGCAAAAAAGTATAAGGTTGAAGTGCCTCGTAATTCTGAGATACTTAAGCATGTCAAGAATCCTGAATTGAGAAAGTATCTTGTTAAAGTGCCTTCACGGACAATATCGGGCGTAACACCTGTTGCGCTGATGACGACCAGTGGTTGCCCCCATGGCAGGTGCATTTATTGTCCAAGGGGCAAGTATGCTGCACAGAGTTATACTGGTGAAGAGCCGGCAAGTTTAAGGGCAAGGCAGAACATGTTTGATCCTTTTATGCAGATAAAAGCTAGGCTTAGACAGTACAGGCAACTCGGCCATCCGACTGATAAGATTGAAGTGATAATAATGGGCGGTACATTTCTTGCGATGAGTACAAAGTATAAAGAGAATTTTATTATGAAGATTTATGAAGCATTGAACGGGCGGGTTGCAGACAGTATTGAGCATGCTAAGATGATTAATGAAACTGCTAAGCATAGGGTTGTAGGATTAACAATTGAAACACGGCCCGACTGGGCAATGGAAAAACATATTAATGAAATGTTGACGTATGGCGCAACACGTGTTGAAGTGGGCGTGCAGACGTTGAGTGATGAGGTGTATGAGAAGGTTGAACGTGGCCATAAGATTGTTGATGTTATAAAGTCTACCCAGTTGTTAAAAGATTCTGCGTTCAAGATTGTTTACCATATGATGCCCGGCTTGTTTGCAACACCAGAACAGGATGTCCAGTACTTTAAAACATTGTTTTCAGATGAGAGGTTCCAGCCTGACATGCTAAAGATTTATCCTACGTTGGTGTTAAAAGGAACTAAGCTTTATGACATGTGGAAAAAGGGCGAGTATAAACCGTATGATAGTGAGCAGGCGGCAGAAGTCATAGCAGAATCAATGAGGTATATACCTGAGTATGTCAGAGTTATGAGGATACAGAGGGATATCCCATCACCTATCATTGCCGCGGGCGTTAAGCATTCTAACCTGAGACAACTGGTTGAGCAGCGCATGAAAGTCAAAGGCATCAAGCCGCGCGAGATTAGGTCAAGAGAGGTGGGCGTTACACTTAATAGGTATGGGAAAAAACTTAAGCTTGGCAATGTCCAGCCGGTCATAAGAAAGTATAACGCGAGCAACGGCAAAGAATATTTTATATCATATGAAGACATAGATGATGACGTAATATTAGGATTTATAAGGTTGCGTATACCATTTAAGCCGTTCAGGCCTGAGATTGACAATACTACAGGACTTATTAGGGAGTTGCATGTTTACGGGTCAGAAGTGGGGATAGGCGACATTCCTAACTATGAGCAGGCCCAACATAAAGGTTTGGGGCAGAAGCTTTTATCCCGTGCTGAAGACATTGCAAAGGATGAAGGAATGAAACATGTTGTAGTCATTTCTGGGCCGGGCGTTAGACAGTATTATTATAAACATGGTTATAAATTAGAAGGTGTATATGTCAAAAAGAGATTGGTGTAGTGTGATGCGGACTGAGCAGGTGAAGGTGACGTGTGATGCATGAGATTGCCATTGCCAAGAAGGTTGTGGATGATGTTGAAAAAAAGGTGAAAGGTGCAACAGTCAAAAGTGTATATCTCATTCTGGGCGAACTCGCACCTGTTACACCTGAAGAATTAAGACAAGGAATTGCAAAGTTTAGGGGTTGGACTGTTAATATAAAAACAGAGGATGCAGTTGTGTCATGCACGTGTGATTATAAAGGACGGCCGAACATTGTTGAGAGGGCGCATGACATTGTTGTGTGGGAATGTCCTGTTTGTAAACAGTATTATCCAGAAGTTATAAGTGGCGACAGTATTAAGATTGAAAAGGTTGTTACAGAATAATTGCTGTCTTTCCGTAACATTTATATTTATTACATAATCAATGAATGTTATGGGCATGTTTTTTGGGTTTGAAAGTGTTAAGCATAAAGATTGGATGTATGACATAATCTCAGTCATACTGGGTTTAACCTTATCGTTGATGGTGTTTGCACAATTGATATATGCGCCTATTATAACATCTGCAGGGTTGGCAGTTGCCGTGTTTTTAATAACTATGTTGTTATATTTTTATAATAAGATGTTCTTAAAATGGTTGGCGTTTTTTTGGTTAGTATTAATAGAATACTTAATAGCAAACAATACTGAACTGTATTACATGATCTTTTTTATATTAGCAGATTTAATCCTTGGATATTATCTTGTGGTGAAGAAAAAGGTATTAAGACTGCCTTTTTAGTTTTTTTGGACGTTTAATCTCTTTTTTAGTGTGGATGCCTAACACATTAATCTTTATGTTTTCATCATGTACTGGCTGGACAGGTTTAAGTGTAATCTTCTTTTTCTTGTATTCAAAAGATGCACTCGCAGGATACATCTTGTCCAGCATTGCCTGGTATGTAATCTTTTTCTCCTCATATGGCAATACCTTTCTCAGCCTCCATACGATTGTGTCTTTACTTTCTTTCTCGGGTGATATTGAAATGTTGGAAACGTTTGCCGGGACTTTGTCTTCAATGATTACGTCGTGTATTGTGTCTCCTGTGTTGTTCTCAAATGTCAGGGTTACTGTTTCATTGTTAAACTCCTTCTTAAACCTAAACGGGGGTTTAAGCATATTATGAAGCGTGAACAGGACAGCAATGCCGCCCAGTGTAACGCCTAATATGATGATGATTAGATACACCAGAAAAGGGTTTGATTTTATGTTTGCAGTTTTGGCTGTATGTTCATCATGCGTCTTTACAGTGACAGTCTTAACAATCCCGTTGTATTCAACAGTCCATTCGCCGCTCTCGGTTGCATTGAACTCTGCCTGGCCGTATGTTAACCTTAGATTAAACCTTTGTTTGCTTGGGGTGGTTACAGTTATCGTTCCGTTCAGTAGTGAACCGTTTTCATCAATGTCATTTACAAATATGTAAACCTTGTCACCAGTCATTGTCTGGTTGGTAATGTATAAGTCAGCTGAAGCAACAGTAATAAGAAATAAGATGAATATGAGTCCTGTTTTCATAATATCACTCAAAATGATGTTTTGCAGACCTCCAACATCTTCTTTCATATGAGTCGTCGCTGGTGTTTATGTATTCTGGTGAAAGTTGATTGCAGTATGTCGGCGAAGGCAGTCGTGCGCCGGCCTTCATTATACATTGCTCAATGTATTGTTCTGTTGGAAGGTTTAGACAAATAGTGAGGTCAAGGTGGTGTGCAGCATAATCCCCAATGCATACGATGTAGTCGTATACTTCTTCAGATTTTGAACAGTTGTCGTGCGCTTCAGACCATACTCCAGGGGAATATCGCGGTGATACTTTTATCTTTTCGTTCCATTTTGAAACATAAACTGTTTCATTTATGGCTGTTGTATTGGTTGTGTTGATTGATGGTGAGACGTTTTCAGTTTTGTTGACAGTAAAATTATTGGTGTTTTCAGTATGATTTTGGTTTGCAGGTGGAGCAACCGTGGTTGTGTTTTGTTGCACGGGTTGCTCGTTTGAGAATAACTGGCAACATCCAAGAAATAAGAAAAATGTCAATGCTGTAATCAAAAACAATATTGTTTTCCTCATAACTTAAAATCAGAGATAAAGTTTTTTAAGCTTTTCCTTAAACCTTTCATCAGCTTCTGTTAGTATAGAACCGCACCGCGGACATTTGAATTGCATGTCTATTGCCTCATCAAACGTCCAAGCTTCATCACCGCAGTTTTCACAATAGTATACTGTGTCAGGAATATTCTTTAATTTCTCTGCGATTTCATCATCAATAATCTTTGTTATCCCCATGACGTTGTTATGCCTGACAATCCATTTGTATGTATACCATCCGGTATCACTATCTTTTGACCTAGAATATTCTGTTAACCTGATAGTGTGGAGTTTGTTTAGTGTTGACCGGACTTCGCTGACCCTAACCTTAAGTTTCTTTGCGATCTCTTCATCAGTTGCGGGTTCTATCAGGTTTTGAACAATAAGTATGGCATGTTCGCCGGCATGATGGATTAAATATTTTCTTACGTCATCCTTTTTTAGTATTTCTTTTCTCTCTTTTTTAATATGTCTGATATTATGTATCTTTTTCTTTGTTTTAATGGATGTTTTTTTCTTAGTTTTCTTAATAGTCTTCTTTTTAACAATTTTTTTCTTAGAACTAGTTTTCTTTTTAGTTGTTTTTTTCTTTGCAGTTTTTGGTTTGCCTGCCTTTTTCTTAACATTTTTTGATTTTGTTTTAGTCTTTTTATTTTTGCTTGTCATGGATTAATCATATGACTGTTTTTATTTTTAAATCCTATTGATAAATTTTTTGTTTACGACGTAAAATAAGCATGGTATTTAATGAGTTTATACACACAATCCACCATAGACTAAAACCGTTTATAACGCACAAAACCATTTTTTACAACTTTTTATTTGCTTTCTAATTTTTCAGGCAATGCTTTAAGGTAATCTTCTCTTATTGTCCATACATACTTCTTCTTTTTAGTTTTTTTGTCGCGTACTGCTGAATATTGTGTTATACGTATGTCATAAAGTTTATTCAGTGCTGCCCTTACAATGCTTGTTCTAACGTTTAACTTTTTTGCGATGTCATCAGCTGTTGTGGGCTCATACAAGTTCAGTATGATTTTGACTGCATATTCTCCTGCTACTGATTTCAAATAGTTTTTGACAGACCTGTTTAGGATTGCATTCCTTTGCTTTTTGATCTGATTTTTAAGGGATTTGGTTGCTTTTTTCTTGGTTGCCTTTTTTGGCTTGCTTTTATTCATAACTATATCAATTTATTGCATCTTTAAAAAACTTTGTATTGGTTGGTTCATTGCTGGGTTGGTTTCACCTTAGCTGAATAGATATAGTTCATTATTTTATATGCAAGTTTTGCAGCAGTAACGTTTGGGTGTTCAATGTTTTTTATTGGCGACAGTTCAACAATGTCAAACCCTATTATGTTCTTTTTGTTTGCAACAGTGCGCATGATTTTAAGAATGTCATACCATCCCGCTCCTCCTGGCTCGGGGTTACCAACTGACGGCATGATTGACGGGTCTAATACGTCTAAGTCTATGGTTACATAAACATTCCTTGTCAGCCTTCTTATGATTTCGTCTAATTTATACTTCTTTTCAAAGAATATCGGCAGGTTGTTAACTTTGGCGTATTCATACTCCTCTTCGCATAATGAGCGTATTCCAACGTGTACTGTGTTCTCAACCTTTTCTCTGACTCTTCTCATAACACATGCGTGACTGTATTTGTCATTATCAAACAAATTTCTCATGTCTAGGTGGGCATCAAAATGCAGGACAGAAAGATTATGATATTTGTTTTTTGCTGCAAAGATCGGCCCGATTGATATAGTATGTTCGCCGCCTAGTATGACTGGTATTTTGTTGTCATACAACACCTTCTCAGTAATTGTTTTTGTGTTCTTTATAATTTGTTCTGGGCTGTCTGCTGTTATACTTTTTTGTGTGGATATCCCGTGTTCGGAAATGTTTTGCTTTGTTTCATAATCATACAATTCTATCTCCTGTGATGCTCTCAGGATGGCCTCTGGACCTTTTTTTGTTCCTCTAACAAATGATGTGGTTTTTTCATACGGGACCGGAATGACTGTAAACAATGACCTTTTATAATCATTAAATGGTTTCTGAAGACCTGCAAAATTAAAGTTAGTCTTGTTCATCACCTTGAAAAGGGATAAAAAGGTTTAAATATATATTGTAAGATAAAATTGGTATTCCAGCGTTGTAATTCTTGTGCGATTACTTATACGTTAGATGGAGGGATATGTATGGTGACAGTTTATGATGTTGACCCAAACAAGTTGATTGATAAACTTGCAGAAAAACTTGAGAAGGATATCAAGATTGAAAAGCCTGAATGGGTAAGACATGTCAAGAGCGGTGCACATGTTGAACATAGACCTGAGCAGGATAATTTTTGGTATATCAGAATGGCATCAATACTCAGAAAGGCGTATGTCAATGGAAAGATTGGAGTTAACAGGCTCAGGGAGATGTACGGTGGAAAGAAAAACAGGGGCAGGAAACCGCCGCACCATTATGATGCAAGCGGTGCGATAATCCGCAGGGCTATGCAGTCGCTTGAAAAGCATGGCTTGTTAAAAAAGGAAAAAGTTGGAAGGATATTAACACCTAAGGCGCGATCCTTATTGGACAATACTGCTTTTGAGGTTTCAAAAGCTTCAAAGGTATAAATTTGATAAGGTATGCGGGTGTTATGGCATGGAGCTTGATGACATCAGGAAAAGGAAAGAAGAAGAGTATAACAATCAGATTGAAGCAGTAAGACAGCAGATGAAGATGGAGGAGGAAATTAAAAAGAATGTTCGCATGTACCTTGAAGATAAGGCGTATGAACGATTAATGAATGTTAAGATTGTGAACTATAAACTCTTCATTGTGGCGAGCCAGTATATTCTTCAGATTGCACAGAAACTTAACGGCAGATTGATAACTGATGATGAGCTGGTTCGTATTTTACAGGGTTTAAATGCTAAGCCCGGTGGCAGTGGAGAGATTAAGATAATACGAAAATGATTGGAAAGGAGGAATGATTATGGGCAGTATAAAATCTGATATGGAAAAAGAAAAGATTGTTGTGAAATCTAGACAGACCAGAGGATTGCCGGCATTTGTGATTGCACGGACTAAACGTAAAGTTAGAGAGAATACTCACAGGAGGCACTGGAGGCGTAAACGGATTAAGATGAGAACTACGTTAGGTATTCATTCAATCAAGTCAAGAAGGAAAAAATAGTTGAAAAAGATTAAAAGGTGATTATGATGGAAGAAAGGATTTATACAGTTCCTTTATCTGAAGCATATTCTGCTGTCAGAGGTAAAAGGGCAAGAAAGGCTGTTAAGGTTTTGAAGATGTTTGCCTCTAGGCATATGAAGGTTGACATAGACAATGTTAAGATTAGTGCAGGGGTGAATTCGCTGATCTGGTCTCATGGGATACAAAAACCTCCAAGGAAAATCAAGGTTAAGATGGTAAAAGACAAGGAAGATGATGCTGAAGTTGCAAAAGTAATGCTGTTAGATGAAAAATGGAAAGTTGTCAAGATTAATTATCCTGAAGAAGAAGGAAGTGAGAAGCCTAAGGGAGAGGCAAAAGAAAAAGAAAAAGAAACCGGCAAGCCAGAGAAAAGTGAAAGTGTAAAAGGCGAGAAAGCCAAAGATGTTCAGTCAAGCCAGTCAAAGCCTGAAACTAAACCCGATACAGAAGACAAAAACAAGAATGAAAAAGCGGTTCAGAAAGAACAAAAAGCAGCATCACAGCCTAAGGATAAAGGTAATGATAATGATAAAACCACCAAAGGTTGACTATTTTGGCAATTCATCAATTTCATTATTCTTTAAGGCCAATGACCTGTTTGCGTTTTCACCGTTGGCAGTCTCAGATAAACTTAAGTCTGTGATCGAGGAAAGGCTTAATATTAATCTAACTCAGATCGGTGTAGACGGCAGCGACCTGGTTGGACTGTATACTGCAATGAACAGTCATGGTATCATTGCCAGCAACGTGTTCCAGGAGAAGGAGATCGCAGTGCTTCGCAGTGTTGCCAAGGATTATGATGTTAATGTTCATGTGTCGCGCGATGTTAACAATGCCAATGGAAATAATATATGCGTGAATGATAACGGCGGCATAATCAATCCTGACATATCACATAGTGAAGCCAGAAAGATGAGTGATGTTCTCGGTGTTGAACTTGTGCCGATGGACATTGCAGGGTATAAGACTGTCGGTTCAATGTGCATAGCGACAAACAAAGGGTTTGTGTGCCATAATGATGTTGCACCTGAGAAGATTAAAGAACTGGAAAGGATATTTAAAGTTGGCGGTATAAACAGTACTATAAATTTTGGTGTGCCGTTTGTGGGCACAGGGATCTTGGCCAATTCATACGGTTATGTTGTCGGTTCAGAATCGACCGGTGTTGAGATACAGAGGGTTGAAGAAGGGTTGGACCTTGTGAGGTGAGGCAGATGAAAAAGTATGAAGTTGAAGGAGAAGTTAAGCTTGGTATTGATAAGAGGTCTTTTAAGATTGAAGTTAACGCCAATTCTGAAAATCATGCAAAGGAGAAGACATATGCGTGGTTTGGTGCTAAGAATAAAACAAAAAAAGGCAACGTTCATGTGAAAAATATTAAGGTTGTCGAATAAGGGGTGGGAATATGGATTTGGAAGAGAGTATTAATAAAGCTCTTAAGAATGCAAAGAATGATAATGAGAAGATTAATGTTATTACATATTACTTAAACTATTTAAACCAGAGAAGTAAAGAGTTGCAGGATAAGATTCGTTTGACAGAGTCGCAGATTGATGAATTGACGATCGCAATCGAAGCAGTGAAAGAACTTAAGAATAAGGATAAGGTTAACTTCAATGTAGGTGCAGGGATATATGCTCCTGGGAAACCTATAAATGATGATTTATACGTTGACATAGGTTCAAAATATGTATTAAAAACTGACAGTGATGAGGTTGTTAAGATATCATCTGAAAGGTTAAAAGTTCAGGTTGAAAACCTTAAGTTGTTGACAGAGGAGTTTGATAAGAGTATTACACAGATTAAAAAACTGAATGTGATGGGCAGGGAGATATTGCAGAGGAATATGGGCAGCCAGTAGTTTTGGTGTTAGGATGTTTGACATTCTCAAGAAAAAGCTTACTAATTTTATAGGCAACATTGTCAAAAAGAAAGAGGTTAAAGAAGAGCATATCAAACCTGAGATTGAAGAGGTCCACGAAAAACCTGAGAAGATTGAAAAAGTACAGAAGGAAAAGTCAAAACCTGTCATTACAGAGAAGGTTGAGGAGAAGTTTGAGAAAAAAGAAGAAGAACCAGAACCAGCACCTGAGAAAAAGCCTGTTAAAAAGCCTGTTGTCAAGGAAAAAGAAGCAATACCCAAGGTTGAAGTGAAAAAACCGATAGTTACAGAAGAAGTGAAAACAGAACCTGCCCCGCAGAAGGTTGAACAGGTTGCAAAACATAAGGCAGAAAAGGAAAAGAAAAAGATTAAGGTTGGATTTCTAAAACAGGTTACTTCTTTTATCACGCGCAAGATTACGATTTCTGAGAGTGATATTAATGATTACCTTGACATGTTAGAGCTTGAGTTGTTAGAGTCTGATGTGGCATATGACGTCAGCCAGGAGATTATCAAGAGGATTAAGGAGAACTTGACAGGCATTGAAGTGCCAAAGGATAAGCTTCAGCAGACTATTGAAGAGAAGATTAAGCAGGCGTTGATTGATGTTATGACGATTGACAGTCCTGACGTGTTTGAAGAGATTGAAACAAAAGACAAGCCTGTTAAGGTTATGTTCATCGGACCAAACGGTGCGGGCAAGACAACGACAATCGCAAAGTTTGCATATAAACTGAGAAAGCTTGGGTATTCAGTGTTGTTATGCGCTTCTGATACGTTCAGAGCGGCTGCAATCGAGCAGTTGGAAACCCATGCCAACAGGCTTAATGTTCCTATAATCAAATCTAAGTATGGTGCAGACCCTGCATCAGTGGGGTTTGATGCTGTCAACCATGCAAAATCTAAAGGGATTGACGTGGTATTGATTGACACTGCCGGGAGGCAGGACACTAATTATAATCTTATGGAGGAGCTTAAGAAGATTTACAGGGTTGTCAGTCCTGATTATGTGTTGTATGTTGGAGAGTCGTTAGTGGGCAATGCAATCGTTGACCAGATTAATAATTTCAAAGGTGTTGTGCCGATAACCGGAGTAATCCTGACAAAGATTGATTGTGATGCAAAAGGCGGTTCAGCATTGTCAGTTGCCCACGGCACAGGGTTGCCTATTCTTTACATTGGCACTGGACAGGAGTATGATGACCTTGTAAGGTTTGACCCTAAAGAAATAGTTGAAAGGATGATCTAATCCTTTTCTTCCCATGTTATTGCTTGGACAGGACATGCATCGATTGCCTGTTGAATTTCATTCTCCGGTGCACCGTCGCATTTCACAACTTTTGATTTTCCGTCGTCATCCATTGCAAACACTCCCGGGCATAATGCTGCGCATGACCCGCAACCTACACATTTTTCACTGTCAACTTTTGGACATTTCATAATATCACCACTTTTAAATTAAAGGATGTGTTTAAAAGCTTTCTGTTGCCCTTTCCCTGACTTAAGTGAATTACTATCAGGCGATAGTAACTATCGGGCGATAGTTTTTTAAGGTTTTAGTTAGAAAGATATATATGCTTTTTGATGTTGCACCAAAGAAGGCAAGGAAAGATATGTATAATTATTCTGAGGAATATTTAACTCTTATAAAAGCTATTAAAGACGAAAAGATTATTGTTGTAAAGGGGGTAAGAAGAATAGGGAAAACATCACTTATCAAAGTTGCCTATTCTGAATTGAAAATGCCCAAGGCATACATTGACGTGAGAGGAATCTCCCCATCTAAGGTGTCTGAATGGAATACTGTGATTTTTAGATGTTTTAAAAAAATGAATGAAACAATAGACGTTACTAAAAAAGTTAAAAAGATGATTAAAGGTGTTGAGATAACAGGGAAATTAGGATTTGTAGAGATTGGAGCGACATTTTCAATTCCACGTTCTGAGGATATTATTGAAGAAATAGAAGAACTTGACAAAAAATTGGGTAAATTGGGTAAAAAAGCAGTTCTTTTTTTTGATGAAGTTCAAATAACTAAAAAATTTGGTGCAAGCAATTTATTTGCTTTTATATATGATAATACAAATAACATAACATTGGTTTTAACAGGGTCAGAGGTTGGGATTTTAGAAGAGTTTGCAGGGTACTCTTCAGATTCTCCATTGTATGGGAGGGCAAGAGAAGAAATCGATATGAGAAGGTTATCCCCATCTCAATCTTTAGAATTCTTAAAGTTAGGGTTCATTGAGTTGCATATGAATGTGCCAGATGAAGAATTACTTAATACAGTTGAAAGTTTAGATGGTATCATCGGTTGGTTAACGTTGTATGGACATTATAGAAGAAAGATTTCACATAAAAAAGCATTAACCCGTGTTTTAAAAGAAGCTGAGAAGATAACGCACAACGAAATTGAACGATTTTTGAGAAATAAAGGACCTGCAAAAACAAGATATCTTAAGATTTTGAAAGCCCTTTCAAAAAGGCCTATGTCATGGGGTGATATAAAAAGAATGTTACCAAAGGTGACTGATGCAAGGATAAATAATTATTTAGAACAATTGATTAAGTATTCTTTTATAGAAAAAGTAAAAAAAGAGTATCGTCTTGCAGATCCTTTGATATCACAGGGATTTAAACTTTTTACTATCAGGCGATAGTAACTATCGGGCGATAGTATTTGCATATATCCTATACAGCAAAGATTTTAAAATCATGTGTTGAATCTTAATCATGGAAAGAGTAAGGACTCATATTCCCGGGCTTGATGACCTTATACAGGGCGGCATTCCAAAGGGCACGACCATATTAGTGTCCGGGTCAGCAGGCGCGGGCAAGACAATATTATCTTTGCAATACATATGTGAAGGCGCTTCCCGTGGAGAAAAGGGAGTGTTTTTATCATTTGAAATGATGCCCGAGCATTTGATTGAACAGGCTGAGCAGTTTGGGTGGGACCTGAGAAAGTATGTTGACGACGGCACAGTCAAACTCCAGTATTATGACCTGAACAATATCCATGTTACAACAGTGATCAATGACATACAAAACATATTAAAACAGTTTAACCCTGAGAGGCTGGTCATTGATTCTTTGACCATAATAGGCGTATATGCAGAGGTTGTAGAAACGTCAGAAATTGCTGAAATGCTAAACCTTTCTGAATCTAACATGATACCTTCTATGGCAATAACCCGAAGAACAATAACTAATCTGATAAGGTTGTTGGATATGCATCCTGTCACGTCAATAGTAACATCAGAACTGTCTAAGGATAGCAATTGGCTGTCGCGGGATACCATATCAGAATTTATATGCGACGGTGTTATACTGTTGGATACCAGTTCAAGAGGCCGTGCATTAACACGGACGATAGAAGTCAGAAAGATGAGGTTGACCGACATTCGCGGCGGGCAGTACGGGTTTACGTTCACACGCAACGGTATAGTTGTGAATGTGTGAGTGATGACATGAAACTCCCAGGTATTAAACGTTTTTTTAAGGTTAAGAGTGAGGATTATGATGCAATATTAAAGGTTGACAACAGTGCAGAATTGTACAAAGGTAAAGCAAAAAAGTATGGTGCATGGCTCGCAAAAAAGTATAGGGTGTCGTCGCTTCTCTTTATAACAGAACTGTTTAATGAGCTGGGTGCAAGGATTAAACTGTTGTCAACGTCTCCGATCGTGCTTGAGCTCCCTGTTAAGAAATCTTATTTTATTATTGCTTTTTTTGAGGGCCTATTTTCTGAAGTTTACGGTGTCAGTTTCAAGTTTAAGGTTAAGAAGAGCAGGCCGTTGGTTTTAGAGGGCAGGAGCGAAGTGAAAAGGTATAAAAACCAGTTCTTTGAAATAATAAACAATGATAAGAAAAAATAAACAGTTTTATTCTAAAGGTAAACTGAACTTTTTAACGTTTGCTAATGATAAGTATATCTCTCGTGCAAACGCGATAGAGTTTGCAAACCGGTTCAAGCATAATGATGAGATAATCGTGTGGGAGTTCGGTTGCGGGACAGGACAGTTTGCATTAAACTTTTTAGATGAACTTAAGAACAATAAGGAAGTGTATAAGAAAACTCAGTATCTATTGTTTGACTTTTCTAAGAAGTTTCTGGCAAGCACAAAAAAGTTATTGTCAGGTCACGGGCATAAGAATATTGAGACTGTGTATTATGAAGCACCGGATGAAATACCAAGGGATAAAGTCCATTATGTCAGAATGAACGAGTTTTGGGACGACCTTTACGCAGACATCTATACAATGAGGAAAGGTAAAGTGTACAACATTGAAAAGAAAAAGTATGAAAGTAATCCTGGTGCGCGCGAGTTCCTTAAACTGCTTCCTGATGATAGCAGTGTGGTATTAAACACCAGTGCTGCAAAGCATTTGTTTGAGCTTAACAAGAAGCTTGTGTATTCGGGAGTGATTGACGTGTTTGATTATGGGTTTAATGAGATTGAACTGCCGTTTGACACCAGCTTGGGGTTTGTCAAAAGGGAGGCTGAGCATGTGACGTATGACATTAATTTTATTTATATGAAAGCGTTTGCGCGTGCGCTGGGGTTGAATGTGTACGTTGAAATGCAGGACAATTATGTTAATTCGGTTTTCTCTGGCCTGCGCGCTGTGGAAACCGAGGACGGGTTGTATTATATGAACGATAACGAAATCAAGAAGAATAAAGATAAACTTAAGCTGCGCGGGTATTCACAATCCTTCATAACCGGCGCAATAAAAGAGGAAAATGAATATTATCACATGAGAATTTGGAAGTGATGGTGAACAAATTTAATCTTCGTTTCCCATCCTTTTAAATTCATCCCATGACAATTTCCTGTTCAAATCCTTTTCGTATTCCTTTTTTATTTCCACACTGCTTTTTATCCCGTGAATTTTCATTGCCGACGCCATGCCTATGTTTCCTAATTTTTCCTTAAAACACTTGTCCAAAACTGCATAGGATTTGCTCTTGGAGATGTTAAATTCTTTGTAAATCCCTTTATCATATTCCACCAACGCTATAACATACAACCTCTCATCACTTGTCATTGTTTTTGGTGCTATAAAACTCTTACGTATGACGCCACACCGCTTATCCTTTGGGATTTCAAACCCTTCATACAATCCGTCATCATTCACAATCAATGTGCACAGGTAGGAAAGCCATTTGCCTTTTAATTCAAAATTACTTTTTTGTTTTTTTCTTCTTACGATGATACTTTTTATTTTTTTCTTTTTATTCATTTTATCACCTCATGCAAACCTTTATAATTCCTTTTATATAAATATTCCTGAATAAAATATTCTGATTGGAATGGTGATAATATAAATTAGATATGACAACAACATTCAAAAAGTGGAATATAAAAGCCATTTTAAGAAAGGGATAAATTTTATGTTTATTCCTTCAACTGTTTTTTTGCCTTCATAATCATTAGTAATTATTATACCTTTTTTCATCCTAAATTCTTTAGCACAGTTTATTATACTTTTAGTTTCTCTAAGTAGTGTTTTTTCATCTGAGATATCACAACATACCTGTATTATTGCTTCGATTCCTTTTCCTTTCTGAATTACAAAATCTACTTCGTTGCCCTCTTTATTTTTCCAATAATAGACCTTTTTCCCATTTCTCATAAGTTCAATAAAAACAGCGTTTTCAAGGAGTCTGCCTTTATCAATTTTTCCTGAAACACATGTTATAAAGCCGTTATCTATGATGTATATCTTTCTAGGATATTGTGAGAGATCTTTTATGGAGTATGAAAATATCTGATTAAAGAAAAATAAACATCCTTTTTGAGAGTAATACTCCAGTGATAAGAGTGTTTCTTTACTTATTTTATATCCTAAATTTTTAATGAAGTTATAACATTTTGAAGCGGAAAAGTATGTAGATGCTAATACATATTTGCTGAACAGTTCAACAATTGAGATTTTGACACCTGAACTGTCGGCAATATCCAATCCAATAATATCATTAAAGTATGAGTTTAATATTTTTACTTTATCGCTTTTATTTTTTGTTAAGGCGACCTCGGGAAAGCCGCCATATATTAAATATTTATTGATTATCTTTTTTAGTATGCCTCTTCCTGCAGTTGTTTTGCTTAGAGTTGTAAAATCTTTATCATTAAATCTTAAATATTCTTTAAAGGAAAGAGGATACAGTTCAATGTTTATTGTTCTGCCTCGCAGCATCTTTTTTGGTGCTATTAAATGACTTCTTGATGATGTTATTATCAACTGTAGGTTTGTCATTTCATGTGTCCTATACAACCAATCCTGCCATTTGGGTATGTTTGTGATCTCATCCAATAAGAGGTATCCTTTGTCACCAAACCAGCTTAGGATTGTGTCAAGTATGTTTTCTCTTTTTAATCTGTTGTCATCAAAGTTAATGTACAATACTTTTTTGTTATTTTTCTTCAATTTTTGATGAATAAGATTAAGCAAGCAGGACTTTCCAGACCTTCTGACGCCAGTTATCATAACTATTTTTGTTTTAGATAGTTTTATTATTGAATTTATGTCAACTTCTCTGGGTTTTACAACCCTTTGTAGAGAGTATTCATTACACTCAACAAATATTTCTGGTAATTCCATAAATTGTTTTTCTAGCGAACAATTTTTAAACATTTCTGTTTTTTTAGCGAACAATTTTCTTAAGCTTTTTTAAGATAATGTTATATTCTTTTAATCACAAGCCTTTATAATTCCTTTTATATAAATATTCCTAAATAGAATATTCTGATTGGAATGGTGATAATATGCTGCCCGAATTAAAACAGTTGGTAAATTCTCTTAAACAGAAGAGAAAGCGGTTAAACCTTTCTCAGAAGGGGTTGGCAATGAAGTCAGGTGTGTCCCAATCATTAATAGCCAAATTAGAGTCAAACAAGGTTGTGCCGAGCTATGATGCAGTTCAAAGGATAGAGAATACTCTTGAGATTATGCTATTCAAGAAGGAAAAGAGGGCTGTTGACATAATGCACAGTCCATTAGTCAGCGTCAGTGTTAATAATGTGGTTAAAAAAGCGGCAAATATAATGAAAAGATATGACTATTCTTCTCTGCCTGTAAAGAATGGAAAAGAATTTGTTGGGAGCATATCTGAAAGAGAACTGATAGGTGTAAACAGTGATGTTAAAATAAAAGATATAATGGGGCCGTTGTTTGACATAATAAGCTGGGACACGCCGTTGTCATCTGTAAGGGTGATGTTTAAGGATAAGAACAAGAAAGCCATATTGGTAAGAGGCAAAAACAACAGGATAAAAGGGATTATTACTCCGCAGGATTTGATTTAACTCGTGGGGATACCTTTTTAAATATATTCTTATAATGTATAATTATGAGTTATACATATAAATTAATAACTGATAAGAAGAATAAAGAGTTTGTTACCTTAAAGACTCTTTCTGATTTATTGTCATTGCCAGAAATTTATAGGTTTCATTGGTCATATTATATCTCTAAAGCTAAGCCCGATGCTGAATTTAAAAAATGGCTTTATTCTAAATTCAATAAAAAATACCATAAGATATTAAATAATATTTATCCGGAGCATCCAAGTTATTTTCTTTTTGGCATTAATACATTGCATAAAAACACTAAACCGAAGATAGACTTATCAGCAAAGATAAATAACGAGATTGCCCGCATTTTAGAAGAGAGGTATAAACCCTATTTGAAAAATCATTCAAAATATCCAGATGACAACGGGTTTGGGTTATTGTTGTACGGACCTCCCGGGACCGGCAAAACCTTTTTAGTTAGATATTTTGCAGAAAAGACAAAGAATATACTTATATATGAACCTACTAGGAATCTTGTTATAGATTCTACAAGTGTGCAGGTGATATTTAAAATTGCCAAACTGTTTAATAAAAGTATTTTATTGCTTGATGAAGTGGATGTTATTACATTTAACAGGGGGGTTAATTACACTGCAAGGGTGCTATCGAGCAATTTAATGTCGCAGCTTGATTCGCCTGAGAGTAAAGGAGTTTTAACAGTGGGCACAACTAATTCGCCGTGGGAGGTTGATTCTGCATTTTTAAGGACAGGACGGTTTTCGGATGTGTTTTATTTTGGCCCGCCAAATTATGAGGAGAGGGTTAGATTGATAGATTATTTTTATAAGAAACTGAAAACAGATATAGATGCAGAATATTGTGCAAAGCTGACTAAAGGGTACAGTATTAGCGATATAAAATATATGGCAAAGCTTTCAATTTCATATTCATTGTATAAGCATAAGAAAAAGATTACTATTGATGATTTTAAGTATGGACTTAGAAATACACGTAATTCGTGCGAGGATTGGTTTTATCACTATAAATTTCTGCCGTCAAGGGTTAAAAAGATGTTTAAGATAGAAAAAATTGCTGATTAGAATGTCCGATAAATTTTTAAACATTGGAATGCATCATTTTTGCATGTCAGAAGATAAAAAAGTATTGATTGCAACATTTTATTCAATAGAACCTGTGATACCAAGCATTCATAGATTTTCGCCCGACAAACTTGTTCTCATAACAAGCGATAAACCTGACGAGACAGTCAAGAAAAATATCCAGTCAATAAAAAGAATGTTTTCAACTGTTATGAAGATTGAGGTAGTTTACATAAAACAGTATGATATTTACCGCATTGCCAAAGCTACGGTGGGTTTGATTGAGAAAGAGCATGAAAAAAGCAGTCAGATTTATGTTAATATTACCGGCGCCCGGAAAACTCTTATGCTTGGAGTAATATATGGTGTGTACGCCCGTGATGATATGGTGACTTCTATTCATTATTCAACAGAAGAAAACAATGAGTTTATTGAACTGCCGAAGATGTCTTATGACTTGAACGAAATGGAGCGTATGATTCTGGAAATGATAAGTAAGGATGGAAAGATTAATGTCAACAAGGCTGCTGAAAAGTTCGGCAAAACAAGAGGATTGTTGTACTTATATCTTAAAAAACTAAGAATGAAGGGGTTCCTTGATAACAATTTTAATATTACTTCTGCGGGCAGGATTAGTTTGTTATGACCAATGTTAAAACAATAGTGTATTTTTATGTTATATAATCCTGTGTTATACACTATAACATATATTTAAAAAATAGACGGTTTATAAGTAGACCATGGAAGACAGGCTTATACGGGCGGGGCCCGGGACCGGCAAAACTGAAAATATAATACAAAATATTATCAGATTAGTTGAAGACGAAAAGGTTGACCCTTCAAAGATTTTGTGCATCACATATACTAATTCTGCTGTTAAAGAAATCACAGAACGGCTCAGTGAACGGTTGAAGAGCAAATCTTATGATATTGAAGTCCACACATTTCATTCGTTTGCACTTAGCAAGCTGGACCAAGACAATTTTAAGATGATAGATGATTCTGTCAAACGATTCGTCATATACCGTTTGCTGATTGACAGAAAAGTATTCAATTATGGTGAGGATTATATTAAAACTAATTTATTAACTTCTATAATAAGCATGATTGACTATATTAAATGTTACGGCATCACGGTTGACAAAATAAAAAAGCACAAAAAACAAATTATAAGCTATCTTAACCAGCTCTCAAAAAAAGAACTCGGGAGCTATAAGGTTGATGACTATGAAAGGTTCTTAAACCATCTTGTTAATGTTTATCAGGGTTATGAAATTTTTAAACAGGACAAAGGGTATTATGATTATACAGATATGTTGTATTTATTTATTAAGGAGCATGAGCATACAGTGTTTGATTATGATTATGTGTTCGTTGATGAATTGCAGGACGCCAACATCTTAGAAGCAAAGGTTGCAAGGATTGCCGCCAACAAATTCAACAGGGAGCATCACACCCGGTTTTATTTAGTGGGCGATGCCAAGCAAAGCATATTCGGGTTTCAGGGGGGAAGTTTAGTAAATTTCAGGGAGTTTAGTGAAGAGTGCAAAGTTGAAGAATTAAAACAGAATTATAGGTCATGCCAGGAAATAATAGATTATTCTGCAGAGTTCATGGAAACTAATTCCGGCAACCTGCAAATGATTAATGAAGCAAAAAAATTGAAGTCTGATAATGATTGCAGAGGAGAAGTTTATTATAAGTTGATAAACAATGATGACAAGAATCTTATAATCAGGCATATCATAACTAAAAACAAGGGCAAGGAGATTGGGATAATAACACGGACAAACAGCCAAGCCGAAGAGATAAGTCATTATCTGTCTGAGAATGACATTGAACATTACTGTTCCACACCAAAGCTGGGGTCGTTGATAGTCAAGGAAGGCATCATTAATTTATTGGATTCATTGTTTCATATTGATGACCCTCAAAAGCTTGTTAACGGTGTATCATCGCCGTTTTCGGGAGTCAACATGGCAGAGCTGATTAAGGTATATACAGTCAACAGGAGAAAGAACAGTAAAGGGTATCCGGTTGATGTTAAGTTTGATGATATAAAAGATAATAAAAATTTCAGTAAGTTTGTTGACATGGCTGAGTTGGTTAACTTTGCACCCGATGATGAACGCGACTTTGCCAAGAATCTTAAGACGCTGTTTGAGAAATATATATTGCCTGTCAGTGTGGCTTTTGGTGAGGAGGGCATAATATCAACAGTTAAACTGTATAATGCAGTTCTCAAGTATTATGAACAGATTGACATAATCAAGCCGAATGATATATTGCTTTATCTTCATCTGGTTGATGTGTCAGAACAGAGGGAATCTAGTAAGAAAAAGATATCAGTGACAACCGTCCACAAATCAAAAGGTTTAGCTTATGACGTTGTCATCTATCTGCCGTCGTCAACGCAAAGCGGGTATAAGTTGATAGAGAACACTGAGCATGCAATATTGTCGTCAATCACTCCTGCGTATGACAAGGATGAGATCAATGAAGAATCTGTCAGGGTTGATTATGTGGCGTTCACCCGCGCCCGGTATAAGTTGTTTGTTCTGCTGTCTGACAACGGCAGGACCAAGAAGTTTAAGGAAAGGTACATATTAAGCACTGCCGAGGAGTATGATTATAATCCTGTTGATAAAGAAGAAGCTATTATGACTGATGTTGAACTGTCTTATGCCTCATTGTTTTCTGAAATGATTGGTTACCTCAACAATAAGGACATTGAAAGTTTAGTCAGGGCAGTTGAATCGTTCAAGGTTGACAGGAACGAATGGATTAAGCAGTTGATAACTGATAAATTAAGAAACGGGTTTAAAACGTTGTCATATTCATCTCTGACATCGCCGCCCATTGACATACTCATTAATAAGGTGCTCGGCATTTCTGGAGAGTCAACTGAAGCGTTGGATTTGGGGTCAAACGTTCATAAGTTCTATGAACAGATGTACATGAATGATAGGACGGCAGTGAATGATGATGAACGGTTATGGAAGAAGCAATGGGACGAGTGTGTTGACACGCTGAAAATGTTGGACCCTAACATTGAACAGATTAGCGCTGAAGAGAAGATTAATCTTGGAAGCGAAGGCATAAGAGATATATTTGGGTTTAGGCCGGACTGGGCAGAGAGGCTGACGGGCAAGATTGATGCGGTATTCAAAGGCGATAGTTTATGGATAATTGATTATAAAACCAGTAAAACATCAAAGAATTCCAATTATACAATGCAATTGATTTTTTATAAGGAGTTGTATGCACAAAAGTATAACATTTCAATTGACGACCTTAACGCTGCGATATTTTATGTCCTGCTCCGCGATACTGTCAATGATGAAAACGGCAGTCCTGTATATTCAACCGATGTTAAAACTATTAAGAAGCATTCAAAAACCATTGAAAATAAAAGACAAGCGTTCATTGAAAACCTGAAGCGCATTGACAGTTATATCCAAAATCCCGACATGTTCATTGCTGATTTGGAGGGCGATTTAAATAACCATTTTGGCAGGGTTCAGTACAGGGATCTGGTTGCGCGGTTCATTGAAGAATATAAGAGGAGTGTGAGTGAGTGAAGAATGAAAATGAATTGATGAGGAATGAGAATGGTGCGATGAGGAATGGGAGTATTTAAAAAGAAGAAGTTGATAAAATCTTTGTAAATAAGGATGTTTTTGAGGTGATTATGTGAGTTTGAGTGATGAACAAAAGGAATTGATTAGAGAATGGGGAAAGATTGCGGAAAAATATAAAGAAGATAAATATTTATATAATATAAAAAATGGGAAAAAAGAAGATGGGCTTTTTGACTTTGGTGATCGATGGAAAAGAGTGCCGAAACTTAGAATATTGGTTAAAGAATATATTAAATCTCCAACTCGGGAAAACCTAAAGAAGTTTTGGAATAAATCTTCAGAATATATATCCTCTCTACGTA
>JAGGVH010000050.1 GCA_021158105.1 Microcaldota archaeon
ACGCCTCATTGGCCAGGTTAAGTATTGGTATAAAAACAGCATCGGTCTCCACAGCAAGAGCTTGGGCAGTTATGGTCTTTCCTGTTCCTTTAGCCCCTTCCAATAGAAGGCCTTTTATCTGCAATTCCCCCATCCTCTCTCTTTGTATAAGGGCGTGCTTGATTTTGTTATACTCTCTCCGGATATTTTTTGGAAGATACACTCTGTCTGGAGGGCACAGCTGGTCTCTTGGCACTGGTTCTACCTTAATGTTTCCGTCGCGGCGCAAATTGTTCATTAACGGCATATCCTCACCACCTTATGTTATTGTATGTGTATTATTATGTGCATTAATATTTATAAATATAGCTCATACTAACTATTTTTGTGAACAGGAAAAGAAATGGGGTGAAGTTGAGAACACGGCGGCGACCCTGCATCAATAGATTTTTGTCATCGTGCAGGATTGACTTATGTCTCCTGCTCTCCGTACAGAGTACCGGTTGCACGGTTGGCGGCCGCGCAAGCTGCGATAAGGAATAGAAAATAATTATAAGTTTTGCCTTATAATTTCTAAGCATGGGCAATAGGTCAATAAAGGATACAAAAGTAAATAAGCAAAATGAAAGTCTGTCAAGGAATGTATTGCTTTTAGGGATTGTAAGTCTGTTCAATGATATCAGTAGTGAAATGATAATGCCCATTCTGCCAATGTTTATCAGTGCATTGGGCGGCGGAGGACTGGTTATAGGTTTAATAGGCGGCCTGCGGGATAGTGTTTCAAGCATATTAAAGGTGTTTGCAGGATATTGGTCTGATAAAACTGGGAAAAGAAAAGTGTTTGTGTATTCTGGTTATGTGACATCAATACTGTTCAAGTTTTTCTTATTCTTTTCAACTGCATGGCAACATGTTTTAGTTTTTGCTAGTCTTGAAAGGGTTGGAAAAGGATTGAGAACTGCACCCAGGGATGCAATCATTGCAGACTCCATGCCAAAGAAAAGGGGGAAAGGGTTTGGTATTCATAGAATGCTTGATACATCAGGTGCAGTGATAGGGTCGGCGATTGCACTGTTGCTTTTCTGGTTTTTAGGGTTTGATTTTAAAACAATAATTTTGTCTGCAGCAGTGATAGGTTTTCTTTCACTGGTTCCATTATTTTTTGTTAAAGAGAAAGCAAGAAAACCAAAAGATATTTCGTTTAAACTTAGCATAAAACGTTTGCCTGGTAATCTTAGAACATTCATAATTATATCATCAATATTTGCACTGGCCAATTTTAGTTATATGTTTTTTATTCTTAAGGCGCAGAGGGAATTCTCAGGTGACTTTGCAGTTATAACCCCGCTCTTATTATATATCCTTTTTAACATCTTTTATGCATTGTTTGCAGTGCCGTTTGGCATGCTTTCTGATAGGTTTGGACGGAGGAATGTATTGATAATTGGATATTCTTTGTTTGCAATAACAAGTTTGGGGTTTGCATTGTTCAATTCATTGTTCGCCTTTATCGTTTTATTCATATTATACGGTATGTCCAATGCGATAGTTAACAGTAACCAGCGTGCTTATGTTTCAGACCTGTCCCCAGAAAAATTAAGGGCGACTGCGCTCGGAACGTTCCATACTATGACTGGACTTGCAGTATTGCCTGCGAGTGTGATAGCAGGAGCGTTGTGGCAGTTTAATCCACCTTTAACTTTTATTTATGGTAGTGCACTCAGTACACTTACGGTGATGTTATTCATTGCTTTCAGGATTGAGTGAACTTATAAATTTGTTGACTTCTCCTTCCATGTTGACTCTGAACCGTCTGCACACCCTTAAAAAATTATTTAAGTCCCTTTCAAGAAATATTTTCGCATTTGGATGTTTGACAGAAACACTCTGACTGAAATCTATTAATACTGGTCCGTTTCTTGTTACTAAAACATTGTATTCACTAAAGTCTGCATGGACCAGGCCTGCATTGTAAAGTTTTTTAATGTTGTTAAGTATTTCTGTAAAGAAAGTTTTAATGTCTTGACCGAGATATTCCAGTTCGCTTTTTTTGCATATGTTGAGTGGAGGATATGGCAATCCATTCTCCCCGATGAATTTCATTATTATAATGTTTCTGTCATATGCAACAGGTTCTGGCACATTCACACCAGCAAGGAATGCTGTTTTTAAGTTAATGTATTCTTTGCGTGTCCATGTTTTTATAAATTCAAACTTGCTCTTTTTAACATTATTGAACCTCGGGTCTCCTATTATGTACGGAGACATATTATTGAAAGAAGTGGTTTCAATCCTGTAAATCTTGACTGCATAGTATTTAATGGGTTTATTATTCTTATCAAGCTTAACCCCCCTGAACACGTTGGCTTCCTTGCCCATTTTTATAGGATTATCTAGTCTGTCAAACAGTTTTTTGCTCATAAATTTTGAAATGACTTTTAATGTTGCCCTGTCAAACACGCGCGCCTCAATACGTTTTTCAACATCAATCATCTTATCTTCGCGCCGGGGCAGTTTCTTCTTAGATTTTCTCATTGCCATTGGATTAATTTTTGGATTAATGTTTAAAAAGTGTAATGGTTTTGAGCAATGCTAAATGAATTAAAGTTAACACTATCCCCACCATTCTATCAAACAAATCAATTATACCAGTGTTTTTAACTGTTAAAACAAAAATGTTTTGAATTGAATTAATCATCATAGCAAATGGGTGTGTAACTTCAATCCAACTCATAAAGCCAATCAAATGCCCAAAGAAGAGTGAATAATAAACAACCAATCTTATATTGATCAGAAAGTTTTTATATTTTGTAAATCTTTCTGAGAGTTCTTCTAATAAGACACATAACCCTACCCACAAACTGATCCAGCAAAATGAAGCAAGAGATGGTCCTAAAATACCAAAATTGACAAAGAACCAGCGTGCTGCAATGTTTCCTTCTGTTAATGGGTTTTCCACAATAGCCCGTGCAGTTATTGTGATGTCCAGAGTACCGAAGATAAACCAAAGAAGGATTGGCAAAGCAACTGCTGGCAAAAGGTTTAATTTTCTCCTCCACCAGTAAATGTATAACCAAATGATTGATGTAAAAATAATTGTTATGATAGTAAGTAATTGTGTTTGCAATTCAATTCCTGAACCAAACAGGTCTGTATACATGTTGAATATTTATCATTAAATATTTATAAGAGTGTAGTTTTTTGCTTGCTTAAATGATTGTTGACAATATTCTTATTTTTTAAACCGTTCCATGAACTCATCGGGTTGTTCACCGTTCTCTAACATTTCTCTCCATTTTTCGTCTGTTAATCTTCCTTCTTTCATTGGTTGTTTAAATTCATAATATGTCATCACAGGCCCGGCACCCACTAAGATCCTTCCGTCAGGAACTTTGTAAGCAACAACGATTATGTCAACATAACCCACACCTTCTTCTAAAATCGGTCTGTCATTGCCAAAATTCAAATCAGGCCCTGCAGTGTGGACATCTGCCACGATTGTTGTCTTTTTAGCCTTTTCATCAACCTCAGCAATCACACCATTCAACTGTTCACCGAAATTCTTAATGAAAAGATAATCCTTTTCAGTCAATTCCTCATTCCTCAATTCTTTTTCTGATAAATCTCTTAATCTTTCTAAGACTGTTTCTAAGTGGTTTAACCTATGTTTTGCTGAATCATCCAAAGCATCCATTTCACTAAGACCTTTGTTTATCATCCTTGTTTGGGCTAACAAACGGTTATAGAACTCAGGGACAGGCTCGATATAACCTACAACTTCTGGTTCTGGCGGGGGCATACTCGTAGTAACATAACCATAACTTTGCTTTACATATAATATTGTATCATGTCTTAATTCAGTCCATGAAGCTAAAGAAGTGGTTAATTCTTTATCCTGCCATGCTTTTGTCTGCATAAAGGTTGGGTAACCATGACCAAATCCTTTTAACAATGGTTTAAGAGTGTGCAACCACGACCAGTAAAGATTTTTGTTCCATTCTGCATCATCAAAACTGTCAAATTCATTTTTTAACAGGTTGAATTGTACAGTGTAATTTACATAATTTGAATCATCTGACTCATCTAATAATTCTTTAGCTCTCTGCGAACCTAAAAGAGCCATAACATCTAATCCTGTTGGCGGGTCCCTTATCGGTCCTGCATACATATCTTTCCTGAGTGTGAAAGGTTCTTTTGCTCCTAGATAACTGCCAACTTTAGGAAAGACTAAATTTTGGAACATGTAAGAATCAGGGATAAACCTCTGCCCCATCAAACGCATCCCTTTAGTCTTTTCAAGGCATTTGTCTGCCTGTTCAGGGTTAAACGGTGGGGCTATCCCACAATCACCAGTCCCGCCAAATATCTGAGGTGTCCTGTACTCAGCCAATTCTGCTTTTAGTTTTCCAATATTTTCTTGTGTTAAATTATTAGGATCAAAAGAATCATCAAACACCTCTTCCATTGCGTCAATATATTCATAAGGGCCCAAGTCATCCGAGAATCCAGCATAGAATGCAGTCACAGTATAAATCCTTTTCCACTTATTTCTTAACTCTTGGTTTTCTGCAAACTTAGAAGCGATCAAACTGGCACTGATTGTTTGTATCCTGGCATCATAAGTTGATATTAAACCTTTTGGGTCAAACTGATCGGTTTCACCTGGAGGAATATCATCTGACCCTTTAAGCAGCATGCTCATTCTCCCATACCACATCATTGCTTTGAAATAATTCTTTAATTTTTCTGAGCGAGTGTAATGTCCTCTAGGGAGATATTGAGAATAATCTTCCTCATAAATAAAGATTGGCGATTGTGCAAAACTTTTATGTTCCTCAATCAAATCTAATTCTGTTTCCACATCAGATTTTACAAAATCAGGAATTGTGAATTGATATTTGTTTAACTCTCCTGGTTTAAAGTATGCATCACATTCCCATTCATGTTCACTCTGACAGAGCTGTTCTGGTTTTGGTTTTAATAATTCTAAAGCAACAGAAAAATATGCAACGTTTCTTTTTGCTGCCTCTTTTTGTTCGCCACTTGCAGCATTATACTTATCCACAGAATCATCCAACATCTTCTTGCTAATGTTCCATATGTCATCATAGAATTCTCTTTCTTCAATTTGTCTTAGGGTTTCATCAAACTGGATATGATAAAGGTGTAATAAAGAATCTGAAGTGATAAAGATTGGGATTCCCCTTTGTTTTAGTGTTCTATAAGGAGCGGTAATGTCTTCTTCTTCTGAATAAAACGGGTTATCTATAACCACAAAACCGTTTTTCTTTAATGATTCCTTTTCCTCATCACTCAAAGAAATCTTATCAGAAAAGTCGTCATAATTTGATATATCATTGGTTTGTAATGGCAAGTCATACTGTGGTGCATCTAAACTGACATTTAGAGAATCTAACGAATAATATTTTACAAAACTTGTTTCCTCTGTTTGAACACCTGACAGGTTAATTGCAGGGATATCTAAAGTGGCATTATCTGTTGGAGTTATGTTTGGATGTGTGGTAGGGCCAGGTGGAGTAATATTATGTGTTACATTTGGCTGTGGTGCCGTCTGTTCAACACACCCTAAAAAGATAAATGATAATAGAACAAATCCAAATATTATACTCGTTTTCATACAATCACCAAACATTATGGGATGAGAATCTTTATAAATAATACCAAAATCGTTTGGTAAAAACCATACTCCAGCTGTTAGGGTTTTTAATTGTTATTCCTTATTTATATTGAGCGGTTCTTGTGGCAAGCGCAATTATCTTCTTGTTATTTGAAGTATGATATAAAGGCCTAACAAGGACATGTTCTTTAAGCATTAAAAGTTGGCATCTTCTTAAGTTGAAGTTATATTAATTTGTTTGGTAGGAGGAACTGTATATGTTACTTTTCTCGTTCTTTGGTATGTTCGGTGAGTTTATACTGATAGTAAATGAATTAATGTTTTATGATGGATGGACATCTTTGCATGCATTTCTCGCTTATCTTATAATATGAGTTTTAATGAATACTATAAAGTATAATTAAATAGGAAGACTATCAAAATACTACCCCCTGGGTAGTAACTACCCCTGGGTAGTAAATAGGAGTTCAGTTATTAAACCTGTTTTATGTATTTTACCATTTTTAAAAAGAATGGGTGGTTCTGTTAACTTATTGTTAGTGAGATGAAAAATAAAAAAGTTAGATGATATGCTTTCTGCATTGGTTGAATTACTTGAAGAGAAAGGAATTTTGAAGCATGAAGAATGAATGGGAGAAAAAGATCAAGGAGAAGATAAAAGAAAGTGAAAAGTTGAAGAAAATCTGAGTTAAAGCAAATCGGCAAGTTTCTTTATATCTTTACCAGCCACATGTGTATAGATTTGGGTTGTTCTCAGGCTTTTATGCCCAAGTAATTGCTGAATATACCTGATATCAGCTCCTGCCTCCAGCAGATGTGTTGCAAAGCTATGCCTTAGGGTATGAGGAGTAACCTTCTTTTTAATCCCTGCTTTTCTTGCAGCATTTTTTACTATTTGCTGAATCGTTCTTTCATTATATCTTTTACCTCTCTCTGAAATTAAAACAAACCCGGATTTTCTGATTCCATACTCAGATAAAAACTCTTTTAAATTCTTATGGAGAAAAACAACCCTTTCTTTTTCACCTTTAGTTTGCTTAATGTGTTTTAGGTTGGTTGTAACTTCAAATAGTTTTTGGATTTCTTTTCTGTTAAGAACAATCGGTAATTTCTGCTTTGATTTTGCTAAAGGCAATTTCTCATCAAATTTCTCATTGAGAACGTTTTCGTAAAAGAACTTCAAAGCAAAATAAACGCTTCTTATAGTTGATCTGCTCTTATTTGAATAAGAAAGCAAAAATCCTCTCGGTGTTTTCCCAGATTTCAAAAACCTTTTCACAACCGAAATATAAGATTTGCCTGTCTGGTAGGAATACTTTCTTAATTTCACCTCTTCTATGAGTTTGCCTATCAATTCATACCTTTCTTGTGGGGTAAGCTCTTTAACATTTAGAGTCATAAAGAATAATAGGCGGTATAGGTTTAAAAAATTCGCTTTAACACCAATTCTGATGGTTATACGAATAAAAACCTCGTGTAATAGGTGTTAGTTGCAATTCCTCGGCGGCGAAAAATTAAAATACTTTTTATATTGATTTAATTATGATGTTCAAAATTATAATATGCGGGTCTATGTATTTTGCGGAAGAAATGATTAATATCGCTAAA
>JAGGVH010000041.1 GCA_021158105.1 Microcaldota archaeon
AACATGTTCAGTGATTGTTCCTGATGTTCCAGAAGGTACACTCGAATGTGACGCATATTATCCATGGGGATTAGATACTTGTCAGAACACTAAGACAGTTACAGTTTCAGGAGAAAATCATGCACCACAAGTTACTCTTGTGTCGCCTGAGCAATGGCAGGTGTTTGAAGATGAATTTAATATTCATTTTGAATGGTCCACATATGATGACGATGGCGACACTGTAACAAGCGAACTTCATATATTAAATGATAACACTGGCGAAGAATGGGAGTATGATGTTGGGACTGGAGCATCGTTTGATTGGACCGCACCTGATTATGATGAATACAGTTGGTGGGTAGTTGTAAACGACGGTACTTACACAACAGAATCAGAAAGATGGCCGTTTATGATAATACGGTCTGAACAGATTAGAGTATTATCACCGGAGAATAATACATTGTTTATCCAACCCACTCATAATGGTGATATGGACATAACTGTTGAATGGAGCGGTCCTGATGGCGATTATGACTTGTGCATACAAAATGCTGACGGTAGCGGGAGTCCGGAGTGTTCAACAGCCACTGGGCATAGCGGTACAGTAACATTGAAAGATACAGTTGGGTATACAGCTGAGGATTATAAGATATGGGTTGAACATGATGGGGAGGTTTCTGAGCCAGTCATAGTTTCGTACAAAGATGACGTCAAAGTTGTTGCACCAGTTGCAGTATTCTTTGGCATGGAAGATGATAAGCTTGTCTGTAGAGGCAAAGTGATTGCACGGGATGACAGAGCAATCGGGCAAACAAGAAGTGCATCGGTTGCTATACTAAAACTAAATCCTTATGATGCACTGATAAATAATCACAGTGATTTGATAATCAATGACGACAGCAGTTATATAGAAGCTTCAGTTGACGACCCAGAATCTGGTGATTACAAGTGTAATGTTGGTGTAACATTATTAACTGGTCCAAGCGACACTTATGATTTTGCAACATATACTGTTGCAAAAGCATTACAGATACCAATCAAACCTAAACCTAACTTTAAACCCAAACCAATAAGCTTACCAACAACCTTACCAGTTAAGCCTGTCAAACCCGAACCTATCAAGCCAACATCAATAATTTCAACACCAGAGAAAAACAAGTCAATATCAACAATGACCTCAACACAGATAAAAAAACCAACATCAATAAACTATAAACTGCCAGTAAGTTCAATCTTTGTCAAACCAGTTAAAAATGATGATACAAAAAAAGGATTGACAATGTTCAACTATGCACACATTAAGACAAATAAACATCAATAATATAATTTTTTCTTTTTTAATTTTTATTAAAATTCAAACAATGTTTTCTGTTTTAGTATTATGTTTTTTTTCATGTATTCATTAAGTTTTATTTTTAATAGTGGTCTAATATAATCTAAAGCCTCTGATAATTTATTAAATTTTATAGGCTGTTTTTGCATGGCATTTCTTACATTTTCCCTGACCTGCCATACACCTACAGGGATTGAATATTCCTCATCAATCTCCCTGAACACTATAGCTTTGGCCTGGCGTTTGCGCAAGTATAAATGTTCAACTACTCCATACCTTGCAGCATAATATCCTCCTGCCTGTATCTCTGCATATTTTTTTCTGCCTTTAAACGGCTCATACTCATGGTTAAACCCCCATGACGTTCCCCATGGTGATTCAGTGGGCCATGCTTCATACTGTTCATATTCCCATGGTCCCGGTATTAGCAGAATTACAAAACGGTTGTGAAGGAATTTATTAGTGTAAACTTCATAATTATCGATCCATTTATAATCTTTAATAATTTTTAAGTATTGTTTTGTTAGTATGTCGTCAACTGCAGTGATCGCCCATTTTGTTGGCACTAACCGTTTATTGTTTTCCTTTCCTAACACCCCTGCACTTAACAGTCTCATCGTGTAATACATGTCAGTTTTCATAGTAATCTTAAGTATCGCATCTTGTGCTTTGATGTCATCATTGATAATGTTATATGTTATTCTTGGGATTTTAGGGTTGTCAACCAGTTTAACTTTTTTAACTGGTGCAGAATATCCCGTAGGGATGGTGTATACACTAAATTGCGGGTTTAATGTGGGCATTTTCTTAAATTTGACTTCTAATGAGACTGGCTTGTAAGAAAGTATACTGTCTGTTATGTCATCATTGATAGGGTTCTTTATATAGGTCTTGTCTGTTCCTAACATGTTCATTCCAAATTGGGTTATTATTCTGTCATAACTTTGTCCGTATAACTTTGACGGATTGGCAGAATATTCAGGGTTTGATAATGATAACATGCTGCCTATCCTAACTTTAGGATAATTGTATGCGCCGACTAACAGGTATGGTGGTGTGGGGCCATAAAATTCTTCACTTATTTTGAGATTCTTGAGTTTTCTGTTTAATGATAAATAATACTTTTTCTTTAATGTTTCAACACGTTCTTTTGAAATAACTGACGGGTTCATCATCTCTCCCCATACTTCTCAGGTTTAATCTTCAACTGATTGATAAGATTTTCAATGTTTTCTTTTAATTCCTCAACCGTTCCATTGTTCTCGATTTTATAATCGCTCTTTTTTATACAGTCCAATATTGATTGTTTTGAAGGGTCAACATTCACTTTTTCTTTTTCCTCCTGTTTTAAAAATTCTTCAAATGTCTCTGGTGCCTGCTCCCTGTTTCGTTTTCTTATCCTTTCAAATCTTGTGCGAATGTCTGCATCTAAGAATATCAATATGAAATCTCGCCTCTTGCGAAGTGCATCAACTTCATACGGGTTACGGATTGATGTTATAACAAAGTCATGCCTGCCTTGCTCCTCACATTTTTTTATCTTGTCAAGTGCTTTGTCTGCCAGCACAGATGGCCCAAAATGTTCCCTCAGCCAGTTACCTTTTTTGATAAGGTTGTCCCTGGTTATTTGAACATTTTCTTTCATAAGTTCTTCGCGAATCATATCTGATAAAGATATGTGCATGTAACCTTTATCTTCTAAGATTTTGGCAAATGTATCTTTGCCGCAGGCGTTATACCCCACTACCCCTATTATCATAACATCACTTTCCACTTAAAATTATTTTTTATTTTTCGGCTCAGAAGTTACTCCGATCATCACATGTCAGCCTGGGACGGTCTCATCACAGCCAATAAATATTTGGAAAGGAGATAATAAAAAGGTTTCATATAGTTTCTGGTTTAATTGTTTTTATTAGGATGTTTAAGAAATCTTTTGAGTTTATCTTTTGACTTTTCGTTCCAACCATTCAACCGCCTTCTTAACATAATATTCATTATCATTTTTTAATGTATTAACTATTTTCTTTGCTTCCTGATTATCTGGGTGGTTTATCATGAGAACTATGCCGAACCGTTTCTTCCAAAGATTGTTTGATTGTGTACACCTAACAGCAAATTTAATGATTTCGTCACTCTTTCTTTTTATTATTCCTCTTATTCCTTGGGTTGCTAATGTGTCGCATGTTGCCCAATCAGTAAGGGTTTTTGAAAATTCTTTAACCAGTTTAAGCGTCTTGTCAGGATTTTTCTTTCCAATCCTGGATAATAACTTTGCAGCTATTATTCTTTCTTCTACATAGCCGCTTTCCCATAATTCTTCAATGTCTTTAAACTCAGCATTCTTTGTCCATTTAGTAATCATTGGATTAATTTTTGATAATTTCACTCCATGAACTTTATTATGTACTTTTATTGTTCTTAGCCAGCTTTCCCTGGCTTTTTCATTTTTGTTTTTATTAATAAATTTTCTTATCTCATCTGTTATCATAATCAGTATCTTTTAGTATATGTTTATAAGATTTATTGGTTAGGCTTTACAACATAATCAATTCAAAATTGTATATCTTTTTTAGCTTTTTAAAATCTTTATCAAATGTAACCAACTTTGCATTGTTCAGCCTTGCAGTTGACATTATCATCAGGTCAGCCATAGTAAATTGATATCCTTTTTTCATGCACATGTTTTTTATGTTTGCTGATTCTTTTGCGATTTGTGTGGTGATTGGCAATGTGTTGACATTTTCAATGAATCTCTCAACTGCGTTTACATGCATTCTGCTCTTCTTTTCTGCGGCCCACAACAATTCGTAAACTGTTATTACTGAGATGTACCATCTGAATGCAGGAATGTCTATATTTTCAATCTTGTTTTTTAATTTTTCATTTCCTTTCAACCATTCTATGGCAGCAGATGTATCAAAAATTAACATTTCTATCTCTCCTGTTTTTCTTAATTAGTTTATAATCCAATCCTGACTTTAATATCCCAAATGTGGAGTTGACGTCACTTCTTTTGGAAAGCATTTCCCGTAATACTTCTGAAAAACTTTTATCCTTCTTAAATTTTTTAATCTTCTTATATACTTCATCATCTATGTTTATGTTCACGCTCATGCATGTATGTATGCATGCAAATATTTTTAAACATATTTTCTCGCCTCTAATAAAATTGTTATCCAATTATCCCCTCACCAAACTTTACTTTGTATAAGTAAGGTTTCAAGAGTTTAGTGTTAAACATGTCATGTTTGTTTAGTATAAAGATTGTGGGGAACCGCGCCATTGCATATATGTCAAATGACGCGTCAGTTATCAGTATGGTTTTATTGGTGTCAGTGTCAATGTCAGCTTTTGATATGGTTTTAATTATTCTATTGTTAAATCTGACTTCCATTGGAACGATTGAGATTATCTGGTCTCCTGAACCGTGGACAGAAAAGAAATTGAGTCCTATTCTCTCGGCCATTTTGTCTGCTACTTCTATTATGTTAAGTGTTGACATGTGGACTCTTATCCCTCTTTTGATTTCATTTTCTAAAAAGTTTAATAATGGAATGTTAAATTCTTTGACTGAGTTTATGACTTCATCCACCCATCCGTTGGCATTGAATTTTCTGAACCATTCAACCATTTTGATATGCTGGATGGTGAATGCGGTTTCTGATTCTTTTTGATATTCCATGAATATGTCTGAGGCAATTGACGATTTAAACAGTGAATTAATCATTGTTCTGAATGTGTTTTCCTTATACAATGTACCGTCCATGTCAACTATGATGTCTGTGTAAGTATTTAATATTTCTTTAGTTTTCATTCTCCAGAAGAGATGATTGATTGTGGCGCGTGCAAACGATAACATGATTTTTTTCTTTTCGATTCGTTTTATTTTTTTGTTCATCTTAGCATCGTTGATAGTTAATTCTGTTTCAAATATCTCTCTAATCTTTTCAGTATATGGGTTAAATCTCCATGTCATACAACATATTATGACAATAAAGATTAATAAACTTTGCTTATCAATACTTTTCTTGTGAGCCGTATGAAAAATGAGAAGAATGAACATTGGTCCGGGATAACAGGTTTTTTGATTGCTGCTATTGCCGGTGCAGTAGGACTGGGCAATTTCTGGAGAATGCCATACCTGGCGTCACAATATGGTTATGTTCCATTCTTCATAGCATTTATCATTTGCGTCTTCTTTGTCAGCATTCCAATAATGTTTATTGAACTTGTGGCTGGAAAACTGTTTAAGGTTTCTTTTATGAAGGCATACAAGAATGTTAATTTTCCATTGCCTGGCTATATATCGTTTTTTTTGATAATCATATTAACAAGCTATTATATTGTAGTTGCGGGGTGGGTATTTTCTTATGTGTTGACATATCCTTTTTATAACTTAAATTTCCAGCAACTTGTTGACAATAATATTGCACCGTTGGGGTATGTCTTTGTTTTGATAATATCTGCCATACCTGTTTATCTTGGAGTGAAAACTGGCATTGAAAGGTTTTCTAAGATATTTATGTTGTTATTGTTTTTCATCACTTTATTCATTCTGTTTGTTGTATTGTCTGAAAATCCAATCCCTATTATAACATTATCATTTCCTATGGATATTAATGTTTGGATGTTGGCATTTTCGCAATCATTCTTTTCGCTTTCAGTAGGGTTTGGAGTGATGTTTACGTATGCAACGTATATCAAGCAGAAGACTTCAGTGTTTACAGATTCTTTGGTTATAGGGTTGTCTGATGCTATTGTGGGATTGATTGCAGCGTTCATAGTTTTTGTCCTGTTAAACGGGGAGGTTAATACACAGGGTGCAGTATTAGTGTTTGATGTGTTATCATCAGTGTTTATAAATCATGCCATTGGATGGCTGTTCTATTTTTCGTTATTGATTGCAGCAATAACATCAATAATTTCGCTTTTAGAGTTCATAGTTTCAAACCTTAAAGGTTATGGTCTGAGTAGAAAACGTGCTGTTGTGTATACAGTATTGTTTTTTATGTTTCTGGGGTTGTTTCCTGCTCTTAGTTATTCTTCATTTTCTTTAAAGATTTTTAATCTTCCAGTCCTGGATTTTTTTGATAAGTATATTATAGGTGCAACGTCATGGTTAGGCATATTCTTTTTAACATTCTTTGTATGGAAGATTGACAAGGAGAAGTTTACAAAGCAGTTGGGTGCAGGTGTTTTGGGTGATATAATATTTTATTGGTGCAGGTATATCTTACCGTTGTTTGGTCTTGTCATGGCGTACATAAGTTTAAAATTTGTGTTTGGATAAAAACAAAAGGTTTGATTTTATGGAATTACCGCGTGCAGAGATCAAAAAGGAGCCAGAAGATTTTATTGTTGAGGAAATACTTCCTAATGGTCATGTGTTAAATGTTGATACTGTTTACAGTCATGATGAGGGAAGGAAGGATGGGAAGTTTGTCCATTTTATCATGCAAAAGAGGGATTGGGATACTAATTCTGCGATAAAACGAATAGCGCGTGCGCTCAGGATAAGTCATAAGAGGTTTAACCATGCTGGGACAAAAGACAAGTTTGCAATAACTACTCAGAGGGTTTCGTGCTTTGCGTGCGACAAGGATAAGTTACTTAACCTTAAACTTAAGGACATTAAGATTTTAGGGGCATGGTATGAGAATGATAAAGTCAGGTTGGGTGAACTGGCCGGCAACCGGTTTAAAATTAGGATTTATACTGAAAACAATGCTGATGGTGTCAAACCTTTAAACATGTTCTTCAACTTTTTTGGTCCTCAGAGGTTTGGCACGACAAGGAGAAATACTCATTTGATTGGAAAGAATATGCTTTTGAGCGATTATAAAAGTGCAGTATTGTCTTATTTATTAGACTCAAACAGTGAACATTCTGAAACTGCCAAAGATGCAAGAAAGAGGTTAAAAGATGACTTGGATTTTAAGAAGGCCCTTATTTATTTCCCAAAGTATTTAAGGTATGAGCGGATTTTGCTTTCTCATCTGGCTGAACATCCGACAGATTATATAGGTGCACTGCGCAGGTTTCCCCGGAGCACTGTATTAATGTTTATCCATGCTTATCAATCCTATCTGTTCAACATGGAGTTGTGTTATATGATAACTCACAATTTTGATTTGTCGTATAACACTAAACTCAACATAATAGGTTATGAAACTGAGGTTAATGACATAGAAAAGATGATATTAAAAAAGGAAGGTCTAACAAAAGAGATGTTTATGCTTAAGTCAATGCCTGAACTGAGCGCCAAGGGTAACTTCAGGAATGCGATAGAGGTTGTGGACGAGCCGCAGTTTAAAGATAACATTTTTATATTTTCTCTGAGGCCAGGAGCATATGCTTCAACATACCTTCTTCATCACTTCACTATTGATTCTCTGCCACTTCCACCTGGGTTTTCACGTCAGTGTATGCAGGAAAGCATAAAGAAGCTCTCAGATTTATCTTTTTAATATACTCTTCTTGGAGTGATTTAAACATTTGTTTCTCATCATCAGTCATTTCATTTATCTGGCTTTTTGCAGTATAATATTGAATTTTGTTCATTATTTCTTTTATTTTTTTTTCATTGTCGTCAAACTCCTTGGTTTTCTCAGGCTCCACCCATACCTTTTCGTCATTAACCCATCTTGGTATAAACCTTGTTTTATATCTCTCAATTTTTATGTTTTCACCGTCTAACTTTATAGTATAACCTAATCTTTCCATGATTGGTGTTATCTTATTCTTTATATCTTCTGGCAGGACAACGGCAACTTCGTTTTTTTCATTTTCAACCAGTTCTCTGATTTCTTTTGCATTTTCTACGGGGGCCATTGTCAATATCACAGACAATGCAGCAAGTTCTTCTTTAAATTCATAATTTTGTTTTGCAATAGTGCCTCTCTTTTTCATTTTTTCATATAATTCACCGGTCTTTGATGATGCAGCAGAAACAACTTCTTCAACAGAATATGAATTAATTTCTTTGTTAAGAGTTTCAAGTTCTTTCCTGTTTAATGTTAATGTTTTTAATCCCGCTAAAGCCATCTTCTCCTTTAATGGTTTTAGATTATTATCCAAGTTTGCAATCGCAGTATCCAGTGCAATAATTTGGGGGTCATTGCTGTTTGCACCTTTGACGACTAAAAAATTCTTTTTAAATTCTAATTCATTTTTCCTTCTATTTAATATGATATAATCCAATACCTCTTTTGAGGATATTATGATCTTCATGTCTATCACCTTTTTTATTTATAAACCATAGGAGGTGAGGGGGAAACCCCTCACATTTTGGCTCGGCTTTTATAATTTTCTGGTCGCCCCGCGTTTGCGAGTATTATTTTTTGTATGTGAAGTATACTTTTCTTCCAACTTGTTTTTTGGTGAGTAGCCCCATGTTACATAACCTGTTCAACCTTGCTGATGCGGCATTAGTTCCCTTGTATTTGAATTTGTTCTTAACATCTTTTGCAGTTACCCGTTTTCTTTCTTTTATGAATGAAACGATTTCTTTGTCTATTTCTGGCAGCCATTCTTCTGTTTCTTCAATTTTTCCGGTTATAGGTTTTTCTTTTATTAGTGCCTCAAGTCTTTCTATCTTGTTCATAAGGTTTTTGATTAATCTGTTAGTGTTTTCCCTCTCTTCTAACAGTTGCGAAACCATCATGCCTAAGAATACCGGATCGTTGAGTTTCTCTATTATGTCACTGTGTCTTTCCACTATTGCACTAACAAATTTCTCACTTTCCTTACCGATAGGTTTATATCTTTTATCCATGTAAATACCTCAGCTTTGTTGGCACACAACAATAATGTGATATTATCACATTACTGTCATGACATAATCATGACAATATTTATAAATGTTTTGGTCTGTCGTCAGAACATTTTGATATGTTTTAATCATGAAATATCATGGTTTATAATATAACAAATTATTTTATGGGTTTTTGATTGGGTGGTTAAATGGAAAACACATTTTTCAAGCGTATGTTAAAAGAATTGTACATAGGATATAAAACCAAAGACATTAAAAGGATAAAATCTGTTGAGAAAAAATGTGTTGGTGAACTTGTTTTAGGGTTTAATAAGAACCTGTTTAATCTTGCATTGTTATGTTTTATGATTAGTAAATTACTTTCTAAGGATAGATATTCTAAAAGTCCTTACATAATAAAAGTTGATGAATATTTTAATCTTCTAAAAACTCATATAAAAGAAAGGGATTATATTAGTATGAGAAAGATTATTACAAAGATGATTAAACTTATCAATACATTAGATGAAGCCGATAAAAAATACATTAATAAGCTTGCATACAATGGCAAGGTTAAGATTGGTGCAAAACTTTATGCACAGGGGTTGTCTTTGAGCACTGCGTCAAAGCTTACAGGGGCAGACAAGTTTGATATATTGTCATACATTGGAAAGACGTTGATGGCTGACAGGGTTAAAACATATAAACCAATATCAAAACGTTTGAAAGAAGTTGAGGCTATATTTTTGGGGTGAGGGTATGGAGACAGTCATCTGCGATGCAAGTTCATTGATTGCACTTTCTGATACATGTGATTTGGGTGTTTTAAGATTGTTTAGAAAGAAGGTTAATTTTGTAATTCCAAAGATGGTTGAGTATGAGTGCATAACCCGGCCGATGAGCATCAAACAGTATTCTATCCATGCTTACAAATTACAACATCTCGTAGAAAAAAAGATTATTACTGTCATTGATGAAGACGATAATTTTCTTAAGAGGATTATGGACCTTGGCAATCATATATTTTATAGGAAAGGCAAGCCTATCCATTTGATTGACAAGGGTGAATGTGGCATGATTGCATCAGCTGTTGATAGAGATATAAGATATATGTTGATTGATGAAAGAACTACACGAACATTGATTGAAGCGCCAGAAGTATTGAAAAAACATCTTGAGGATGAGTTTCATGTTAATATAATGGTAAACATTGAAAATTTAGAAGAGTTTAAGAGATTAACAAAAAATATAAAAATTCTGAGAAGCAGTGAACTTGTCATTATGGCATACAAAAAAGGATATTTTGATTCATATGAAAACCCAAAACAATTTTTATCGGCTTCGCTTTATAAATTAAAATACACGGGTTGTGCATTGAGTTTTGATGAGATTGAAAAGTTTATATCAACATTATAATTTTGGGTAACACCTGTATTTTTATACTTTTTCCTACATAATTATATTATGGGTAATGGTAAAAAAGGAAGGAAAAAGAATGGTAAAGGTTTTGAGATATTACACGATGTCATTGTTGACGATGAACTAAAAAAGTATGATCTTCATTTGCATTCAAGATATTCTTCAGATTCGGTTATGAGTTATGATGATATTATTGAAATAGTAAAGCATTTCAGAAAAAAGGTGATAAGTTTTACAGGTCATGACAGTATTGGTGATCCTGATGAAATGAAAGCACTTTCAGGAGAATATGGTATAACTATCATTCCGGGTATAGAGATTTCTTCACGTATTGAATCTACTAATACGCGATGCCACATTTTAGGTTATGATTTTGATCCAAGCGCCCCAGAATTCAGTTCTCTGGTTGAAGACATGGTTCATGTTAGGATTGAGGCAGTGTTGTCAGTGATAAAAAATATTCAATATACTCATAATTGGGTGTTTCCAGATAACATCGACATTGAAAAAATGGTCAGAGAACGTCCTATTCATGAGGTATTAAAAAAGGTTTATTTTCATGTTGCATTTCATAATTTTAAAGATTTTATATATTCTGATTATGACAGTGGATATTTATGGGCAGTAATTTATGATAAATATTCTAGAATCATTTCTGCGCTTGCACATTTTGATGCTCGCCGGGTATTAAGTGCAATCTTAAATTCTGGTGGGATACCTGTCTTGGCTCATCCAACAAGTCTAAAGATTTCTAAACGTGACATTGAAGAGCTTGTTGATATGGGGTTGAAAGGTATTGAAGTGTTTCATAGGATGTTGAAAGAAAATGAGGTTGAGCAGTTGTTGTATGAGTGCAGAAGAAAAGGGTTGGGGATAACGGTTGGCAGTGATTTCCACGGCAAACGCATTAAAGATTTAAAGAGTATAAAACTGACAAGATCTGAGGAAAAGAACATATTCAATCTGTTTAAACCTCCTGTTGAAAGAATAAGTGATATCAGTGAGATGGGTAATCTTGGCGTATCTGATGCAAACTCAGATCATGATGAAGAGCAATGGGATGTTAAGGAACTTGAAGAATTACAGTTTAAAGTTAGAAATTATGTGTCATACTTAAAAACATTTGAAAAGCAGAACAGGATGATCAACAAAGCAAAGCAGTTTACTGACAAATGGAGGAACGGTAACAATGGATACATTAACCATAAAAAGAAAAAGATAAAACGTTGAAGTTCTAATCAATCACTTTGAACTTATAGCCGTAATGTATCAGTCCAGCATTTCCATCTTCTTTCATCTTTCTGAATACCATTTTTACCTGGGCACCGATTTTAACCTTTTTATCGTCGCTCTCAACAATCTGTCCTAATATCTTAGGCCCTTCTGATAATTCAATGATTGCAAGGTGATATGGTGCATCAAGTTCTAACCCTGTCGGTGGCGTGTAAACCTTAGTAAAAGAATATATCTTGCCATTGCCACTAAACCTTTTTTTGACAAGCTTGCCTTTTCTCCTGCATTTTGGACAAACTACTCTTGGTGGGAAATATGCAGTTTCGCATGTTTCACAAACATTGCCTTCCAACCTATACCTGTTAGGTATCTTTCTCCATATTGACGGTATCCCTTCAACCATATAATCACCTTCTTAATCAGCTCTTTTCATTATGTGAACAACTGCAGTTGCGCCAGAACCTCCTATGTTATGGGTTAATCCTATTGTTGCATTGTCGACTTGTCTTTTGCCTGCCTCGCCCCTCAACTGCCATGTGATTTCAGCTGCCTGTTTAACTCCTGTGGCACCTACAGGGTGACCGCATGCTTTTAGTCCTCCTGAAGTGTTTATAGAAATTTTACTGTTCAATGCAGTCTCGCCTTCTAATGTGGCAATGCCCCCCTTGCCTTTTGGAAAGAAGCCCAAATCTTCAATTGCCAAAACCTCTGCTATTGTGAAACAATCATGGACCTCTGCAAGATTGATATCTTTTGGAGTAACCTTTGCTTGTTTGTAAGCATTCTCAGCTGCCACCCTTGCGGCCTTTAATGATGTCAAAGATTCCCTGTCATGAAGAGCAAGCGTATCACTAGCCTGTGCACTCCCGATTATCTCAATAGGAGTATCAGTATACTTCTTTGCAATGTCTGACGATGCCAATACCACTGCTGCTGCACCGTCAGTGATCGGTGAACAATCTAGGATTTTTAAAGGGTCGGCAATAGGTTTTGAGTTTAACACCTGGTCAATAGTTATTTTGTTTTGGAATTGTGCAAATTCATTATGTGATCCGTTTTCATGATTCTTGACTGCAACTGCTGCTAACTGTTCTTCGGTTGTACCGAACTCTGTCATGTGCCTTCTTGCAATGAGTGCATACAATGCAGGAAATGTTGCTCCTGAAAAGAATTCCCATTCAATGTCGCCTGCGCCCGCTAATGCAATAGTTGCATCGCCTGTGCTGACATCAGTCATCTTTTCTACACCGCCGACTACTACAATATCATACATCCCAGAAGCTACAGATAAGTATGCTTGCCTCAATGCAACACCGCCTGATGCACATGCAGCTTCAACCCTGACAGATGGTAATGGGTTAAGTCCCATTGCATCTGCAAGCAATGCGCCAATGTGTTCTTGCCCAACCAACCTCCCGGCTGCCATTGTGCCACCGTAAACAGCTTGGATTTCTTCACCTGATAAGTTTGCGTCAACCAATGCCCTCACGCCTGCTTCTGCGATTAGTTCAGGTATTCCTTTGTCCCATCTCTCTCCAAACTTTGTCATTCCAGCGCCAATAATCGATACTTTCCTCATATAAACCACCTTGTATATAATTTACATCTTAAGTTTTCTCCTATGTTTAACATACTTCCCGTATGATAGATATTCTTTGTTATCGATGAATTCCTTAACCTTTGTCCCGCGGTTCCTGACCTCTTCAATCCTATCAGTTACTGTTATGTCAAATGCGTCAGACCCCGCACCAGAACCAAATGATGATACCAATATCCGCGCTCCTGGTTTAGCTTGGTCTAATACGTTGGATAATGCCACCATGATCGCTCCAGAATATGTGTTGCCTATGTATGGGGTTAAAAGTCCAGGAGTGACCTTTTCTTTTGGTATGCCCATCTTCTTTGCTAAACGTAATGGAAACTTGGCATTAGGCTGGTGGAACACAAAATAATCATAATCTTCAATAGAAGTGTTCATCCTTTCCATCATGCCACGTGCAGCAGACCCTACATGTTTAAAGTAAGCAGGCTCGCCTGTGAATCGTCCGCCATGGGAAGGATAATCCTGCCCTGGACGTCTCCAGAAGTCTGGTGTGTCAGTGGTGAACGAGTATGTTCCGTTAATCTCAGCAACAAGGTTTTTCTGGCCTATGATGTATGCACCTGCGCCCGCACTTGCAGAGTATTCTAATGCGTCCCCTGGCCTGCCCTGTGATGTATCAGAACCGATTGCGACACCATACCTTGCCATTCCTGATTTGACCAGTCCTAAACAGATTTGTATTCCTGCTGTCCCTGCCTTGCATGCAAATTCTAAATCTGCTGCAGTCATGTGGGGCGTTGCACCTATTGCTTCTGCAACAATCGTTGAGGTCGGTTTGACAGCATACGGGTGTGACTCTGAACCTACAAATATCGCATCAATTTCCTGAGGGTCAATGTCTGCTCGTTTGAGTGCAATACGCGCAGCTTCAACAGCTAATGTTGATGCATCTTCATCAACGTTTGGCACACTCTTTTCAATTATACCTAATCCCTTAGTAATCCTATCCGAGTCTTCTCCCCATACCTCTGCGATTTTTTCAGTTTTAATCCTATACTTTGGTATATATGCACCATAACTTACAATTCCTATCATCTTATAACCTCCTCATAAAATTAATTGAATGAATTATAATTTGTTTAATATGTTTTTCATCTTTTCAATGTCTATGTTTGTAATAAGCACTGGCAACATTTCTTTTTCTGCAATCTTAAGGGCAAGTTCATCAACCTTTTTTATCCCGTGAAGTATCACTATGCTCGGTTTGAGTGCAGAAACCCTGATGACTACTAATGGGCTGCGGCCAGTCGATACTTGTGTGAATATGAATGCTCTTTCACTCATTGCACCGTATAACCTGGGATATTGTGAATATGGCAAACCAAGGATAACCCTTAATGAGTTTATTAGTGTGTAGCCATACACCTTTTTTGTGTCAAGCAATTCTTCATTTGCCACAACTTTTGCGTTTAACAATTTAACCAATTCTTTGCCTGTAAAACTTGTAGCAAATTCGTGAACTTCAAAAAATTCCTTCTCATTAACAAATTCTTGGGTAAGTTGAGCTGTTACCTTGCCACCTTTTGCTAAATCAATATCAACTATTGCATTGATAAACCTTCTGATGATGTTTATACCAGGAGACGTACGGCGGTTTGATTCATAATCACTAATTGTTGATGGTGAAACACTAAGATAATCTGCAAGTTCTGTTTGTGTTATGTCAAATATTTCTCTCCATTTTTTCATTGTAGAACCTGGTTTTGATGACAGTGCAATCTCGCCTGCAACTTCTTTTTTGAGTTTTTCGATTGTGTTTTCGATATTATTCTTTGGATAACCTGTGTTCATTATTCCACCTTAAATTAAACTTTCTAAACCTAATATAATTACACATAAATTCTATCTATTGTTCTATCCATACATTTTTAAATATAACGTAAAGATTTACGACTATTGTCGTAAACACACTTCCTTATAAGGGCAGTTCTCGCACCATACACCTGTTCTTTTCTCAAATTTGTCATCTTTTAATTTTTTGTATATCTCATTTCTGACATTGTTTGTTGTTTTAATAGCATCATTCTTCATAGTATTGGTTATTTCTATCATCTCAATTGTGTTATCTGTTAAGTAAAACACTGTACCTTTGCGAATAGGTGTGTGCCACTTGTTTTCTAGTAGTGAAGCGTACAATGATAACTCAAAATGCGTCCATGGCCATTGGCTCGACCATTTGTATTCAACAACGTATAATTCATTTTCTATCCTGTCAATCCTGTCAATGATTGCACGCATCTTATTGTTTTTATCTATTATTTTATACTCTCTGAATAATGGTCTTTTTAAAGTATATTGTGAGGCGAGATCTGAAAAGTTTTCAAACTGTTCTTTAAATGCATAGAATCTTTTATGTTTTTTGAGCTCTTCAAGTATCTCATACTTTGATTCAAACTGTTCTTTGCCGATATAAACATTTTCAAGTGCCTTGTGAACCTCTTTACCGTTCTCAAGCGCTTCAACATATTTTTGTTTGACCTTTCTAATCTTTGCCAAATACCATGAGTATGGACATGTTAGAAATTGTATAATCTGCGACTTGCTGAGCCATCCTGACCATACCATGAATAAAATTTAGTAGAGTAGTTTATAAACATACTGAGGCCCATTTTCCGTTTGATTGTTTTATAAACAGTAAGAGGGGGTCCACCGCAAAAGCGGCTCCCCCTCACCTCCCATGGTTTATTAAAACTGTCCATATCTACAAAGATAATGTTTTTAAAGCATACGATTTTTGTGTTTTATTACGTCGGACGTGTTAATTTGTGCAGTTCTTTTTAACCCACAAGTATATACTTTTTTAAACTATTCCTTCCTGCATAATACATCTAATACAACTTCATCAATCTTTGATGAGTATGGTCTGACTATTTTTTTGTTTATGACTTTTGTTTTATATCCAACTTCCTTTGCAATGTTTCGGATTTCGTTCTCAATCTCTGTGAACGGGTCGTTCTTTGGAGTGAAAGCATAGATATGTATGAACCCTTTATCTTTTAATGCAATGAGCATATCTTTTACAAAATGGGTTGCGTCCTTGGGCAAAGGCATTATTATTCTATCTGCCCAATCTTTGTATTCCTTGGCTTTTTCTTTAGCATCGCCTTCTATTACTATAACGTTTTTTAACCTGTTCAATCTAATGTTTTCTTTAAAATATTCGACAGCATCACGGTTGAGTTCAATCCCGACTACTTTTGTTTTTGGATGCATCTTGCCTATTAAAACTGCAAATGGGCCATGCCCTGCAAATGGCACAAGAACGTTTTCGTTTTCTTTTACAAGTTTAGCAATCCTCAGCCTCTCATTTCCGAGACGTGTCGAGTAAAACATGTTTGCAACGTCAACTTTGTAAACACATCCATTTTCCTTATAAGTAGTTTCTGTTTTGTCTTCACCTAATATTTTTCTCATTTTTCTTATCCTTAATATACCTTGCATCCCACTTTCCTTTTTTAAGACTGTTTTAACAGTTTTATGAACTTTCATGATACCTTTTGCAATATCCTTCTCATATTTTTTATATTCTTTTGGTATGTCTATTATTGCAATGTCTCCTATGACTTCAAAAGATGACTTTTCAATGTTTATCCCTTTATTTTTTAGGTATCTTTTAAGGTTTATCCTTTCTTCAATCTTGTCAAAGAATGTTTCATCAACATTTATGATACTACATTCGGGTGGGACTTCTATATTATCATAAACAGGAAAATAAACATAATCTTTATCATTCTTAACCTTATAATCCTTTCTAATGTGAATAAGCCTTCTAATTTTTTCAGCGTTTAATCTATGGACTTTGATTGCTTTCATGTTCTTTATTAATATGGTGAATACTTAAAAATGATTGTTTAATTCTATGTCCAAACAGGTTGTCAATACCAGTTCTTTTGACATCCTCAGGCAGTTCTATTTTTGGGTTGAAAAGATTAAGGAATGTTATGATATTGCGTACCCACACCCTTGCAACATAAGAAAAACCAACATCTTTTATCAAATCTTCATAATTGCCCTCTTTTTCAAAATGGTCTTTTATCATCGAATTCATTCTTTTTATCCATAATATAACTTTTTCAATCTTTGATTCTAATATTTTATCTTTGCTAATGTTGTGTGTCTTCTTAAAGAAATCTAAAAACTGGTCAGGATTATCATTATATTTTGCGACCTCCCAAAACATCAAGAGTGCTGCTAAATAATTCCCTTCATCAGCAGTGAATATGATCAGGCCATTGTATTCTTCGTCTGCATTTAGTAACAAATCGTCAATAGTTAATATCTTTGGTATTCCTTTTCCGATTAGGAATTCTGATTTGACTGCAAAATTGTGAGGATATATTGCATATTCCTCAGGAACTCTGATGAGAACATCTTTTCTTTTTTCAGGAGGAAGTTTAAGGACTTCAAATTCTGAAACGAATCTGGTCAGGTGGATAATGTTTGAGTTTAAACTTTTTATTTTATTTCGCATGGCAATCTCTTTAGTCTTTAATATTGTCATAGTGTTTATTACAACGTGGTGATATTTAAACCTTTTTGTGGTTTTCTAAGGCTCTTTTAAGAGCTTTAATGGGCAGTACTGCAAACGATTTTTTCCCTTCTGATAAATCTGTGAATCCCAACATTGCTAATAATTCTTCATCTTCAACATTTCTTATCTCGTTTGCTTGTTTGCCTTCGAATGTCTTCATTTTTTTGATTACTTTCTTTGTTATTTCCGAGAGGTTTTCTCCGGTAATTGATATTTTTTTTATATAATCATTTTCCAAGTTTACATTTATGTATACAATTTCACCACAGTCTTCTGCTACTCCTTCCATACCACCACCATTTGTTAATTCTTTATCTTCTTTAATACATCAACAAAGTAATCTATTTCACTGAATGTATTGTATATATAAAAGCTGGCTCTTGCTGTGGCACGGGAGTTTAATCTTTTATGTAATGGTTCTGCACAGTGTTGCCCTGCTCTTATTGCAATACCTTTTTTATTAAGAGCATCTGAAAGGTCTCTCACATTATATCCTTTATAATTAAATGAAACTAACCCAGTTCTTTCTTTTTTTGGACCGAAAGTTTCTACGTTACTTATTCTTTCCATTTCTTCAAAGGCATATTTGACCAGTTTCATTTCGTGTTGTCTTATTTTTTTCATTCCAATATTTTTTAAATATCTAACAGCTTCTGTTAATCCAACTACTCCTGCAATGTTAGGCGTTCCTCCTTCAAATTTTGCTGGCGGGTCAGCCCATGTTGATTCGTATAAGCTAACATGTTCAATCATGTCACCACCAAACAAGAACGGCTCCATATCTATTCTTGAATTTATGTATACTCCACCTACACCTGTTGGCCCTAACATTTTGTGTCCTGTGAACACTAAGAAATCACATTCGATTTCCTTGACATCAATCGGTATGTGTGGAACACCTTGACTTGAATCAATAATAGAGATTGCTCCATAGTGATGTGCTTTTTTTGATATTTCTTTTATGGGATTTATTGTCCCTAAGACGTTTGACGCATGAGTGATTGAGACAATTTTTGCGTCTTCAATCTTATCATATTCTTCTTCGGGTATTTCTCCTTTTTCGTTAATGTCTAAGTATATCAATTCTGCACCTTTCCACTTAGCTAACATCTGCCATGGTATCAAGTTTGCATGATGTTCCATTATACTTATTACGATTTTATCCCCTTTTCTAATGTTTTCCAGTCCCCATGAATACATGATTGAGTTTAATCCTTCTGTTGCATTTTTTGTGAATACTAATTCTTTTTTGTTTGCTCCTATGAATGAAGCAACTTCTAATCTTCCTTTTTCATACAATTCTGTTGCTTCCTCACTCAATTGGTGAATCCCCCTGTGGACATTTGCATTATGATTTTTATAATATTTAGTTATTGCATCTATTACAGTTACAGGTTTCTGTGAAGTTGCTGCATTGTCAAAGTATATAATTGGATAACCATTAATTCTCCTGTTTAATATTGGGAAATCCATTCTTATTTTTTCAGTATCCATACATTGTCACCAGGTATTTATTTTTTTAAATACCTATTTTTTGAAAACATATTTTTTTAAATGTTTAACATGTTATTTTATTATGGCAAATTCAAAGAAACTTACTCCTTTTCAAATGATTGAAGGCAATGTCTTCATAATAACATCACGGGCAGGTCCGGTCAAAAACGGTTTTGTGGCTGCATGGGTTACAAGGCTTTCTTTTGATCCTCCGTTGGTTGGTATAGCATTGTCTCCTGAGCATTTTACATACTGGGTGATAAACCAAAGCATGATATTTACAATAAATTTTGTTTCTGATGATAATAAAGGTGTATCATTGGTTAAATCTTTTGGGACACAGTCTGGCAGGGATGTTGACAAATTTAAGAAGGTTAAGTATTTTGAGGGTAAGACGGGTTGTCCGATATTGAAAGATGCAGTAGCTTATATTGAATGCAGAGTAGTCAGAAAAATTAAGACTGGCGACCATTATCTGTTTATTGGAAAAATTGTTAATCAAAAGAAAGTTAAAGAAAAGAAAATCTTAACAAGGTTAAAAACAAGGGAGAAGGGTATTTAATGTTTTATGATGTTTCCAATGTTTAATCATTTCCTTATCCAATGATACTAGGTATATATTCATCTTATCACTGTATTCTTTAGATGTGTTATAAATTATTTCTGCACCCATCTTTTTATCAAACCCGAATACCCCACACGAAACTGCCGGGAGTGCAATGCTTTTAGCATTAAGTTCAATGGCCTTTTTAAAAACATTGTTTATAGTTTTTCTTAAAACTTGAGGTCTGGTGCCTCTTGGTCCCACAACATGAATTATCCATTTTGCTTTAAGGTTTCCTGCAGATGTGACTGCTGTCCCGCCAACCTCTAAATGACCGTTCTTTTTAATCCATTCTTTGCTTTCTTTGTTTATTATCGGTCCGCCTGCTTGTGATATTGCTAATGCTACACCTCCGTCGTGTGAGAGGTATTCATTTGCTGTATTTACGATGATGTCAGCTTTTACTTTTGTAATGTCTGTATGTATTATGTGGATCATTTTCTGACCTCCAACTAAATTTTATAGTTTGGTTTTTCTTGGGGCTGTTTTACTGAACGCTATCTCGCATGCATTAACTATGTTATCAGTCCATGTGTGTATAACATTTTTGTACTTGTTCGGATGTAATTTGCTCAATCCTCCAATTCCTATAGTGCCAGTGTTGACTTCTATTCCTTTGAATAGTATCCCTGCGTTCGGGCCTATCGTCGGTACAAAGTCTACTGAGCCGAATGTCACATTCATTGTTGATGGACAAAGATAATTATCTTTCCCTATGTTTTGATTATTTTCATACCTTGCTTCGTCTAACAATTCTTGGAACACTGCACCGGCTGTTAAACTGAGTTTGTTGATGTATTGCTCTGCTAACTTTCTTGCATCATTTTTTGGTATGAATGTCCAGTTTTTTCTTATGAATTCTGTTAGCACGTCAACACTCCTAGCGGCATGGCCTGATAATGATATGTTTGCAACGAAGTCTGACGCCCCGACCTTTGCATAGTTTGCAGTGCTTTCAAAATGATCTTTAACCCACTGGACAACAAACCTGAACTCAATCTTACGTCCTATCTTTGGCTGTTCAAGTTCTTCTTCAAACAGGTATATGTTTTCCCCGCCTAACTTGTTAAAGAAATATGGAAAATAAATATTATTAAGTATATGTCTTATGAGTTCGCGTATCTTCTTTTTGTTTTTTGTTATAAAGTGGACTTTATTTCTGATTCTTTTGCCCCCCTCATCTACTAACAATTTTATTAAACCGTCATCACTTGTATCAATGTATAAGTTGTTGTCTTCAATCTTGATTCTTATTACTCCCATGCCACCGCCAGTGTGGACAGCAGGTTTTAAGTATGTTGCTTTGTTGTTGTGGGAGTTTTCAATTATGAAATCAACGTATCTATAGTCCTCATCTTTGTTGGTGATTATAAATTCTTCATTGCTTTCATTTTTGTTTAATCTTAATCCTAATACATCCAATATCACATCTTTTATTTTAATATTCTTAAAACTTAAGCCATCAATGTCTTTTTTAATTGAATAGCTTGCTTTGTATAACATATTCTTAACAGGGCTTGTAAAATATCTTAACGGACTAAACGGTTGGATTAGTTCATCAATCCCTTCTTTTGCTTTACCTAAAAATGGAATATATTTGAACGGACGGCTTGGTATTGCCATGTCGAAACGTCTTAATATTTTTTGTGTAAACCATTTGTTATCAAAATACCTTGGAAGGTTTGTTGTAACAGGTAACAATTCCCCTTCTTTGTAGTATGAACATTTTGCACTTTCTTCTAACCATAGTTCTGTCACCCCAACCTGTTTAGGTGTTATCTCATAAACGTTTCCTTTGATATCTCTAACCGGCCAAGTGTTTTGTTGAAGTAGATTTTCCCATTCTTCTCTTTCAGCTGCTAACACCATCACAGGATATTTTGATAATAACTTGTCCCATGCATACTTGTTGCGTTGAACATATTTGAACGTCCTTATTAAGACAATCCTTTCACCGTTATCAAGGTTATAGGGCGGTTTGATTTTTTTATTGGATTTTCTTTTCATTATCTTTCGCCTCCCCATATCACCATGAAAATAAAAATACTTTTAAAGATATGCTTATCCTTCTGAGGATTATATTATAATAAAAAATAAAAGGAGTTATGTATGTTTATGTGTTCATCGCTTCTTTGTAAAGCTTTAACAGCTATTAGTATTTCATCTTGGTTGATGAAGTAAAGTAGGTTATTCATTGCTCCTTACATTATTTAATAGCATATTTGGATAACCCGTGTTAGGTGCTTCCACCCATTTTATATTTAATTCTTCAAGTAACTTATAGCATTCTTCTTTAATCTTTTCAGGGGAGTCATTTACAACTTTTGCCTCCACTTCAATAAACCACCCTAACCCTTCAATTTTATCAAGTAGAATCTCAAAATTTTTATATTTGTAATACTTTCTATGCTTCTTGACTGTTACTTTAAGTTTCATGCCTATCTTTTCTAAGATTTCGCGCATAATGTCAGGGTTTTCTATTTCTGTTTCATATTCATCAGTTTTTAATAACTTTCCATCATCTCCATAATGGCAAGAATGGTATGCTAAAATGTATTTTTTATTGTCATGCCTTATTCTTAGGTATTTTTTTGTTGGTTTTTCATCAAAGTAATCATTGTTTATAGGTACAAAATATTCATCTTTTTGTTCTTTTTCTTTGATGAACTCGGTTTTGTGTTCTAATACTCTTTCAGCTTCATTCGGATTTATGATTCCTACTTTAATCTCAATCTCTTCGTTCATAGGCATGTTCATACTTTGAAAATTTATAAAGGTTTTGTTAGTTAATTTTTAATAGGGAAATTTTGTTGTAATCTATGTATGGAAATGTTTTTAAATTTTAAGAATAATAATATATGTATGAACTCAAAACTAAAAAACAAAACCGATAATCTTGAGAAACCACAGTTTAGGGAATTAGGAATTCCTTTATTAGATAATACAGAGTTGCCAAAGCTTAAGAGTGATATTATTAGCAGTGTTCAAGATGTTGGAAAGGGCGTTTATCAAATTAGAGAGGTACAAAAATATACACCAAATTCAAATTATAAGCATGAATTGTTATTTTTTATAAAACCTGAAGTGACTGATCCTGATAATCATGTTGATTTATCTTCTGTTTTAGATATCATTTTCAATATATTCAAAGAATATAGCATCTTTGTTGAGGGTATATATACAATAGGTGCAAGCTATCTTAAGAAATATAATCTTATAGCTAATCATTATAGCGTAATCAACAGAGTTGCAAAAGAGGGCATTGAGGCATTATCAAATGATGCCCTGAAAATGTTTAATGAAGTTTATAATATTGATTCAAAGAATCCTGGAGATAATGTTGAAATTCTAGGGGGGTTTCAGTTCTTACAGAAATATAAAAACTTTGATCCAAAATCTTTAGAATTATTGTGGAGTAATACTGGTTTCAAAAAAATAGCTAGTGGTGTGTTTGCAACTAAGTTAAAACTCTTTAATAAAGAGATTTATCTATTAAATGGTTTCTTTCCATTTAGACTTGAACATTATACATCTAAAGGTAAATCAATTGTTGTCATGATAATCTCTTCTAATGTGGGTTGGGATACATTAAGAAACAAAATGCTTGGAATTACAGACCCACAAAAAGCATATGATGGGAGCATTCGTAGAATTCTTTTTGAATATAAGGATAGATGGAGTCTAAAGAATGTAAATACAGGTTATAATTGTGTCCACATGTCTGCCGGTCCTATTGAGGCATTATCGGAAATAGTAAGATTTCTGTCAAGATATGATAATAATGTTATAATAAAACCAGATGAAACCATGATTGGTAAAAGATTTATTGATGGGGGTTTCTCAAATGATGATCTAGATTATTTTATGTCAAATCCAAAAGTTTTATACAAAGGTAGAGTGACTAATATTTTTGACCTAACTGAAGAGAATAACATAGAAGAAGTTATCAGCAAATTGAAAGAAATTAAAGTGATATCTTATAGTAACTATTAATTGACAATTCCATTTGAAAACACTTTTTAATCATGCTCTTAAAATATTAAAAGAAAGCGGTTTAAAGGCAGTCTTTGATTGGGCTGTTAATAAGATAAGAAGGTTAATAGAAAATTAGTGATGATATTTAGTGGTGGTATAATCTGTACTGTTAATGAAACTCATTTAAATATTATCTTTGTAATTTTTATATGCACTCTGTGAATGTTAATAAAAGATATCATAGGATAACTGGTTACATTATTGATGTTGCCAATGAAATTATTTATCCAGGCCAGATAGAATTTGATAATAAAATCAGGAGGATAACTCGTTTGCCTGAACATCTTGTTAAAAAGCAGTATATATTACCTGGCCTGGTGGATGCTCATGTTCATATTGAAAGTTCAATGTTGATCCCCAGTGAATATTCGCGGATTGCTGTCCAGCATGGTGTGGTGGCAGCAGTGGCTGACCCGCACGAGATTGCTAACGTTTTAGGTTTGAAAGGTATTAAGTTCATGTTATCAAATGGTAATAAAACACCGTTCAAGTTTTATTGGGGTGCACCGTCCTGTGTGCCTGCAACCCGGTTTGAAACTTCAGGTGCAGTGATTGATCATAACCTGATTGAAGTTCTTTTCCGTAAGTATGGTTTGTATCATTTATCAGAGGTGATGAATTATCCGGGCGTTATAAATCATGATATGGAAGTCATGGCAAAGATTGCAATCGCAAAAAGACTGGGCAAACATATAGATGGTCATGCCCCGGGATTGACAGGGCGCGATCTGGATAAATATATTTCGGCAGGCATTGAGACTGATCATGAATGTTATATGTTGAGCGAGGCGCGCGAGAAACAACGTAAAGGCATGAAAATAATTGTAAGACAAGGGTCAGCCGCCAAGAATTTAAATGAATTGTACTCCTTGTTAAATGATCCTGATACAATGTTATGCACTGATGACATTCATCCTGATGACCTTTCTAATTCATACATTAATGGTATAATCAAGCAAGCGATCGAATTGGGCGTTCCAGTTATTAAGGCTATCAAGGCGGCGACATATAATCCTGTTAAGCATTACGGTTTGAATGTGGGTTTATTGCATGAAGGTGACCCCGCAGACATTGTAATAATAGATAGTATTAACCGGTTCAATGTCATGTCCACATGGATAAATGGTGTTAAGGTTTATGATAGAGGTAAAATCTTTATCACTAAATCCAAGACAAAACCCATTAACATAATGCGTAGGTCAAAGGTAAAGTTATTTGATATAGTTGATAGAAAAGTTCCTTTTATAATAAAAGCTAAAGACGGACAATTGGTAACTGATAAGATTAACACGCCAGCATCCTGTATAAACATAAAAAAGGATGTGTTAAAGATAGTAGTTGTTAATAGGTATAAGAATACTAAACCTGCAGTGGGATACATTAGAGGTTTTGGGATTAAACACGGCGCGTTCGGGTCAACCATCATGCATGATTCTCATAACATTGGAGTAATCGGTGCTGATGACAAATCAATAGTTAAAGTAGTTAATACATTGATTAGGATCAAGGGTGGATTAGCAGTGTTATATAATAACCATTTATCAATACTTAGGTTACCTTATGCTGGGTTAATGACAAATGATTACCACCGTGCATCACAACAATATAAGAAGTTAACTAATGTTGTTAAACGTATGGGTTGTAAGTTTAAAGCGCCGTTCATGACATTGTCTTTCATGGGATTGTTGGTAATTCCTCATGCTAAGATTTCTGATAAAGGATTGTTTGATTGTGATAAGTTTGATTTTGCATAAGTTGAAATGGATTTTTTAATAAAAGCCAAACATTTTTATATTTATCTTAATAAATGCATAATTAATGACACCCATTGTTAAATCTTATACTTCAAATGATTATAATGATGTTGAGACTGCTAAGCACAAGAATAGGAATAAGTTTATGAATAGAGTTAGAAAAGTTTATAGAAATTATAATCTTAATTGTCAAGATATTGATTTGTTTTTAGAGAGTGTAAACGAGTTTTACAAGTTATGGGTTGAAATGAAAGAGGACGAATCATTAGTATTATCTTATGAAGGGTTTATGTTGTTGACTTTAGACAATTTTGATGAGATTATGTCTTTTGTTGGTAAAGAATATAAAAAGTTTAAACGTGTTGCAAAGAAGGATTATGGGGAAGACATTTTAGATATATCATCTATGAAAAATTTTGAATTGTTATTAAAAAATCTTAAGATTTTAACATCTAAGATTAGGGGTATGTTTGATAAATATGATGTTGTACCGTTGCTTATTAATGTGCCAGAATTGAAAGATAAGATATATCTCAAGGCTAAGAATGATATAGATAATCTTGTTACTCTTTATGCTCACAGGAATGTCGAAGAATTGTTAAACTATGATTACGTTTATGGACCTGAGTTGGACGAGATTTGTGAGATGTTAGAGATTGATTTGCATGAATTGGAAGAGGATGAAAAAGCAAAGATTTCCTCACGAACTATGACAAGAAACGATTTTAATAATATGATGAATCGTGTAATGATTGAACACAGACCTCACCTTATTAAATTTGAACCGTTATCTTATGTTTTAGATGTTGAAGAGGTGGGGGAAGTAGTGTGGAATATTAAGTTGAATGATTATGATGTTAAGGGTGCAGTTTTTAACAGGAAGAAAAATGTTGATATTTTTATGATGCTTCAGTTTATTGTTGAGCCGTGTGATAATTATACATTTGGAGTTGCATATTTTCTCAGAAGTAGGTTTCATAATATGAGATTGCTGATGTTTGGGGAGATAAAAGAGGGATTGGATAAGTATTATGAAGAGTTCAGTGTAGACAATAATATAATAAATATCGGCCAGTTTCATGGTTTTCTGTTGAAATTGTATGGTAAAAGGATATCAGAACGGTTGGATACTTTAAATAAATTATCGTCAATGTTGAAACTTAGGTTTAATATATTAGCTTCTTTGATTGTGATTAGTATGGTTGGTGGGGACGATTTGACTGCATGGGTGGAGAATTTAGAATATGGCAAAATTAAAAGAATGCTTGAAAAATACCAATCAGTTGTTATAGATAATATTGATGTGCTACCGTCCTCTGCAGATGAAGTGTTTAAATTGATAGATAAAGGAATAAAACGGCAGATTAATCATATGGAGCTGGGTGATGATGAAGTTATAGGGGATGTTTTGTCTTATGATGACGAGACTTTTGAGATTGATGACGAGACAAGAATATACCTTGAATCAGTCAAGGTATCGCCTTATACTGTAATGTATGTTTTGTGGTGGGGACTAAGAAAGAAGAATAACTCTTGGGCATGCCAAAACGATTACATCCCTAAGGAGCATGCAGTCGGCAATACTATTAGGAAAATGCGATCAGTTACTCATGATTTTAAGGTGAATGATAAGGATGTCAAAGATACAATAGAATTCTTAATTAATAAGGGAATATTATTACAGCATAAAAATAATGCTACTGTGGGCATTAACCTTAATGGGAGCAATGTTGACCCAAATCTGAGATATTTACAGGAATATTTAAAACGGATGATGTTTAAAGTGAGTATGTTGTGATTTATTAATAATCATTTTAAAGGTTGATGACAATTTAGATAAGTGGGGGTAAACTGATGGTGAGAACAAATCATAAAATTAAGAATGTTTATTCTTCCTATGACAAAGAAAAGTTGTCATTTATTACTCACGGTGTGAGGAAAAGGACAGAATTTCATTTTCATGGGCCATGTGTTGGTTTAACTTATGATCTCTCAATGCGTAAAAAATTGATTGAATGGTTTGATAGGATTAAGGATGATGTGCCGTTAAAGTTAACACCTAAATTTATCAGAGTTGCTTATCCAATTAATTTTGAGATAGTGTGTATTCATTTCGGTGGTGGAAACAGAAATTTAAAACTTCAAACTGCAGAATCATGGTATCGGGCTTTGAGAGTTTTAGGTTTGCCTCGATCAAAATGTGATAAGATTAACAGAATAAATCTATATATAAATGAAAGTTTCCTTATTAATTCAGATAGTATTAAGGTTGTAAATGATTTGGTAAACTGGGTTGGGGGTGATTTGATTCATCGAAACGATTATGAATTAACAGAACGTTATGTTAAAGATAATGATCTTATTAAGTATGATTTAGTTAAGAAGATATTTAAAAAAATAAGTTTTTCGGTTTGGTATTTGTTTCTAAGGTCCGTTGGTTTTACAACAGAACGTATATCCTCTATCAAGGTATCTGAAAAGGTTTTAATGTTAAGACAAAAACCTGAAGCACAACCAATTATTAAGTGGTTTAATGGTAATAGGTTAGGTGAACGGTTGCCAATAAATCTTACTAAATCAAAAATAAGACATGAATTTCCAGAGAAATATAGCCAGATGATGAAAATTTTTGGTAATTATGGTGTGGCATTAAGAGTTTGTGGTGTGCCAGATGATAAAATTCTTAAGATTATTGACGAAGAAGCAAAAATTAAATCTCCTGAGCGTACGTATAATAGGCGTAGAGAATTCGCCGTTATCATTGCTAAAGTATTGGGTGGAGAAATTGACCCGAAATTGATTGAAGACATATTGAACAGTGGAGTAAAGATTGATTATTAATCTATGATTAATTAGTTGTTTGATGGATTGTTTTTGATATATCCATGTTTAATTCTCTGTTTGATACAGTGCATGCAAACCCGTGTGATTTGCATTTTATATAGTAACCATTGATATAATCTTTTTTGGTTGGGTAATCAATAGATAATACTATTTTTCCATCATTTTTAATCTGTTCTAAATACTGTATAACATCTTTGGTATATTTATTATCCTGTGGAGTGTCATCATCATACCATGTATCTTCAATACCTATACCATCTATTATCTTTTGATATTCATCATACTCATAAAGTTCTGGAGAGTTCTGAGGAATTATTAGGAAGTTGGGATTGATTTTTCTTCCAGTTTCCTTAATCTTCTTTACAAATTCAATCATTTCTTTAGTTGAGTTTACATTTGGATAATCATTATAGTATTCATATGCATCTACAATGTCCAGATACAACCCATCGTAATTATGTGCAAGGTCTTGAGTTCTGTTCAGTATAATCTTCTGCCATTCAGGATACCAAAATTTAACTTTATAATTACCTTCCCACTCTGGGTTTTCATTATCTAAAAATTCTGGATTGCCCGGTCTCCAGTCTTCTTTCCAATATTCTCTATAATTCTCAGCTTCTCCAATGCTTAAGTATGCCAACACTATCTTATTTTTCTTTATGTTTTTCAATTGTTCATAAGTTAAGTTGGCATCGTCTGGGTCAATTACTATTAAATCTACATTAAGGTTTATTAGATTGTGATATTTAGCATTTTGAAGTTGATAATGCCAAGTTGTAATTTTGTTATTCTCTGATAGTTCTGTATTGTTTGGTGATGTTGTGATATTATGGTTGCCAGTTGTATTGCTTAACTGGATCTCAGTAGTGTTGTTTGATTGTGTTACGGTGTTGTTGAGATATTGACTTTCTTCTTGGTCGTTTAATGTTTTGGTTGGTTCGCTAACTGATATACAACCTGTTAGGAATATCCAAATTATTATTACCATTATCTTTAATGTGTTCACATAATCACCCATTGTTTTATTGTTGATTTTATTTTTAAATTAACCGATTTTTTATAATCTTCAAAGAATTTTTTGAAATCGTACTTTTTTATGTAGGAGTTCAACTAAAACCAAAAGCCCCAGGAGGGATTTGCTCTCTTGTCAAAATTTGTATCATCTATAATACATTTTTTAGGTATTTTTGTATCATTCACGATACATTTTTAAATCTTAATGCACTAATTTAAGCATGAAAGAAGTGATAAAGAAAATAATCTCAGAAGGATGGGATTTAAAACTAAGTTATATACCACGAAATCTAATATCATCAGAATTGATAACAAGTAATGTGCCTTTGGTACTCACCGGACCTAGGCGAGCAGGTAAGAGTTATACGATGTATGAGATTAGAGAAGTGCTAAGAAAAAAAGGCAAAGATTTTGTATACATAAACTTTGAGGATGAGCGTTTATTACAATTTAAAACCGAAGATTTTGACCTTATCCTTGAAGCATATTACGAGCTAAGAGAGGAAAAACCAGTGTTATTCTTTGATGAGATTCATAATGTTAATGGATGGGAAAGGTATGTTAGGAGGCTTGCAGATAATGGATACAAAGTTGTCATAACAGGTTCTAACTCTAAAATGTTAAGCAAAGAGATTGCAGAAAGATTAGGTGGCAGATTTATCGAGATTAATATCTATCCACTCAGTTTTAAAGAATTTCTTAAATTCAAAGGTGTTGAGTTTAAAGAGGAATACTTATACTCTAAACAAAGGTTCAAGTTAAAGAAATACTTTGATGAATATCTTGAGTTTGGTGGGTTCCCGGAAGTTTCGTTATTCTCTGGGAAAATGAGTAAAGAAAAACTTCTTAACACCTATTTTGACCTAGTGTTCTATAAAGATTTAGTCTCTCGAGAAAGAGTAGAAAATGAAGAAGTTCTCAAACTTATAATTAAAAAATTAAGAGAGAACATAGGTAAATTAATAACTCCAAGGAGGATCTACTCTTTCTTAAAAGAATCAGATATGCCTATAAGTCCTAATACTGTTGACAGGTATATTAACTATTTACAAGAATCATTTCTAATCATTTCTTGTTTACCTTTTGCAAAATCAGTATCAAAACAGATACGTAAGAAGAGATACTTCATCGATAATGGTTATGTTAAGTTATTTGAGATAAAAGAAGATAAAGGATTGATGTTAGAAAATTTGATATTTACAGAATTAATAAAAAAAGGAAAGAAAGTGTTTTATCATCTTGGGCAAAATGAATGTGATTTTATCTTAGGTTCAAATGAAGCAATGCAGGTTACGTATGAACTGAATAAAGAAAATGAAGATAGGGAAGTGAAAGGTCTTTTGGAAGCTATGAAGACATATAAACTCAAAAAAGGATACATAATAACCAATGATCAAGAAAAAGAGATAAGAGTTAATAACAAGAAGATCATAATCATGCCAGCATGGAAATGGATTTTAAAAAATTAATATGGAAAAGCCCCAGGAGGGATTTGAACCCTCAACCTCTCGCTTTCCCACACAGGATTTCTTAGTGCAGGTTCTTTGCTGCCGAAGCAGTAAAGAAAGTGCTACGAGGCGAGCGCTCTACCATTGAGCTACTGGGGCTCAATCTACTGAGGTTATATGGATATATTAATAGATAATATTATAAGTCTAATTTCAAGAGTTTTCTTCATTCAAATTTTAATTAAAATAACAGATATATTTAAAAACACTTTTAACCATAATTATACACATGGAACAAATGCGTAAAAAAGCTTTAAAGAATAAGATAAAAGTTCATGGTCTATTCCCTAAAAAGCGTAATGAATTTTTAGATAAATTCTTAGATTATCAAAAAGAACTTGAATCAGAATTGGGTATAAACATTTGGGAGATGCTCGAAAACCTTCCAGAAAATATCATTGTAAAACCTTTATCTGTAGACTTAGATTTCAAGAGTTTTTATGTAGGTAGGTGCGAATTAAAAGAAAAGAAGATGTTTATTTCACATTTCTTACATGATAATAGGTATAAGGTAGAGTTTACGATTAATTTTAGTATTTATTCTGTAAATAAAGAATTGTTCGATTCTCCATTCTTTGAATTTTTGAAGAAAGCAAAAAATGTTGACACAATGGCAGGGATCACTAAACCAATAATAATCCACGAACTTATGCACTTAGCTCTTGATGTTTACTTTCTTTATGAGTATGGGATAGATTATCTAAGAACGCTTAGCAATTCTATGAATGATGTTAAAATGGTTCACGAAGCAGTGGCGTATGTCACAGGATACCATTTTGGTGGAAAATTACCCGATGATAAAAAGTTTAAATTTGGCATAATCAATCAAGAGCTTTTTGATCATGCTTTTAAAATATTAAAAGAAAGTGGTTTAAGGGCAGTGTTTGATTGGGGTGTTGGAAGAATAAGAAAGGTGTTATTTGGTTCTTCGTCACCACAAGAATGATTATTTTGTCATCCATTCTTTATACAATTCTTCAAATTCATTATTCTTTATCGCATTTCTAATCTTCTTCATAAGATTTAACATGAAATGTATGTTATGGTATGTAACAATTCTCATCCCCACTAACGGATCGTTCTTGAACATGTGATGAATGTATGCACGTGTAAACCGTTTCATTTTACATTTACAGTGTGGGTCGAGTGGTTTGTTGTCATCTTTAAACTTTGCGGATGTTATATGTGCCCTAAATTTGTTCTTGACATTTCCACCTGATTCCGGAGATATGTAGAAGTATCCCGCTCGTCCAATCCTTTGCGGGCCAACACAATCGAACAGGTCGATTCCTCTTTTTACTGATTCAAAAATGTCCTCTACAGTACCTATCCCGAGCAAATGTTTAGGTTTATCTTCTTGAAGGTATGGCACCACCCAGTCAAGGGTTTTATATGTTTGTTTTTTGCCGAACGCTCCGCCAATGCCTATCCCGTCAAACCTTTTATTGCCAACATTCATTTCTGATATGGTTTTTGTACTTTCTATTCTTAGATCTTTAAACAGTCCGCCCTGAACGATCCCGAACAACATCTGTTCCTTTTTAGTGTGGACTCTTAGGCTTCTTTTTGCCCATTCATGTGTCCTTTCCATGCTTTCTTTTGTGTATTCATAGTTTGCAGTAGGCGATGTGCATTCGTCAAACGCAAAGATTATATCACTTCCAAATTCTTCTTGAATCTTTATAGATTTTTCTGGTGTAAGTTTATGTTTTGAACCGTCATACACAGATTTGAATGTTACACCGTCATCATCAACCCATGCATGCCGTGAATATTTTTTAATTTGACCATCCATGCTTTTTTGTTCTTCATCGTCTTGGTTGTATTTGAATTTGCTCCTGCCCATCTCGCTCCCTATGCCTAACGAGAATGCTTGGAACCCCCCAGAATCTGTCATGATTGGCCCTTTCCAGTTTATGAATTTGTGCAGTCCTCCAAACTGTTTAATTTTTTCAATCCCCGGGCGGAGGTATAAGTGGTATGTATTTAACATCAATATCTGTGCTCCCAGTTCTTCAATGTCATAGGTGTCAAGCATTTTGATGCCGCCACGTGTTGCAACCGGTACAAAGGCAGGCGTTTCAACAGTGCCATGTTTAAGAATAAGTTTGCCTGTCCGTGCCAGAACATCTTTTGATGTTATTATAAAAGTCATGATTATATTTTTATCAGCAAGGTTTAATTTACTTACTATGTTTTAATATCCTCTTAACATATTTGTCACTAAAAACCGGTTCTATAATTTTATCGTGGTATTTGGGTTTAACTCTCCTTCTTCTGAGTATTGCTTTAAAGATTTCAATCATCTCGTCTTGTGTGAAATTATTATTTTTCATTGTGTTAACAACCTCATGCGGCGGTACGTCCTCTGTTTCCCCTTCAATATAATAAAACCCGTTAGAGTTCTTAATCTTCTCTCCTAATTTTTCGTTTTTTATGTATGATAATATTCTTTTTGTTGTAATCTCTTTGAATACATCTCTGCACATCAAATTGCTCATGATTTCTACCCAATGTTCTGTAAACCTTTTCCTCATTCTATAAACAGTGTTCTGAAACTCTTCAGATTCTTTTAATACTACAATTTCCGAAGAAAATATTCTTTCTTCTAACCCATAATTTTCACTTCTGATGTGTCTTTCAATCTCATAGATTGTTTCACCAATCACCTGAAACTTGTTGGGTGCATTCCTGATCATGTCTTTTTTGATGTATTCTTTGAATACTACAAAATTGTCAATGTCGCTTATCTCTTCTTTTGTCAACATTCTGTATATTGCACTCCCAAACATAAAGACTGAATCTACATTCTTATCGGTTAATAATTTGTTTATGTATTTTACTACACTTTCTAACTCATTTCCAAACTCTTTTATAGCATCTTCAAACATTCTTAGAAACCTGTGAAGGTTGATGTTAACGTTGACGAAGATATCAACGGGCGGTATCACTGTTATTATTGATTTTTCAGGATTTAGAATATGTTCAGCGTTTGTTTTGTGATCATCATTTTTCAGATATTCATTCATGTTATAATTTATATATAATTATGTTTTTAAATGTTATGTTTTAACCCATCACATTTTTAAATATTAAACTTTCAAAATATCATAGGTGATATGATGGTTTTAACTTATAAAGCTGAAGAACTAAATGATATAAAGAACCGGATGGTTAACAATGGGATTATTGACGAAGACATTGCAAGAGGGGTAAATACTCTTTATGACCTTGTGAAATCTTTAAAGGGCAAGTGGCCTGAAGCGTATCCTATCCTAAAAGATTCAAACTTGCCAGGAATGTTGGTTTATGGCGTCACCCCATCATTTGCTAAGAACAGTTATGAATACTGGTTGATTTTATCTTTTGCATACACTGTCTGCGATCAGATGAATTATTATTCTTCTAATAGGTTTAAGGATGTTTACAATGATATAATCTCAGATGCTGAGAATATTAAAAACCAGGAAAATCTTCCAATGTCAGAAGCATTGGTCCGTGCGCTTGATTCTGAACTAAAATCTGTTAAGTTCATGGCAGTAGTTCCTAAACTGTCATCTGGTGAGGATGTATTGCCTTTATGGGAAAGGAAAGAGTGGCCGCCGGGTGAAGGATATGATGGGTTTTATAATAGATATTTGTCTATTGCTCGTGATGTAAATGATGTATTGTTATTTATATCATCAGCAGGCATATCCAATATTTCAATGTGGTGGGGTTATGCTTCTGGAAAATTCAAGGATGTACGCGAAAAGCTTGATGACCTGAAGAATGATGTTTACAATAGAATGAACAGTTTGGATTCGTCGTCTGAAGAATATAAAGTGCTTAATAAGATATATAATAATCTAACTGAAGAGAACTTATTATTTTCAGAGAGCGATAACATTGACAAGAGCGAGATGAGTTCACTGATAAGCTTTATCAGGTATAACCTAAAAAATTATACATTAGAAAACATGTTTTCGCCTGACACAGACGTTTTTAGTTCTCTTAGGACTTCATACCAGACCCTTAGTTACATAGATGATTATACAATCAGAAATGTCTTGGGTTTTACAACACTCACAAGCATTGAGGGAGAACCAGAAGAAGGACCAGAAGGAGAGCCTGAAGAAGAACCAGAAGAAGGACCTGAAGAACCCGATATGAGCGTTATAGATTGGGACAGTATCATCACTGAGAAAAAATATGAATATAAATTTGGTGATGGCAATGAGATTATAATAAACCGCAAAAACTTTAACCTTCTTTTGTCTATGATGTATGGTCCAAATTGTGAGATACTTGATAAGGTTGCAGACGAATTCAATCTTTTTTCAGACAATAAAACAAGGCAATATGCATTCATGCCTAATGATGACCCGCTGACAAAGTATGCAAAGTTTATCAAGGCGTTAAGTGTTATCAGGGAGTATGATCCTGAGCAGATTGGCAACCTTTCAAGCCTTTTCGAGGTGAATCATCCAGACGTCTTTTCCCAGGTTACTGATATAAACGATAACCTTTTTTATTCTGATCCAGCAGGCATGGAAACTGTGAAGATGCGTGCGTGGGACTCAGTATCATTGTTATACTTAATAAATACATTATCAAACCCGTCACATCCATTAAACCGGTTGAACAACGACTTATCAACTGTTTTGTCGTACACCAGTCAACTTCCGTTTGGGTATAAGGTTTTAGGTTTATACAATCCCCTCCTTAACAACCTGTTCAACACTAACCTTATCCAGAACGGAACAGGCCTTTACATGGATTATATATCATACATGACACAATTGTACAATTCATTGCCGTACTATTTAAGGTACAATGCACTTACAGAATTTAACCTTGAAATACCTAAGGAAATTGGCGGCAAGTTCTCAGATTTGGACTTAGCACAGAGGATGGCTATAATTGCTAACCAATATGGATTTTATGTTAATGATCCATATTATACCATCCCTCAGATTATCGGGATACCGCAATTACAGGATGACCTTGCACGGATTTGCAATACAATGGTGCCATACATGAGTTATCTTGACCCTGGTTGGAGTTATTCTAACCTTATAAGATATTATTCTGCACGTGCACAAACCACTATGCCGTATGCAACATATAACCCGTCATCACTGCGCGTGTCAGTTCCTGAGGATGTTATGATGATAGGGTTAAGCGATGCTTACAGGAAGGTTTATGATAGATATTTCCCTATCAGTCTAAAAACAACCAATGTTGAGCTTGAACAGTATGCAAGGGCGAAAGGTATAACTGAAAGTGAGATAAAAGCTATGGCAAAAGCGTCAGGTCCTGGCGGGAAGCGTATCAGCGGTGAAGCGGGCAAAACAGAAAATAAGAGTTATGAGCTTGGGGAAAGAGAAGTTTGGCTACGGTCAAAAGAGATTAACAAATATTTTCAATTTGAAGCACAGAATTATAGGATTTATGATGTTCCTGTTCGTGATGTCTTTGTCAGTTCATTGACCAATATTGTAGAAAATTATGGTGGTGAATTACAAACTAGCAA
>JAGGVH010000036.1 GCA_021158105.1 Microcaldota archaeon
CAGACTATTTGGGCAGGGAAATTGACAAGCCCAGGAATCTTGCAAAGAGTGTGACTGTCGAATAAGGGCGCCTGTGCCCGCCCTTACACCCATCCCCCGCCTCGCTTCGCGGGCTCCTACCGTAAGGAGCCTTGCCCCCTTACTAACTTTCCCCCGACTGCTTTGCGGGCTCCTACCGTAAGGGCGCCGTATCCTCCCTTATACCCATCTTTTAAAGCTTTTGGCGAAGATAGCAAAATACTCTTGTCTTTTCTCATTATGCCATTTGACCTTCACTGCCATTTTCCAGCAATTTTTCTCTCAATAGATATTCCATCTCCTTCTTTTTATGAGGATACATCTTTCCTCTCAAGATCAGCCAGTTGAGTTGCGCCGCATTGCGGCGAAATTTGCGTCGCATCTTCAAAGACTTACTTTAATTTTGGCAGGATGAAAATTAAACCTTACTTTAATAATCTTTAATTTTAATTTAAATTTTACCAAGACAGATAGACAAAAACCCTATCGGAATGGGGTTTTGAAGAACTCTTAGATGAAAATACAATTTATCAAGAATAAGTAAAGTTTAAAGATTTGTGCCCTAATATGGTGAATGTTTTGTTGGATTCGCCAGGATTGATAATTGAATAATAATTTAAGAGAATTTTAACGTGTTGCACAGTCATATTTCAAACTATCGAAAGCTTTAAAGAATATGGAGTAATAGTGTAAATATACTTTCTTAGCTTAAGGATGGAGCGTTCGCTTTGCGGACTATAGATGCTGGAATAAAAGGTGGTTTGATGAAAGCAATGAAAGCAGTAATACTTGCAGGCGGTGAAGGTAAACGGTTATGGCCCATAACAACATCTTATCCTAAATCTTATGTTAAAGTTCTAGGAAAACCTTTGATTGAATGGACTATTTCTTTTTTGAGAAATGCAGGTGTTGATGATATCATTGTTATAACAAACCCAAATCATAAAATTAATCAGGGATATTTTGATTATTCGGTTAAAGAAAAAAATGATGTAGTATCATCAACTGAATATCTGAAGAAGATGGGCGTTCGCCCTGTTGTTCAAGATGAGCCCAAAGGTACTGCACATGCGTTGTGGTGCGCGCGAGAATACATAGATGAAGATTTTATCTTAATGAATAGTGATGATGTTATCCCACCCGACACTGTAAAGAAGGTTGTAGCAAATGAAGGGTTTTATGCCGCACAGGTTGGTGATAGAGAAGATTTTGGTGCAGTGATAACAAAAGAAAACAAATTGAATGATATCAAAGAAAAAGAAGTATCAGGTCCAGGTCTGGTTAATCTTAATCTGGCACATTTGCCAAGAGAATTTATTGATTATACCAATACTGAAAAGATGAGCCTGTCTAAGAGAAGAGAATATGAACTAACTGATTCGTTCAAATCTTTTGCAAAGGATTATGAATTAGAGGTTAAAACGATTGAATCGTGGCACACCATAACTTATTTTTGGGATTTGATTGATGTAAACTTGTTTTTCCTCAACCAATTTTTATCAAATATTTTTCCATTGGATTGGTTGGGCAGGGGGTATTCAATAATTAATGGTTCAATAGTTCACGATTCAGCGAATATTCATGACCAAAATGAGATTTTAAATTCGTTTATCGGTCCAAAGGTTATAATTGAAAAGTTTGCCAAAGTGTATGATTCAGTTTTGGAAGCATATAATCGTATTGGTACGTCAGAAGTTAAAAAATCCATTATGATGAAACGGGCTAACGCGCCACATTTTAATCATGTTGGTGATGCAGTGTTATGTGAAAATGTTAACCTGGGTGCGGGAACTCAGCTTGCCAACTTGAGATTTGATAATAAAAATATAACTGTTCAGACAAAAAAAGGTGTTGTTGACAGTAAAAAGAGAAAATTGGGGCAGTGTATAGGTGCCAATACTAAGATAGGTATAAACGTGTCAGTCAATTGTGGTGTATTGATAACGCCAGGGGTGCACATACTCCCAGAAACTTTTGTTAAAGATAACATAGAAAATGTGGGTGATTAAATGTTTAAGAAGTATGATATTAGGGGGAAATACCCTGATGAAGTCAATGAAAAGGTGTTTGCGCGTATTGGCAGGGCGATAAACAAATACATGGACAAACATAACATTAAACAGTTTGTGATAGCAAATGATTATAGGGTTCATAGTAATACCTTAGCATCAGCACTTGCTTCAACATCAAACGGTGTTTTAGTTGGCCCTATGCCCACACCATGTATAGCACATTATAATGGGTTTGTTGGCATGGTTACTGCTTCACACAACCCGCCAGAATATAACGGGTTAAAATTATTTATGAATGGTGTGGCATTTGATTTTGAGCAGTATTTAGAAATAAAACAGATTTATGATTCTTTTAAGATTGATTACATATGGGAAACGATTAATGTGAACGATGACTTGCGTTCTGCTATTATGACTGACTATGTAAATTCGTTGCCCCATATTACTTCAAAAGGTTCCAACATCATCTTTGATTTGGGGGGTGGAGCAGTATGTGCCGTTAGAGATGTCTTCTCAAACAGAATTTTTGACGTTCCAGACCCGTTGTTTACAAAACGAAAACCAGAACCAAAAAATGAAACATTGAATAGATTAAAAGAAGTTGCAAAGGGTAGGATTGGGGTCGCATTTGACGGTGATGCAGACAGGATTGTAGCTATTGATAAAGAGTTGATATGGCCAGATGTTCTGGGGGCATTCTTCTTAGAAAAAGGATTGATAAATTCTAAGAATGTTGTTATGACAATCGATAGTTCGTCAAAGATTTATGATAGGCTATTTAACTTGGGTTATAATCTCATATACTCACCAGTTGGCGGGGGTAATGTGATAAATAAAATGAAAGAGTTTAATGATTCTTATGGGTTTGAGAATTCTGGGCATTATTATTTGTCAGACAGAAATTATGTTTCTGACGGGCCCTATTTTGCTCTTTTACTTTCACAAGTCAATCCGGGCGACATTTTTAATTATCAACAGTCCTTAGGGGTTGACAGGATAATGTTTACTGTTCCATACTATGTCAAGATTGCAGATGCTAAGGATATGTTAGAGGAAATGGGTGCAACTAAGTTTGTAATGATTGACGGTGTCAAGGGAATCAGTAATGACTGGAGTGTGTTGATCCGAAACTCAAACACTGAAACAAAGGCAAGGATTAACATTGAAGGAAAAGGTATCAATGGAATTGAAAAGATAATAAGAGGCAAAATACAAGATGTATCTTTATCCATAACATAATACTTTTATTAGACCGTTGTTCATAAAAACATTTTTAAACATTTAGTTCATTTAAGAAAATTGGCGACCAAAATGAGCATAGAACACAAAAAAGGCAAAAGTAGTGGTAAGTTTAATTCTAATTTGGATAACCCACAAGTTAACATGTTTAGGATGGCCCTTTTAACCAACCACAATCCTGACCTTAAAAAAGAACTTTTGATGATTGAGAGGCTTGAGCGAGTGATAAAACTTTCAGATGAAATGGGCAGGAAAACTTCCCCTTCTGCAGAGTTTAGAAGGGCTTTAGCATACCATAAACTCTTAGTAGAAGCAATCATTGCAGTGAAGAGTGCTAGGGCCGGAACATTGTAAATCTGTTTTATTTTTTCTTTCGTCTTTTCTTTGGCGGTTTTAACAAGGCCTGCAATTCTTTTGAAACGTTTTTATATATCATTTCAGGTGTTATAAATGGCTGGTATGACGATTTTAATATTGCATTAACATAGACTTCTTTTAATACATCTTTTTGTGGGACAAGTTTAAGCTCTTCAATTAAGGATTTGTATGACGTTCTTATATTAACCTCTGGGAACGGATATTTGTCAGATAACAATTCAAACAACTTATTATTCATACTGTTGATTATGCTTGATATTGCGAACATTGGAATGACTGGCTCTTCTTTTTTAAATTTATGTTTTTTCACTATCACCCATAAATCTGTGTTGGATACAAGCACTATCCTGTCATCAGTAAAGTCAGATGGTTTACAGTCAATTGTTTTATCTATTTTCGGGTATGGTGAAAACCCAAACTTTTCAAGTGATTTTATTATAAAATAATTTTCATACCATTTTTTTTGTCTTTTATCTTCTGAATATATCTTTGAAAATTTTACTTTTTCAATGTCGCCAATTGCTTTTAATTTTTTAATTTCATCATCAATAATTCTTAGTTGTTTATCATTTAAGTATTTGTACTCTTCATTCACTAGAAAAGGTATGATTTTGGATAGCGCAGCGATAATTTCATCTTTGGTTGGCCCGAACAGTTCACAATTAAACACAGTGTCATTTTTCTTATAATAGAATGTAAACATTTCCATTTCCCCACCACTTTCATTGTTCTTTAACGCCCCGGGCCGGACTTGAACCGACGACCTTCCGGTTACTGCTTTTTCTTGATGAAACTTCTTTTCAAGAAGTTTCTAACAGCCGGACGCTCTACCACTAAGCTACCGGGGCATTATTACTGAATGTTTATACATCAGTAGCATTCTATTTAGTGAAAATGTATTTAAACATAACGTGTTAATTTTAATCAGGTGATTGATATGAAAACATGGTTGTTTGTGATGTTATTTGTAAGCATTTTTATGGGTTTTGTGTATGCAGGATATGTTGACCACCCGATCATTTATACAGTTGACCAGAATTATGTTCCGATTAAAGGTGTTGAAGTCACAGTAACATATCAACACAGTTGGCGCGCTGGCGATTATGTCACATCACTCCCAGTTCTAACTGATGACCATGGCAAGGTTCAGTTGAGGGTAACAAACACTGTCCCTGAGGAGATGGGTGTTGAGAAAACATATACAGTTAACATAAGATACTTAAATTATACAGATTCGCAAACATTAACATATTCCCCTAAAAGGCAGACTAAGACTTATTTTGTTATTCCTGTCAACCAGCTTACAGTTTATATATATTCTCCTAAGAAAGGCAGTGTTAACGCTTCAACCAACATATTAAACATTGAAAAGCAAACTGACCATGGTTATGTATTCTATCATCTCCCACCTGGCGATTACACATTAAACATAACTTATGAAGGTGAGACATTCCAGTTGCCCATTCATATGGGAAACCAAGACATGTCAACCAATTATTCGATTAGTGAATATGAACCAACAATCGAATTTGTTGACGATAAGGGCAACCAGCTCAATGGCACATTGAATGTTTGTGGGAAACAGTTTAACATAACTTCACCACAAAAGATTAAGATTGTGTGCACTGCAGACCAGAATGCAACGGCTGAGGTCTATGCAAAAAGGGTCATACAACCTGTTGACTTATCTCACTCAAACATTAGGTTTGTTTTTGATGTGACACGGCCCGTTGTCCGTGAGGCAGTGTTTTATGCTAATAAACAGTCCTGGGGTGTAAACTTGGATGCTTATGACCCGGGCGTTTACCCTTCTGGGATTAAGGATAATGTCATGATGTCATGCTCTGTCCTGCGTCCCGGTGAAAGCAATCCTGTAGTTAGAACATTTCATTTAGTTTATAACAAAACACGAAACAGGTATTATGGAGTATTCAAACATGAAGACCCTGGCACTAGGATTGATGCAGTAATAACTATATCTGATAATGCAGGCAACATCGAAACATATTCTACCACTTTCATTGTTGGTGAAGATGCACGGATTAATGATGACTCAAGCACAGTGGTCAACACAACAGATACTGATAATACTAAGAAGCAAGAAGGTGGGATAGATTGGATATTGGTCATTGTTATAATTGTTGTGGTCATAATCATCGCAGGTGTGGTATATTATCTTAAAAATAAATATTCTGAACCTGTCTAATCAATCACACGATCCATTCCCTTGGGATTAATATATAGTATTCAATATCTTTGCCATATTTTGAGATATTAAAATAATTTTCAGCCATTTCTAAGAATCTATTAAGTTTTGAGATGTGATAGTGTATTTTAACTTTATCTTTTATTGTTTCTGTTAAATAATCATATATAACTTCTGCCATCTGCGATTCAATGTTCCATGTGGGCAGAACTATGATTGAACTTTCGTGGACTGCGTTTCTGAGGACGCTTACCACATTTTCCTGTGCCCTTTGCGGTAGTGAGAACACTTTCTTATCTAAAAAGATTATGTCATATTTTTTAATATTTGTTGTGAATTGTACGCATTCAATGTCATACCCATACTTATCATTAAGGTGTTCTGCCCACACTTTTATTGCTTCATAATTGGTATTAATCATGATATGCGCCATTTTGGTTATTTTAAATTCGACATCAAACCTTTTTTTTATGTCATAGAACTTGTTTGCAAACATTTTCCGTTTATGTTTCATAATTTTTACAATGTGCCACCCATCAAGTATGTCTAACACTGTGAGTTTCTTTTTTATGAACACAGGCGCGTTTTTCATACATTATTTTATGGTAAATTAAGTTTAAAAATGGTTGCCATGATACATAAAGTTATAGAAAAAGTAAAACATAAAAAGAATAAGAAATGTTTGTATTTTCATTTTTCAATGTTTTGCTTGTTTTCAATTATCTTTTTCCCGTCTGCTGATGGTATAATCCTTAGTCTACTATTTTCAAATTCTAATTCAAATTCTTTGCCATTGGTTAACATATGAAGAAAAACTGCGAGCGCACCCGCTTCTGAATGTGGTTGGTTGCCTATTGCGACATTATAATCAACAATGTGATATACTTCCATTGGAACCTTCTCACCACCAACAATTATCAGGAATTTATCATTTTTCTGTATGTCGTTGATAACCTTGTTGCCCGGCATGCCATACATCGTAAGGTGAACAATCATATACCCTTCCTTTTTGTGTTTTTTTATTATATCTTTCCAGTTGTCTGAATATTCAACCTTAAACTTTCCGCCCCAATTGTTAGTAATGTTATTGATTGAATTTTCAAGGCGTGCATCTTTTTGTCCTGTGTAATATACCTTGCTTACACCGAACGCCCGTGCAATCAGACAAACGTGCGTGCTAAGCCTGACATCTCTTATTATTCTATGCGACAGCCTTAATACATGTATATCTCTCATATGATCAACTTTAATTGTCCAATCATTCAATCACAATCCCTGGTTTTAATGGTGCAGACATCTGGGCTTTGCTCCTGTGTTTTTCTTCTGCGTTATCCTCATTAAGAATTTCCACTTCAGTATTAAACTTTTGGCTTATGAAATCCTTGGCATTCTTTAATATTTCATTTTCATCCAACTCAAACGCATCTTTCGGCAGCGACCTGTAATCGCCAATCTTCTTGGCCAATGATTTTACAAATTTAACCTGGACATCTTTAGGTATCCCATAATCCTTCTTCATCAGAGTCGGTATAACCCGTTGCATGTTAATGTTTAAACTGTCCTTTACAATATTATACTTCCATCCCGCACAGGTATATATGTACATCTTGTTAGGTTTAATCTTTGTAATATTAATAATCTTTGATATGTCATTCATCACACTCCTTAAATATTCTTCACTGTCGTATCCCTCTTCAATCTCTTCAGTTTTTGGTCTTGGTAGCAATGATGTGGTAACAAGTTCATCATTGTTAAGTATGGTATGCCACAATTCTTCTGCAAGGTGTGGTGTTACAGGAGACATCATTTGAACAATCACGTTTGCAATGTGTTTTAATAACTTTACATTTCGTCCTCCTCGTTTAACATACCATTCAACGTCGTTCGGCAGCATGAAAAATGATATGTCGCTTGCTTTTTTGATGTCATAATTGTCCATTGAGTTAGTATAATTTATTATATGTGAGTTTAATTTTTTATCAATCCATTTGTCAATGTATTCGTTTTCTTTATTTTCAGTTATGTTTGTAATATCTTCAATCAATGTTATCATCTGGTTAAGGCGGGATTTGTATGTTTCTATTAATGCTTGGTTGAATGCCATGTCACTGAACGGTGATGCTGCGTTTGCATAGTATAACCTCATTACGTCTGCACCGTACCTTTTTATCATTTTAGGTACAGGTTCTGCGCCACCCTTGCTTTTTGATACTTTATCGCCAATGTTTGATGTCACCCAACCATGGACAAATATGCCTCTCGGCCATTTATCTTTTGGTAGTATGGCAACGTGTGCTTTTATGAATGGCGGGAAGTGAACTGTCCGATGTTCTTTCCCACCGAGGTTAAGGTCTAAAGGATACCAATAGTCAACTTCATCTTTAATCTTATTTATCAGTTCAATATTCATGCCTGTCTGTTTGCTTATTGATGCCGCATCGCCTTTGCCTGTGAACACATAATCAAAAAATTCAGGAGTGAGTTGGTCTTCAGTAAACTGTTTTTGATATTTTGATACAATGAAAAACAACGGGTACATAGTAGAATCTGATATGGCTTCAATCGTATACCTGTTATCTTGGGGCAACGGCGTGCCCATCCATCTTCCCATGCGCGCACATGGACGTTCTTTAAACCATTCCAATGCTTCAGGTAAGAACTGGTAATAGTCGTCAGGTTTTATCTTCATACCTTTGGCATGTTCGATTGCATTTTTGTTTAACCAATCCTTGCCATAATCAATAAACCATTGGTGGTCAACCTTTTTTATGTAAACTTTGCCACCGCATCGGCATATAACCTCTTCGCTCAGGTCAAAGAATATGTCAGCTTTTCCTTGTTTTATTAGGTCAGATTTGATCTTTTCTTTTGCATCTTCAACTTTCATGCCTTTGTAAGGTCCTGACACCATTACACCCTTATAATACCCTGCTTTGTATACTTCTTTTTTTGCCTGTTCTAAACGTTGGTCGTCAGAAGTTCGTATCCCGAGTTTGTTGCATATCTCAACTGCTGGCATGTCTGCCATGCCTTCAGTTTTTATTATTGGTATAGGTTCAATGTCTTTTACAATGTCGCACAGGTTATATTTTTCACAGTTGTCCTTGATTTCAACGAGTGCAGCATAGTCATGGGGCGCATCAGAGGGCACTGATGTCACAATACCGCTTCCCATGTCCATGTCAATGAATACTGCTGGCAGGACAGGCACGGGCCTGTCGACCCCTGGCGCAATAAATTCTTTGCCTATTATTTCATTACTGTTGATTTTTCCTACTACTTCACAGTCAAACTGATATTTCAGTTTCTTTGAAAATGACTGGCAACCCACCCATAACTCGCCGTTCTTCTTAATTTTTATGATGTCATATTCCTGGTCAGGCTTGATCCACAGATTGGTCTGGCCGTATACTGTCTCAGGCCGTAGTGTTGCAGCTATCAGGTATCCCTTGCCAAACCCTGGTATGTCGCCACTAAACTTTAACAATGTATATTCATTTTTCTCTGCGTGGCCGCCTTTTGAAATGTCAGACTCTGACGGGTCAACAGCAACAGGACCGCAATGTTCACAGTATGTTGCATAATATTCACCTTGTTTGAGTAGTCCTTTATCACCCAACCTTAAGAATTGCCAGGTTATGAATCGGTTGTATATCTTATCGATTGTGGTTAGAAATGGGCGGTCATCAACAAGAAAACCAAACGATTTGTAATCTTTCATGTATCTGTGTGCAAAGAATCGTATGAATTCATAAGGGTCTTTCATTTTTTCTATTTCTTCGTCACTTGTTCCGTTTTCTTTGAGATAATTTATGTATTTATCATCGCCTTTCTGTATGGCCTGTGCTTTAGCAATTGCACCGTTGCCAGTGGCATGTATGCCCGTTGGAAAGAAAACATTTTCGCCTATCAGTTTATGATACCTTATAATCATGTCAGCACATGAATACCCGCGCATGTGTCCTGTGTGCAAAAAACCTGTGGGGTAGGGGTATGCGAATACCATATAAAACTTCTTTTTACTTTTATCAACCTCTGTATGTGCAACATTTCTGTTTTCCCATACTTCTTGCCATTTCTTTTCAATATCTTGTGGGTTATATTCCATAATATCACCTTGTGTATTCACCTTTAATTCTAAATGTTCCCTTATCTATCGTTTACCTTTTAAAGTTTATTCCTAAAATGTTTATTATGAAACATTTCATGTTTGATTTAATGGGGGTTATATTCCACAATGGTCATATCCTGAAGTATTATTTTTGTGATGTGTGGGGGTATGATTATGACATTGTAAAACCAGTGTTTGTCAGGTTTGAGAAGGGTGAGATTGGTGAGGATGATTTTTGGAAAGGGATACATTCAAATAATCGGTTTGAAGAGTTGTATAAAAGTATAGTAAAGGATTTTGATGACGGTTTGCTTGACATTATTGATATTTATCCTGATTCTTCTTATACGGTTATAACTAACATGCCATCTCCGTGGGGGCACAAGTTGATAGATTGGGTTGAGAGTAAAACTGGCGTTACATTCTCAAGAATTATATCTGGCGACATTGGCATGCTTAAACCGTCTTTAGAAATGTATGTTTTGGCATACAATTCTATGGATATTAAACCTTATGATGAAGTCTATTACTTTGATGACAGACTTAGGAATCTTAGTCCTGTTGAAAAGTTGGGCATATCACCTGTTCATTTATATCACGATGGTGAAGAACATAACCCCGGAGAGTGTCCCTATTTGTGCATTGACAATCTCAGGAAATTTCTAGACAACGTTGTCTGATTTTTATCACTTATATGTTGGTATGTGGGGATTGGGGAACGGCTTGGCCGGTGCAGGTATTTCAGGCGTTCCGTTTGGCGGTTCTGGTAACCTCTTAAATACTACTACTCCTTTGTTTTCGTATACTTTTTCAAAACCGTCAAGCTGTTTTAAGAAGAATGCCTTATAAAAGTTTGAATCATAAAACTTTGTAGTTCTGTCCTCCCATCCAGAAGTTAATGTATTGTTAACAACCCATACCTTGTCATGTGTAAACATCAGCCAATATCTATTGAACACCATTCCACTCTGGTCTTTAATCTGTTGTTCGGGTATCAGGAACCCGCGGACAAGTTTTAATGAACCGTCATCATTCTTTTTATCAAGCGAATACACTGCATTGATTTCAGTTATGTTATTGCCCATGTTGACATCAGCTTTTCCTATACAATACTTTTTGGAGAATGTTCTTTCCCCTGCATCAAACCCGTTCTGTGTTATTTTTGTAGTATTGTAGCCATATGCTATGATTCCTTTTTCGCCCGGAGCATACTCACACATTTCCCCACCTTGTTGCGGGACGAAGATTTCGTCCCATAAATTGTTTAGTTCGCAGTATGATTCGCCTGGATATTTGAGTACATTGGTCTTGTTTGCGTATGCACATCCTAAATAGTTTAATGCACCATATTTGCCGCCCATGTTGTTTGAACTGCCTATCAGGTCAATGTCAAACATTGCATAATCTGAATCAAAATAATTCATATAATCCCAAAGTTCTCTCTCATTCCCGTGGAGGTAACTGTGCGCTGTCATGCCTATCATGTGGTGTGATGCATGTTCATTCCTGAGCACTGTTTTCCTATCCCCAAAGTAATTTGTCCAGTGGCCATAATCCCACCATGAAGTGATGCGTGCGTCAAGAGGAGTATTGTCTTCCATCCAGTTGTAGGTGTCAATCCAGTAATCCTGTATCCTGCTACATCTCAGGCTTGCAGCATACCTCCACGCCATTGAAATGTTCCCGGACAATAATTCGTTGTTTGGAATTATTGATAGGAAACATGCATTCTGGTCATACTGCTGATTGATGTCCATGTTTGGATTGGGGTTTGAATATCCACAGTATGCTAGGTTGGCTATACATAATTCATTAAATTTGGGCGCGACCGCAAACGGGTTATCACCATACTTTGGCATTGGAGAGCTGATGAGTAATGAATAACTGAGAGGAGGGGTTACATTTTGAGAGAAAAGAGTGGGTAAAGGTAAGAAGGTTGAAAGTGCAATCGCTGCAAGGATTGCAAACATTACACTATGGACAAAGGATTTCTCAACAAACCATCCAATTTTGTCAGTTTCAATGTTTTTTAATAATAGGTTGATCCCTCTTGCCATGCCTATAAACGGTATGATGGTTGCGATGACAAAACCGATTGCAGCATATACCATATATTTAACCTTATTAATTCCTATGAATGCTACTGGAAATATATAAATCCCCATCAAAAGCGGTATGGACACTTCAGTAGTTTTGCCTTTATAAATCCTATAAATTATTTCAGATACTAAGGTTATAAATGCCAATAGTAAGAATGTTAATGTTAAACTAGGATTTAGTTTTAATATCATTCCAATCTGCTGTTCAAGTGCTGGTAAGTTAAACATTATTGCGATCATCTTGTTTAAGATTGCAAGTGAAAATTTAACTATCAATGATGGGATGGCTGTTATGATGTCAATAGGTCCCAAGCTTGAACCCAATGGCCCTAACCATTGAGTTAATAATGATCCTGTCAACTGCTGTTCCTGGATTGTTCTGGTTAATGGTGCGGTGTACGTTGCACTTGCAAGGAAACTTCTTAATGGTTGTTTTACAGGGTTTGCTAATGGTGTTAAGAATAACATAAATCCAATGGACAATATTCCCAACACTGTCAATCCCCGTGAGATCATGGAATTGCTGAAGATATCAAGTTGTTTAAACTTGTTTAGGTTGTCAAGCATTATACATAATACTGTTGCGCCGCCTAACATTAGAATTTTGCTGCCTAATAGGAAGTTAAGAGTGATTGCACCAGTTACATAATAATTTAATACTAAGTCATTAAAGATGATAAATAATAGGATAAGCAAATTAAACTTAATAAAATCATTCATTTTTTGTCCTGATATAAAGTTTAACATGCCTTGGATTGCAACATATGTGGCAAGGACCATTGCAATCAAACCGAGCGATGTTGCGCCCCATCCTGCTACTAATATGCCAAACCCTGTCAGCAAACCATATTCCCATTTCTTGTGTTTAATCATCAGTGCATAACTCGCTGTTGTGAACACCAATGCCATCAGTGCCAATGGTTGTGCCTCCATAGTGCCAGACATCATTTTAGTTATCAGTGTTGGCGTAGTAAACGTTAAGAATGCTGCTACTACTCCATACCAATGGCCGTATTCGGTTTTTATCAATAAGTACATTGCAAACACCAACAACATTGCGGCAATCGGTGGGTAGAACGAGGTTATGGTTGAATATAGATATTTATCAAACTCTGCACCTGATGTGTAATATTCATACATGTGCGCATCAAAAAAGCTTAACAATGGCTTATACCTGTGGCCCGTATTAACTTCAGGATACCATGCAGTGTCATCAGTCAACGGCATGACACCTAATTTCAACAATTGTTCACCGCCGTAAATGTAATAATAAGGGTCGAGCTCAAAATATATCGGGCCCCATGATGTCATGCGAGTTATAAGCGTTGCCAGAAGAATTAGGATTAAAATTGTCATTGCAAACCCGTGAGACAATGTGTTAAGCCTGTTTTTAATGTCATCCAATGACTTAATATTTTTGAGTGACGTGATAAAATTAATTTTGTTATGAAAAGATGATAGATTAATCTTAATCTGTCCTACTACTCCAATGAAAAACTCTAAGATTAAAATAATGATTCCCAACAATACTGTTAAGCCAACATTTATCATTGCAAGCGTGTATGAAAATTGTATGCCTACAATGCCTTCAATAAATGATAACATCGGAGGAAAAAATAATCCTATCACGAGTGAAATCATAATTTTATCAAGCAAGTCAAGTTTGGTCCTGAGAAGTAAACTGAATCCCAATATTGCTCCTGGGAGCCATGCATAAAGTGTTATAACACTGAAAAAGAATAACGGGTCAAACAATAACATTTCATCACCTCAATCGTGTTTAGATATTGCCTTGTAATATCCTGACTGCGTCCAGTAAACCGTGTGCATAATTTATTGCACCGAACGCAGTCACATAATCTTTCTTTTCAAGGTAGAATTTTGCATCCTCGCCATACCTTTTTGAGAGGTCGATAATTCTCTCAAGAGTTTTCTTGTTAATGTTTTTGTCATTTATGTTAATCTTTTTTATAATATCATTTAAAAGGTTAATGTCGTCAGTTATCCTTTGCTTATCACTTTTATTTTCCATTCAATCACCTATTTGTTTATGGCAATACCCATTCAATTTCATAATATTCATGTTTGCTCTTTGGAAGGTTAATTTTTATAACCCTATAAAATGTTACACTGGTTTCCCTGTCAGCGATTGCCAATATTAGTCCAAGGTTAAGTTTCTGTGCTTCGTGCAATGCATACGCCAGTTCTGCACCACCAATGTATTCCTCTTCACTGAGCGACCACATGATATAACTTGGCGGGTCATCATACGGTTTCCTGACATTATTCTTCTTGCGATGGTATAGAATGTAATCTAAAGTTACATTCTTGACTTTGTCTTTCTCATGTTTGGGTATGGCTAATATGAATGTCTTGCGGACCGAGTGTGCCACCCTGACAACTCGCGACCATTCTGAGATCAACATCTTTTGTTTGTATGGAAAGACATGAATCACATGTTTAGAATGCATCCATTTCTTGCCGCTGCGTTTAGGGCCAGCACCCGGAAAGTATAACCTGAAATGACTCCCAAACTTAAACCCTGTCTTGAGCAGGAACCCTTTTGACCTCCAGTCATCATAAACACTGTACATTAAGTCAAAATATTTGTGTTTTCTGACTGCACTTTTAATGATTTTATCTCTATCAGTTTTTGTAAGCAGTATCCCTTTATCTATAAGGTATAATGTTTCATAAATGTCAAGGTAGTAATATTTTCCCCTGTGTTCTGCTTTGTACGTTCCCATCTGCCCAAACCAATAATCATAATATAATTGTGGGAGTTCTTCACCGTATTCGTCAACCACAGTCATCAGGTCATTCTTGTAAAATTTGCCGTTTATTGTTATGTCGGGCAAGGAGGTATTTGCGGGTTTATATTTTCTGGCCATTGTTTTTTTCTTAACTCTTTTAATTTCATCTTTGGCTTTTGGATGATTAAAATCTAATAAGTATAACCCTCTGTCCCGCCATGCTTTATACCCATAATATTTTGAAGGTTTTTTCATCAATTCTGTGAACCGTAATGGGCAGTTTGCATTCCGTATGTCCATAAGGTACATTGCTTCCTCAGGTGAAAGGTAGACTTTATTTTTCTTTTGAACGCCTATCCTTCCATTTACAAGTGAACTTACAGTTTGCGGGTCATCAGCATAAACCTTTTTTCCTTTGTTTTTTAATAATAACATATCGCCACCATAATATAAGATTAACTTTTTTCTATGTTGATTTTTCCGTTAACGTTTTTTATTAAGATTATCCCTTCCACATCAGTCATCGGACTGTTTTCAAGTTGGCATGGCAAGTATTTAAAGTATTCCCTATCTTGCCGTCCTATCATAATATGCGAACCGTTGTAACTAACGTTTACTTTAAACGGGACATAAACCTTTCTAATGTTGCCATTTCCTAATATGCATACGTTTTCAGCTGCATCGCCTATGTCTTCAGCAGTCATTCGAACCTTCATAGTGTTATAGAGCATAGTGTTGTTCTTGTTCATCGTGTTCAGCATTGAAAGTGAAAAGATTATTACTGTTAAGAATACAGCGAACACAATAAGCAATTCCAATGAAATCTGTGCTTTCATATTCATAATACTGCCGCCCGCCTTGTGTTTATTATATTGTAGTGTTGGCAACAGTGTTGTTAATCCCTTCAATTATCTTTTTATGTCCCTGTTCAGTTTGGTTCTTTGTTTCTTGTGCCATGTGGATCATCTGTGATGCGACCAATAATGCTATTGCCACCACTATTGCAAGGATTATCAGCATCTCAACAGATATTTGACCTTTCATTCAATCACCTTTCTTAAAATAAAATATACTGTATAAATTTATAAATCTTTTACTATGCTTATACAACTGAATTGTTGTTCTTTGCATTTAAAGATAATATCTTTTCAATGACCTGTTTAATATCCTTTGAAACGTCTTCAGCGTTTTTTGATGCGTCGATTATGAACCATTCCGCTTCAAACGGTTTAAGCTCGGCAAGTTTGAGGTAATGCTTTCTAACTTCTTTCTGGAATGATAGGTTACTCTCAAACTTGTCCTTGTCTTTGACCCTATTTATAAGATCTTTTGGGTCAGCATCCAAAAGGATTACATAGTCGGGAACTGGAAGTTTAAGTTTTTTTATATCCCTTATCATGTCATCAATCCCCAACTTGCCACCTTGGTATGCAATCGTGGAATAGTAGTACCTGTTTAATATTACAACACCGCGTTCACTTTCAAGTTGTATGTCATCTTTATCCTTCATCATTTCTCTTAAATATTCAACTGCTAACTCTTCATCACTCAGGTTAATCATTCCTTTTAAATGTCTTTGTATTGGCGTGTCGCCCTGTTTTGGATAATTGTGTATGTAGGTGTTTGTGACCCACATATTTCTCAGCCATTTATATATTTCATTAATCTGAGTGTCTTTGCCAGTGCCGTCTATGCCTTCAAACACAATAATCATTTTACCACCTCTCAATAACCTTAATTTGGATAAACAATCCGCCTTTCTTCAAATGTGTTGAATGTTTAAAAAGGTATTCACTGATCTTTTCATTTTAGTTTTTGCTTTCTGCAAAATCAATAATCTTTTCCATAGCATTTTTTAATGTTTCAACAGGTGGAAGGTATACTATCCGGAAGTAAACACCTTTCATCACTGGCGAGAACCCGCTGCCTGGAACGGTTACTATACCTTTGTCCTTCATAAGATTTATTATAAAATCTTTATCATCTTTCCACTTGCCATTGACTTTGATAAACATATAGAATGCGCCTTCAGGTTTGACAGTATCCAACACGTCGCTTTCTTTTATGTATTTATAAGCCAGGTCCCTCTGTTCTTTGAACTTCTTTAATAACGGTTCTAAATCATAAGGTTGTGTGTATGCTGCGATTGCTCCTCTCTGGATCTCCCAGTTTATGCTTAACCTGGCATTGCACAACTTTTGTATTGCGCTTTTAATATTATCCATGCCATCACCGTGGAATGATAAGTATCCAACGCGCGCGCCAGGGTATAAAAAAACTTTTGATAAACTGTTTCCTCTTATTACTTTAACATCTCTGAATTCTGTCATAGAATGAAACTCATCATCAAACACCAGCTTGTCATATACCTCATCTGCGATGATTGGAATGTTATGTTCACCAGCAAGGTCTGCAATGCCTTTTAATGTTTTGTATGAGTAAACTTTGCCCGTTGGGTTGTTGGGGTTGATAACTACTATGGCTTTTGTTCTGTCATTAATCTTATTTCTAATATCTTCGACATCTGGCTCATAGTTTTCGTTGCATTCATAATAGTTATGTGTTCCTTCATATATGTCATTCTTTGTATTGTATAATGGATAGCCGGGTGAAGGAAGCAAGAAGTTGTCGCCCGGGTTGAGCAAAGCCTGAAATAAGAAATCTATACCTTCACTTAACCCTGATGTGATGAACACGTCATCCTTGTTAATGTTTTCATTGTCGGCAATGGCTTTTCTCAATTCAGGGTCGCCCCCTGAAGGTGCATACCCGTGCCATTTGTTTTCTCTGAATGCTTGGATTATGGAATCAGTTATGTGTTTTGGAGGATAGTATCCATACCTGCACGGGTCTCCTATGTTTAAGTATGTCATTTCTTTTCCACTGGATTCGATCCGTTGCGCTTCTAATACTATGTCCCTTATTGCATAGTGGACATGTGATATCCTATCTGCAAGTATCATGTCATCACCGCTGCTAATCCTCAAAAAGAATTTATAAATAATATTGTTTGGTGATAAACGAATTATTCAAACATATATCACTTTCGTCTTTCCATTAATCTTAGCAATTAGCCTTACATTATTTCTTAATACTGATGTTTGTATCCTTTGCATTAGTAATTGATCAATCTGAAATATGCCTGCCGGGTTGTGCATAGAAATAGTAATACTTAACGGTCTGATACTATTGCCCTTTTTAATGGTGACGCTGTCAATCGCATTGGCCGATTCTGAGTGTATACTGAACCGCCCTTTTATTATTGGAATCCGTGATCGTCCCTTTGTCATATCGAGTGCATCCCCAATCTTTACACAGCTCGCTTCTAAAGTATGTGCTTCCATGTCTTCATGGGAAATTATAGCGTGTAATATTTCAGTTTTAATCTTCTCGCCAACATCTTTTCTGTAGGTTTGGTATAATATCTTATCAATTATGTCTTCTGCAAGGATAACGCTCCACCTCTCATGATGCTCCCGGTGGATTGCATTGCCAATGTCATGCAGTATGCTAGCAATGTAAACGATGTTTTTTCCGTCTTCATACGATAACCCTGCCTGTGTACAGGTGTTCCATTTAAATTTATCTTTTAATGGAAACAAGATCTCATAAATTTTTAATGCATTGTGTGCAACTATTTTGGCATGGACTGGGCCGTGATCATTATAATTCAACCGTTTCATTGTCATAATGTTGCCCATCTTCCATAATATTTTTAACTGGGGATCTTTTCCACAGATACTGATCATTTTATCTAATGTCTTTTCATTATCCATACGATTAGAGATGAAGTAATGTTTTTAAATCTTTAGTTTCCTTAACATATTAAATTTATACTGGGTCTAGTTGTGATTAATCAAGGTGAATATAATGGATAAGATTGAAAAGATGAAAACAGGAACTACCACTTTAGGCATTGTTTGTGATGAAGGAGTGGTTTTGGCATCTGATAAACGTGCCACGATGGGTTATCTGGTTTCTAGTAAGACAACCATAAAAGTCGCAAAATTGGACAGGAACATTGGGATGACAATAGCTGGCGGCGTTGGCGACGCACAGAAACTCATACGATGGATGCGCAGCGAACTTGAAGTTTACAGATTAAGAGAAGGAGAAGGTATGACTGTTAAAGGTGCTGCGACTTTGTTAGCCAATGTGCTTTCAAATTATAAATTCTATCCATTCTTTGTCCAGTTGATTGTTGGCGGGTATGATTCAAAGCCTGAATTGTATAGTTTGGACATGGCAGGCGGAGTTACAAAGGATGATTATATTTCTACAGGGAGCGGGTCGCCTTTTGTTTACGGACTGCTTGAAACTGGGTATGATAAAAAGATGAGTTTAAAGGATTGCTTAAAACTTGCAGCCAAGTGCATCATTGCAGCGAGCAAGAGAGATATTGCGTCAGGCAATGGTATAACTATGGCGACGATAACAAAGGACGGGTTTAAATATTTGACAGCTGAAGAGATTGAAAAGATTGGCAAGGAAGTTTCAAAAAAGTAATATTTTCAAATAATTTCAAACAATATCAAACACAAAAGAAACATGCATAAAATTATATGCATAGGATTATGAATAATTGTGTATATATTAGTGAAAAATATAATAAAAGAATATTTGAACGCGTGCAACTACAAATCATAAAATTTAGTAAGATGTTGAGATTGTTTTTAATGTATGTTTATTAGCAACCTAATGGTGTACTCTAAAAAGATTAGCAGGTGAAAACAAAATTATGAAGAGAGTGATGAGATGTTAAAGGATTTTGAGAAAAAGATTAAAAAAATCATTCCTACTGAATGCGGATTTTCAAAAGTTGAGGCAGAAGGGTTAAACATTGTGATCTATGTTGATGATATTAAATCGTTCTATGAGAATGACCACCTTATAAAGGACTTGGCAAGTGCATTAAAGAAAAAGATATGCATCCGTGCAACTGCTGCATCGCGCATTGATCCTGAAAGTGCGATAAAGATTATAAAGGAAACCATACCCGAGGATGCGAATGTACAAAATATTAAGTTTAATCCTACATTTGGCAAGGTCAACATTGAAGCTATGAAGCCCGGTCTGGTTATTGGGAAAGGTGGTGAGACATTAAAGAAAATAATAGAAAAAACAGGATGGGTTGTTGATGTCCAGAGGGTGCCAACGATGGAATCGTCAACGATTTCTGGCGTGCGCAAGAGTCTGTTAAAAGAGGCTGAGAAAAGAAAAAAGTTCTTAGACAATGTTGGCAAGAAGATTATGATGAGGTATGATTCTCCTTCATCTTGGGTTAAGATGACTGCGCTTGGTGGCGCAAGGGAAGTTGGCAGGTCATGTTTTGTTGTTGAAACGCCAAACAGTCGAGTATTATTGGATTGTGGCATCAATCCTGACATTTCTGATAAATCAAAGATGTATCCAATGTTAAGCGATTTGGGTTTTTCGTTGTCTGATATAGATGCGGTTATACTATCGCATGCTCATCTTGACCACTCAGGATTTATACCTTACTTGTTTGCTTATGGTTATGACGGTCCAGTTTATTGTACACCGCCGACAAGGGATTTGTCAGTCATGTTGCAGATGGATTATTTGGGTTTGGTCAACAAGAATTCAAATCTTACTCCACCATATACAATATCCGACATTCACAAGCAACTTATTCATACTATTACAGTGAATTATGGCGAGGTTGTTGATATTACGCCAGAAATTAAACTGACATTGTATAATGCAGGGCATATATTAGGAAGTGCGATAACTCATCTTCATATCAATAATGGGCAGCATAACTTGGTTTATACTGGAGACATGAAGTTTGGGTTTACACAGTTGTTTGACCCTGCGCATATCCAGTTTCCAAGGGTTGAAACATTGTTGATGGAGTCCACATATGGTGGTAAGAACGATGTCATGCCAAACCGTCGTGATTCTGAATCAATGTTGATTGACATTGTCAAGAAGACGATCGAACGCGGCGGTAAAGTTTTGATACCTGTGTTTGCTGTTGGCAGATCACAGGAGATAATGTTGGTGTTTGAGCATTATTTTAGAGAGAATGATATTAATATCCCGATATATTTAGATGGTATGATAAGGGAAGCATCTGCAATACATACCGCATATCCAGAATATTTGAAAGCTAAGGTTAGAAAAAAGGTATTGGCTAACAGGAGCCCGTTTGAGTCTGAGATATTTGAGACTGTAAAAGGTGACAGGGATAAGATTATTGAGGGTGAGCCATCGATAATTCTTGCCACTGCTGGCATGATGTCTGGCGGTCCAGTGTTAGAATATTTTAAACAACTGGCGCCTGATGATAAGAATTCATTAGTATTTGTTGGGTATATGTCTCCGTTATCATTAGGGCATAAGATACAGAGAGGGCTCAGGGAAGTTCCTTTGGTGAACAATGATGGCAAAATTGAAAGTGTTAAAGTTAACATGGAAGTTTATAACGTTGAAGGGTTCTCAGGACATTCTGACAGGAGACAGTTGTTAGCATATGTAAAGAATATTACGCCGCGACCAAACAGGGTTATTTTATGTCATGGTGATGAGAATAAGGTTACTAACTTAGCGTACACAATCAATAAACTTTTTAAGATCAAAACTGATGCGCCGATGGTGTTGGACAGTTTAAGGTTAAAATAGGTGTTTAGGATGGGTAAGTTGAACATTAAACATGATGAGAATTTCTCTGAATGGTTTACTGAGATAATAAAACAAGCCGAGCTTGCTGATATCAGGTATAATGTTAAAGGGTTTGTGGTTTACAGGCCATGGGCGGTTATTACAATGGAAAAGATGTATATGTTGTATGAAACAGAACTTCAAAACAAAGGACATCTGCCTGCATGGTTTCCGATAGTGATACCAGAATCAAATTTTAAACTTGAGGCCGAGCATGTTGAAGGGTTTACACCTGAAGTGTTCTGGATAACTGAGCATGGCGACAATGAGAAATTTGAAGAAAAACTTGCACTGCGCCCTACCAGTGAGACTGCCATGTATAAAATGTATTCTTTATGGGTCCATGGCAAGAAGGATTTGCCGCTCAAAATTTACCAGCGTGCATCTGTTTATAGGTATGAAACAAAGGCAACGCGGCCATTCTTAAGGAGCAGGGAGATATTTTGGATTGAAGGGCATGATTGTTTTGCAACTGAAAAAGAGGCGAGGGATCAGGTCAGAGAGGATATGGAAATGACTGAAAATGTTATGCATAAGCAGTTTTGTATACCGTTTATATTCTTCCAACGGCCTGAATGGGACAAGTTTCCTGGGGCAATACACACATATGCAGCGGATACGATGCTCCCGGATGGTAAGGTGCTTCAGCTCCCGTCAACACATTTATTAGGTCAAAATTTTTCTAAGCCGTTTAATATAAAATTCCTTGATGACGATGGCCAGGAGAAATTTGTGTGGCAGACGTGTTATGGTCCTGCGATATCACGTATTTACGGTGGAATGATTGCGATATTGGGTGATGATAAAGGATTGCGTTTGCCGTTTGATTTGGCGCCTGTGCAAGGGATAATTGTTCCTATATTCACAGATAAGAATAAGGATGAAGTGTTGGCTTATTGCGAGAAAGTTAAAGGAATTCTTGAAATGGAAGGGTATAAAGTTATGATTGACAATTCTGAGAACACGCCGGGGTTTAAGTTTAATGAGTGGGAGATGAAAGGTGTTCCAATACGTTTAGAAATCGGACAGAATGAGTTGGGTGCTGATACAGTTACTCTTGTTGCCAGGACGAGCAGGGAGAAAGTGAATGTTGAATTGTCCAAGCTTGTTGAAACTTTTAAGCATAAAGGCAAAGAGGTTACTGATACTTTGCGCGCCCAGGCTGATAAGAATTTTGAGGATATAATCCATGATGCAGAAACTATCGAAGAATTAAAAGATGTGCTTGACAAAGGCGGGTTTGCACGTGTGCCGTTGTGTTCGATTGACATGGACGGCAAAGAGTGTGCTGACAACATTAAATCAGAAACACATGGCGACATACGGGGAGTGCGATTTGATAAGATTGAAACCCCGGAAGGTAAAAAATGTATATATTGTGGGAAGCCCGCCAAGCATTATGTTTATGTCGCAAGGCAGTATTAGTAAAACAGGGTAAGTATATGAAAGTGTTAGGTATTGAATCGACTGCTCACACTTTTGGCATTGGATGGACTGACGGTGATAAAATAATTCAGTTTAATGATACATATGTTCCTCCAAAAGGACAGGGGTTTATTCCGCGGGATTTGGGTGAACATCATGCAAAGGTTGGCCCAAGATTGTTTAATGATATCATGAATAAAATTAGTGATTTTGATGCAGTAGCATTTTCACAAGGGCCAGGAATCGGGCAGGCACTACAGGTTGGTACAGTATTCGCAAGGTATCTGTCTTTAAAGTTTAACAAGCCGGTTTATGGTATTAACCATTGCATGGCGCATTTAGAAATCGGAATCAAAGAATCTAATGTTAAAAACCCGTTGTTTGTTTATGTGTCTGGTGGTAATACCCAGATAATTGTTAAGGTTAATAAGGGCAGACGTTATGGGTATCGTGTCTTAGGTGAGACACTTGATATGGGTTTGGGAAATGTGTTTGATGTGTTTGCACGAAAGGTTGGTCTGAAGGGTGCGCCAGAGCTTGAAAAGATTGCAAAAACTCATAAAAAATACATTGATTTGCCTTATACAGTAAAAGGCATGAACTTGACATTTGCCGGGTTGTTGACTGCTTCAGAGAAGGCTTTAAAGTTGTATCCTAAAGAGGACGTTGCATATTCTTTTATGCATAACGCGTTTGCGATGATGAGCGAAGCGGTCGAACGAGCGTTGTGCCTGACTGGAAAAGATAGCATTATTGTTGTCGGCGGTGTTGCAAAAAATACAATGTTTAAAAATATGTTATCACAGATTTGTGAAGATCATGGTATCTCTTTTGTGTCACCGAGCGATGAATTTAATGGAGATAATGGTGGGATGATAGCATACACTGGTTGGTTGGTTGCACAGAGGACAATAAACAAACCTTTGAAATTTAAGAATATTATTCCTCGTCCGTACTGGCGGATTGATGAGGTGGCATGGTGATAGTGATTAATGATGACCAGAGGCGATTTCTAAAACGGCCGTTTTCTGAGCCGGTTAAGGATATTGACAAGAAAGCTCTTGAGAAGATGAACTGCAAATTTATCGTGGTTGGTGATTATTCTACACAGTTCTTTGTTGAGAATGGTATAGAGTTTGATGTTTGTGTTGTGGATTATAAGACTGAAAGGAGAGATATAAGTGAACAGTCTAAAAAAGTAATAAACACTACAATGAAAAACAGAAAAGTGTTGAAAATTCATAACCCCAAAGGTGTCGTTTCTGATGAAGCAATAAGCATGGTCAGGGAGTGGGTCGAGCATGGAGATAAGATGTTTGTGATTGTGGAAGGAGAAGATGACCTTGTGGCATTACCGTTTTTTGCATATGCACCAGAAGATTATTGTGTGGTCTATGGGATTAAGAATAAAGGGATGGTAGTAAAGAAGGTGTCAGCTCCTTTTAAAGAAGAAATTATGCAGAGGTTTAAAGGGTTAATGAGTTAAACGGTTGAATGTGGTTTCTTGTTTATAACTGTTCAATAAATCTTGTATTTCCTTAGATATTTCATGTGAGTCATTATACATTATTATTTTATTGAATAGGTTGTCAAGTTTACTTTTGATTATTTTCATTTTGTCATCAGGAGGATATTGTTTCAGTTCATTTTGGTAAAATGATTTTGCCCACACATGCAGTTCTTGTTGAATCCCTAAAAAGTTTTCTTCAATGATCTTGTTTTTTTCGCCAATCCTGAAAAGGTTTGTTGTTATGTAAAGGTATATTTCTCTAAGATTTTCTAAATTTTTGTTTACTGGTGCACGTCGTGCGTATGACTGTCCAGAACGTTTTGTCCATAACGTTGAATGATAAAAACTTTTTTTTATAAGTTCTCTTGCTTCTTCTTGTGATGGTTTATTGCCGTGTCTATTTATATAATAATTTATTGAATCTTTAACAAGTTGGAGAAATTCGCTTTCTTCGCTTGTGCCCAACTTTATATCAAACTCTTTAACAATGTCTTTAACCACGTCATAATATTCTGGATATTTTCTGTTGATTTCAGGATAAAGCCGGTAAAATGAATATTTCACATCTGTTGTATCATTATTAGTTGTGGCCAATGTATCTTTTTCAGTATTGGTTTCTTCAGTTTCAATATTTTTTTTGTTTATAGAATATCTTGTCATTATCCCACCACTTATCTGTGTTTAATTTTTGTACGATAAAACATTATAAATCTTTATGTTTGATTTTCACATGATTTAGTAAACTATTTAAATATGGATAACATAAATTATTATCATGGCACACCAAAATAAAGGACACAATAAGGATGTGCAGGTTTCGCAAGATATGTTAAGGAATGAGGTAATTAGTTTATACAATATTGTTCAGGATATTTCTAAAGGTTATCTTACAGATAACAAAAGTAAACATGATGATATCGTATTTTGTGCTGTATTATCAGTCAAAGTTTTTAAGAGAATACTTTTTGAGGATTATACCATTAGAAAAGTGATAACCAGTGAAGAGAAATATGACAAAATAATACTACCCATGTTTTCAGGCAAAGAGGATGGGACAGGATTGCCGATAACAGAGAATGAAATGGGGATGCTTTATAATGGAATTATAGGGTTGGAAATCAAGTATTCAATTGTTGGTGACAACAGGAGGTTGTTCAAGATTATAACTGAGGAAGTGTTGAATACTGAGAAGGAATTAGCAGGAGATTTTCAAGATGTTTTAGTTGAAGATGTCAATTATGATATTCTGGTTGATGAAGGTATTGATTATGAAACTGATGATGAAAAAGTTAATGTTGAAACTAGTGATGGTATAATTATTGAACTGGAAGATATGAATGAGGTGCCGTTAGGTCATAATGAGATAAAACCGTTCACTGATAAAATGAATAATAAAAATAATAATCCTGAAAACCGCTCCGATAACTTAGCTATGAAAATCAAAGAATTATTAAGTTCAAGGGTCTACCAAAAACTTAATAACCTACTTATAACTTATCATGTTTCAACAGATAAAATAATAGGCAATATTAAACTGGGCGAGATTGCAGTTGTGTTAGGAGTTAGACCGGAAGATATTGTAATCATAATCAATAATTATCCATACGATAACCTACCAGTTGATGAGAATAGTAGGATGTTTAATGGCGACCTCAATGAAACATTTGAAAAGGTCAAAGAACTTTCAAAGAATATTGATAAGAAGATTAAGAAGGTGAAAGAAATTGTTTCTGTGTATTAACTTTATAACAACCATTTAAAAATGTTATGACCGATAAGTATGGTAAAAATGCTATGTTAATCTGATATTATAAGGTGATATTAATGGTAAAATTTGCAGAGGCAGAGGCGGAGTTGGCCAATATTAAGATATGTTTAAGGTGTAAAGCGCGCAATCCGTTAGGGGTTAAAAAGTGTAGGAAGTGCGGTTATACCAAGTTTAGGCCAAAGAAGAAGAATACCAAGAAGAAGGCGTAAATATATTTATTTTTACAAAATCTATTTTTTTATCTTATAGCAATATTTTTAAACAGTTTTAATGAAAACGTTCATAACCTTCTCATTACTCGCTAATGCTCGTAATGCCGAGGTCTTGATGAACGACGATACGTTCATAACCCTCGTCATTATTCATTCCATTCATAATGCCGAGGTAGCTCAGTCGGTTAGAGCGCCAGACTCATATTCGTATGAGTGATGAGCCTGAAGGCGATGATTGATAAAGGCGCTCTGAGTAATCTGGAGGTCGGGGGTTCTAAGCTTTTTCTTTATATAAGAAAAAGTTTGCCCAAAAGTCCCCCCCTCGGCATTAACTTAATAATCAGGTTATTTTTTCGTTTTTGTAAAAAAATCTGTTTTTAATGTTTATAAACATCATAAATAATAATATAATCAGCATTTTTAGGAGGGAGAAAATGAAAAATAAATTAGTGAAAATTGTAGAACATTATATGGCTCTCTTGGAAGATATAGAGAAAGACCCAGAATTGTCTGACGAAGAAAAAGCCATGATGAAAACAAATGCACTTGAAAAAGCAGACAAGGATATTTTAACTCTCCTCTCAGGTCCATTACCCAATAAACCAAGGATCAGGTGATTACAAACGATTTTTTGCTGTTTTTGGTTAGTAGTTTTCTTGTCCATTATATTTAAATACATATCTTTATAATATTAAACACATGGTGCATAATACTAAACATCCAATTGTAAAATCTAAACAAGAAATTAAGGAGTTGTTTAAAGAGTTGTTACCGCTTATTGAGCATGGGACAAAGGTAACAATCAATGATGCAAAGAAGAATTATATGCCTAAATTATGGAACCTTATTTTTCCCCAGATGTTTTTCCTTAGGTCTGATTACAATAGTATAAAAAAAAATAGCCAAATAAAGATTGATGGGAATGATCTTACAGAAAAAGAGGCAGATGAACTCAGCATTGAGATTTATAAACTTCTCACTAGACGCAAAATAAAAAATCCAAAGATTGGAAAAATCAAAACTCTTAGGTTTGAAGATACCTCAACATCACTTTTTACTGAACACTCCCCTAAAATTGAAGCCATACGAAGGATAAAAGAATCATTGATGCACAACAGGGTGCTTACGATTGTCGGGTTGTGGGGAGGTTTGAAGATTATATCGCTCAAATATAAACGGATGTTTAATATTCCTTTTCCAAACCTCCCATCAATCTCAATATTTGATTTAGCTGATTCAATAGCGTTAGAGAATCTATGGATTAGGTTTCATGAAATCGAAAAACTCGGGATTAAGATTCAACCCGTGCTTGTTGTATCAAACGGGTTTAGTGCTCTGAGTTATCCTAACCTAAGCAGGGAAAGCGATCCAGATCCCATGGTTTTACTTAGGCTCCATGAAAGGTATCTAAAAACTGTGCGGGAAACAGCATCTGGGGAATATGGGTTTGACGTCATCCATGTCCATGACCTTTTAAACGTATTAGCTTTGGTTATGATGTCAGAGGATATTAATGCTAAGATAAAAAATGTTTCTGTTAGAAGCGTCTCTTGGATTGTTAATGATAAATATAAAAAATATCTTAAATACCTTACTAAACTTTCATCAGAACATGTTTATATCTCTCCATTCCAAAAGTCATCTAGGTATTATAATTATAAGCATCTAAAAGAAATTAATAATAAAATTATAGATTATGATTTTAGCTTTCTTAAAGATAAAAGTATTAATGAAATCATAAGGATTTTTGCAATGTCTGATGATGGGATAAGCGAGGAAGAAAAGAATATTCTTAACATGTTCCTTTCATCAATTGGTGTTACAAACATTAACAATTTGTTTTTATCTTTGGGTTATAAGATTGATTCTCCTATGAAACTTCTAACTGCAATTTCTTTGATAAGTTACGACATGTTTATATCTGAAATGTTATTTTCGTTGTTGCCGTATTCAGTCCAATGGACATACTTGGAGCCAAAGTATATGAGAATGGTTTATCAGCCTTTGCCATACCTTTATTTATCACCTTTTGGCAGGGGCATAAATAATCGGCCATGGTTTACTAATGAGAAGATTCTTGCTGAACTTAAGAGGTTTCCTGAGATTGAGCTTTTAAAATAGTGGGTTCAATCTGGTAGTATGTAAACCTCTTTGTATCCCAAAGATTTGTTATCGTATAATCTAATATGTATTCACCCATCTTTTTTCTTAGGTTGTTGATCCATTCCCGCAGCATTTTCATGTCTTCTACATAGATATCGTAGAATAGGTTATATTGTCCAATCGTCCTGACAATCTGTATTGTTTCAATTGTGTCATAACCATACTGCCTAAATTTGTTTATTACTTTTTCGTCTGCATTTGACAGCTTGATGAATATTCTATAAATTGTTGGAATTGAAAGGATTATAGAATAACCTTCAATCAATTTTTCTTTTTCCATTTCTTTTATCATATATCTTACATTGTCTGGGGAGCATCCAATTCTTTCAGACATCTCTTTGTAACTTATCTTTGCGTCAGTTGCAAGCATCCTCAGTACTTTATTTTTCTTTTCAGTCATTCTAATGTTGATTGGTTTTTTTGTCCAGTCGCCTGTGAATGGGATTTTATTGATTATTTTTTTACTTTCAGGATGTAGATACCTATGACCAAAATAACTTGCCCCCACATGAATCAGAGTATCAAATGAATGAATCTTCTGTCCAAAATTTTTATTGATTGTCGTAATTCCATTGTAAATATCATATGTATTTTTGAATAATGTTCCTATTATAATGTCCCAACTTCCTTGGGATTGAATAATTACGTTAACTTCAGGCCGATATTTTATAGAATTAATTATCTCATCAACATATTTTATTGAACCTGTAAATTCCAAATAAAATGTTACTGTAGTATATCCTAAATGCTCATATCCTATGAGTGGAATGTATTGATTAATATATTTTTGTAATCGTTTGTATCTATATTCAACAAACTGTGGGCTCTTTTCAATCTTCTTTGCAATGTCTCGTATACTTGCTCTGGAGTTTAAAGATAAATAGTACAGAATAAACCTGTCCATTCTGTCTAATGATTTTAAGTTTAATTCGGCATTGTTTGTCATGTTTTATTTTTTAATATTAAAGCTTATATTCTTTTCGTTTTGACAAAAAAATAGAGCAATACATATTTAAATACTGAAAATAGATTGTTTAACGGGTGTCATTGTGTAATGTTGGGGATAGTTTTAATCCCCCTACTTCTCTTTTTCGTATTATAATTTATGAATGCCTAATGCTCTTAAGATAATAATTCTTTAACTTTTCCTTTGTTGAGAGAATTGATGAATGGTATCAGTCGCGGTCCCTTGTTTTTACCTAATAAGATTGTGTATGCACCTTCAAAGAACTCTTTTGGTTTTATGTCATGTTTTTCACAAATTTCTTTGATCACTCTGATTTGTTCATCTTCTGAGAGGTTGAGTTTATCAGAGAATTCAGCAAGTGCAATCTTAACATTATTGGGTAGGTTTTTCTTTATTTTTTCTGATTCTTCTATTGTCAAAAGTTTTATTTTATAAGAGTCATCAGCATACAATTCAATCCAGTTCTTTGCAAGTTGCAACCTTCTTCTTGCAACATCTTCATTTTCATCGTTAACATGACCCAGTTCACGCAGGCGTTTGATGGCGTTATCTTCATCAAGTATTTGGATTAATGTTGCACAAAATGCATAAGACGGTTTTGAGATGTACTTTTTAGGTGGGTTTAGGTGCATTGTCATCTGATACATTCGTTTGATACTTTCTTTTTTCTGTTCACTGTATGCAGTGTTGTCAACGTTAAAGTAAATCCGTTCTGCATCGTCAAATTCGTCAACAAGCCGGTAGATGTGTGCAAGTTCAAAATCTCTTTGTTTTTCTGGCCTTTTTGTGTAATAATACATAAATACCTCAGGTTCGATCACTTTCAATATGTCCTGAACAATGTAAACATTGCCCTGGCTTGCGCTCATCTTTTTACCGTCAACAAGAAAGAATTCATACACAAATGGTATTGGCGGTTCTCTGCCATAGACTCTTTTGATTATTTCTTTGCCTGAAGGCCATGACCCTTCAGCATGATCTTTCCCGAACGGTTCAAATGTTGTGTTGAATATGCACCACAACGCCGGCCATTCAAACCTCCATTGCAGTTTACCTTGCGACCATGGCACCCATCCCTCATATCCACAACCTTCTGATTTTTTATCCTTGATAGATTTGCCACCGCACACAAAATGGACCTTTTTGTTTTCAATGTCAACGTCGTCTACATTGGCCAACCTGCCGCACTTCGGACAAATTGCGTCGAACGGTATATAACCTTTGCTTTTGCTTGTTTGGTATTTACTTATAATCTCGCTGACAACCTCTCGGTTTTTAAAAACTTTTTCAATGTAAGGTTCAAACCTGCCTTCTTCATATAACTTATTGACAGAATATAATTCGACATTAACATTTAACATTTCAAGGCCTTTCATCCACACCTTTGTAAAGTGTTCTGCCCATGATGAGCAGCATTTGAAAGGGTCTGGTATGAGGAATAACGATTTGCCTAAGTATTCGTTAAATGTAGTTTTATCAGTATTGTGCCAGTTGCCTTCTAAATCTGCTATCCTCCCAGGAACATTTTTTAATGGGTCTCGGTCATCAGTTGTGTGGATAAACTTGCACGGGTAGCCTTTATCTTTCACTCCTAAGCATACAAAATATGCCCGAAGAACATCATTAAGATTGCCGATGTGTTTGCCACCGCTTGGTGTCTGTTGACATTTAATGCTAACAGGTTGCCCTTCTTTTTTTGCGCGTTCGATTGCTTTTTCAGCAAGCTGGTCAGCCCAAAATAATGTCATCTAATCACCCATTATTATATGTTATATGTCAGTATGGCTGTAAAATGGATTATGCTTATATTATCCTGTTGTAAACATGCTAATCTTTTTTACTAGGACTTTCAACGCCTTTTTAATTTCTGATTCATATTTGCATCCTGCAATGATTATCTTGCCATTCTTGAAAAGTAAGAATGAACATTTTGGATTCTGAATCCTTAATATTGCACCAGGGAATTGTTCGGGCTCATATTCCACTTCAGGTATTTTTGTTGTGATCTTGTAAAGGTCTAATCCGACACCCAAGTTTCCCGAACTTACTATGTTGACAACAGTATATTTTGGAACATATCTCTTTGGTGTTTTAGTTTTTGAATGTGGGGCAACGAGTTTGAATGCGACACGCAATGCTTCTCGTATCGTTTTTTCATTTTTTGCGCCCGCAACAATCGTTTTACCGTTTTTAAAGATCAATAATGAAACTTTTGGTTTTTGAAGTTTTACGATTGCACCAGGGAACTGTTCAGGTTCATATTCAACATCTTCCATTTTAGTTGCAAGTTTAAACAGGTCTAACTCCACTGGTAAATAACCATAAGACACAATATTTTGAATTTCATATGTGGGTTTTAATTTCATATGCATCACCCTTGTTTATAAAGACAATGGAAAGATTTATAAACAGTTGTCTGGAAATCTAAATAAAGCTGAGTATTAATCTGGATGTTCAATCAAAAGGGGGTAGATACTAATGAAAAGGTCAAAAGGTATTTTAAATGGTAAGAACAGAAACATAGCAAGGGGTATAAAACGGATTACAGTCAATGGATATTTTAAGGAGTTTAATGTTAATGATAAAGTGTTTATACATATCAAACCAAAAAATAAACTTTCAATCCCGCATCCCAAGTTCAATAGGAAAAATGGTATCATCATGGGGAAGAAAGGTAAGGCGTATCTTGTTAAGGTCAAAGATGGGAAGAAGGATAAGATGATTGAAGTTTTGCCTGCGCACTTAGAGTATGTTAATAAGGGATAGGTCTGATACGTAAACGTGGGAGTGATTATAATGATCGGCGAAGAGGTAACTGAAAAGAGAAAGATTTCTTTTGCAGAGGCATTAAACTTATTGGAAAAGAGAAAAAAGGTGGGTGCGTTATCATACAGCCAACAGACAAGTTATGATTATTGTAAGAAATTTGTGGCGCTTCCATACGATGAAACGAATGAATTGCTGGAAAAATTGTTAAAGTTGTCAGTACCGAGAGATGTTGCGATAAACATTGTTGATGTGTTCCCAAAAAATAAGTTGACACTTAAGGTTATAATGGCAAAAAGTGAAAGTGATGTTGATAAAGTTATGGAAATATTGGATGAATACAGAGATAAGTCTAAACAGTATAGGGTAAAGATTAGCAGTGGGCAAGACAAAGAAAATGAAGTTAAAAAGGAAAGTAAGAGCAAGAGTAAAAGCAAAAAGGAAGAACCGGACAATGGTGAAAATGAAATTAAAAATGATGAAAATAAAGAGGGAAAAGAAGGAAAAACTGTAAAGAAAAAAGAAGAAAAAAAAGAGAAAACTAAGGGGAAAGGCAAATCCAAATCTAAAAAATAAATGGTGGTAGTAATGTTAATGGAGGAGTATGCATACGTTCTTGATTTTCTTCCAGAAGGAAGGCCTATGGATAGAATTAAAGAGCCTATTGCATACGTCATAGGTGCAAATTATTTTGCATTGCTTGAGGTTAGTATTAAGCCTAATGTTAATCTTAATCTTAAGGATAAAGTAGTAGTTGGTAAGACTGGCAGGGATGTTGTCCTAAGGATAAAAAGACGTGTTGGGTATAATGATTTGACATCAACTGCTAAGAGTATCCTTGAGGAGCTCATACCCACAATTGTTAAGAATAATGAAAAGAAGTTTGTTGAGTTTATGAACAGGTGTGGTTCTATAACACTTCGTCAGCATCAGTTGGAACTACTGCCTGGGATTGGGCGAAAACATATGAAAGAGATATTAGAAGAGAGGGATAAAAAGCCGTTTGAGTCTTTTGACGACATGAAAAAAAGATTATCTTTATTCCCAGACCCAATCCAGATGTTTTCAAACAGAATTTTAATGGAACTGAAAGGCGAGGATAAATATTTTCTATTTGTTAAGCCTTACAGAAAAGAAGAAAAATAAAAACATTCGAGCTCACCTTTTTAAACTTTTTGCAACATATTTATATGTAGTGGTAATATGGTTTCTAAAAATGTTAAAAATATCAAAAGAATTGTTTATAGCGAACTTGTAAATATTAGGTACATAAAACCAATTAACATAGGAAACGGTAAAAAAATTATTGAGGTTAATGGGAAATTATATAGGCCATTATTAGTTGTGCCTAAAGAGATTTTTATTAAAGGTGAAACATTAACTCCTAGTAAGTTGAAACAAATAGCCAAAAGTAAAAGCATAATTAAAACTTTAGAATTTTTTGGTTTTCCTAATAATGATACATATTCTTTAGTACAAATACATGATAAAATAAAAGCAGGAGAGGCAAGTTTCTTTGAAGTTTCGTTTGATAACATACCTTTTTTTGTATTTGTTGAACCTGCAGATGTGCAATCTGTTAATGAGTTTTATAATCATAAAATTTAGTTTTTACAAAAGAATTTGTAGTTATATTTTCCGGATAAAAAGCCCAACTATCCGACACTTTTTTAAACCTTTTGCAACATAATATATATTGTTAATGTTATCTGATGGTGGGGATATGAAAATTAAAAAGGCTATAGGGATTGGTTTTTTAATTGCAGGTGTGAGCACTGCTTTTTCAGCAACACCTCTAGAACATGCTGAAAACCCGATTAAAAACCAACTTACACAAAAACCATTAATTTCTACAATAGATACGATGAACAAAAAGATTGTTGATGATATGCCCAGTCAAGGCATTATACCTAAAGAAGATGAAATATTCTATCTTGGAACATTGTTTGTTAATGAACTTAAGAATGTTGCTCCGTCCCAGAAGAGTATGGTTGATTCTTTGTTTGATGATGCAATCAGTGAATTAGAAAATATAAATTCAATACGTGCATGGTTTAATATAATAGAATTGGGAATGTTATATTCTGCTACAGTTAATTCTGGATTGGGTGACAGGTCTGGTGAATTAAGAGAGGTAAAAGTTCTGCAGACTTCTTTAAAATATATTGATAAGCTTATAGATATTGAGAATAATGGTGATGTGAAGCAGAAGAATGAATTAAAAAACATAAACACTATAGGTATTAGCCTTAGAGAAACGAAAGATATAATTGTTGATAGGATTTATCAACTTAATGTTTTTGCGTCAAGAGATTTTAATGATGCATTAAAATATCTTAATCATTTTAATGACAGGCCTTATAGACAATCAAAAGTTTTGCTTAATCTTTTTCTTACTCTCAACCCTGAATTTTATGATGATATTGATTCTTTATTCGATGTTAATTTAACTAAGTTAGAAGATGAAAATACACGTTCTAGTTATGAAAAGGCTCTTGAACTTGTTACAAGATACAATAAAGCAGTTGCCATAGATGGCAGACCTGTTAATAGAACATACCAACGAATTATTAGAGTTACTGAGAGGGGTATTAATTATATTGATAATATAATTAACATTATAAAAGTGGATAGTACAATAAGTAAAAATGAAAAGGAGGAAAAAATAAATAATTTGCTAAATCTAAAAAAAGGATTGATTGAGTATAAAAATGATCTTCAAAATGAAACTTCAGAATCTTATAAGTCTGTTTATGGTAAAATATATAGTTCTGATGATGCGCACACAAGAGTTTTTAATATCGTTTCTGATTATTTAATTCTTCCAACATCAGAATACAATAAGCTTGATTCTTTGTTTGATGATGCAATAGAAAAATTAATTGATGATGGCAGATATGATGTTGCTGTTGGTGATTTTAATCATTACCTTACAAAATTATCATGGTTGTTGCCACCAGAAAGGTTTATTGATTCATTTAGTAGCTTGATTAATGGTTTAAAAAGCAGGTTTGATTCTCTTGAAAATCCAAAGGAGAAAAGCAAGTTTATTGATGTAATAAAAAATTCTGTGATGGATTTAAAGGAAACACTGCTTTCGAAGTTAAAGAATGGAAGCGGTGAAGTTATCGATGAGGTGAATAATGTAGATTTGTCATGGTTAGAACAGCAAGAATTCTTGCCGCGGTTGAAAACAAGTGATATGTTCTGGAAAGTTTCTAAGGTAGAAGACCCAGAATTTGATTTCAGTATCCAAATGTATCTCGATTCTTATCAGGATAATGGCCCGGTTGTTGATACGATTATAATAAGCAAAATTGATTCATTATCCAATTCTCCTGACATAGATACTTTGCTTTATTCATTACAATGCCTGGTTCATCATTATGCAATAAATAAGGAATACTGGAATAGTGAAGAGAGTATGAAACTGTTAATACTTAATAAAGCATTGGGATTGTGTGATAAAATTCTTAAGTTTCAACTTAATGATACAGAAACAATTAAAAAGGTTGAAGATATAAAAGTTAAAATTGAAAATGAAATAAAAAACATAAATATGGGTGATTAAAATGCCGCGAACTGTGGAGGATAGCACAAGAATTATGAAGGAAGATTCTGATGTGATCGAAATAAAAAGGTTTATGGAAGGCAGGGATTATGATAGAATGCTTGAAAAGCTAAAATCATTAAATAATGTTTATGTTAATTCACCGACTAAAGCAAAAATCATTGCTATGTATGCCCGAACCCTTGCATCATTATTAATGGATGCTAAAAAATATGAAGAGGCAATAAATCTGTATAAGGAAGTTGTGCAGTTATACCCACCAGATAAGACAAATGCATCAAAGAATATTGCACAATGTTATGAAAATCTTGCAGATAAAGAAAAGAACCTTGAAAAAAAGATAGGTTTATTAAAAAAGGCGAGAATGGCATGGGAGGATGCAAGGTTTGGATTGAAAAATGTAAAATATTCTCTTGTTTCAAAAGATGAAATTGATAATAATATCGAAAGGTTGACAGTTGATTTGGCAGATGTGTATGTAAAAGTTGCAAATGATATTTTTAATGATGCGCGTTCGTCTGCTGAAGAGGATAAACATGCAAAATTGTATATAAAAAATGCAATTAGGGAATATGCTAATGCAGGAAGATATGACAAGGTTAAAGAGATTATAAATAATATGAATACTTATACTTCAGTTCCTATTATGGAAACACTTAATTATCTTATGCAGTTTAAAGGAAAAGATAAATTGGTTTCAGCTGTTGCGAACGATTTAGCTGATGTTGCAAAGAAGTTTTATAATTCTGATAAAACATTTAGTGATGAATATAATAAGTTTGTTAAGCAAGTTACTAATGAGAATGATAAAAAGATGTTAAATGATGTTATAGTGGCGTCTGGAAGAACAAAAGAGGATGATTATATTGATGAAGTTAATAAATATAAAAATGGTCCGCTTGACAAAGAGATTGATGCAAGACTGAAATGGGCTGCCTATAGGATATATAATGGATATGAGTATGCATATGTTAGTATAACTGTTAATCCTTTAACTAAACGGGAAGATGCATATTCAGGTGGTAAGCTTAATAAGAAGATTGAAGCAGCATTAGGAGCAGTTTCTGATGTTGCGTTTGATCAGGAAATTAAAAAGAAAATAAAAAATGGGGAAATAAAAAATGACGTAGAAATATATAACTTATTAAAGAAGAGGTATACAGGACATCTTAATGAGTAATTAATAATTGTACATTCAGCTATTTTCCCAACCAAAAGAACTATAAAAACACCAGCTTATAAATTTTATTTATGTTAAAAAAGAAAAGGTTTGGCCAGGTGTTTGCTACTGATAACTTGATCACTATAATTATGAGCACTGTTTGTAAGTATGCATCATTTGATGGTAAATATGTATTAGAGATAGGTCCGGGAGAAGGTAAGTTTACAGAGAAGATTTTAGAGTGTAACCCGCATAAACTCATTGCTGTTGAAAAGGATTTTGAGTGTGTACAATTTTTAAGGAACCGGTTTGCAGAGTATGATAATTTTGAGTGTGTTAAATGTGATATTTTAGAGTATGAGCCGCCAAAGATTGATATTGTTATAGGCAATATCCCGTATTACATTTCATCAGACCTTTTAGTGCATATGAGAACATGGGATTTTAAAGTGGCGTTTATAATGCTTCAGAAAGAGTTTGCACATCGTTTGATTGAAAAGCCGGGAAATAAAAAGTATTCACGATTGACAGCTACAGCACAGTATCATTATAACATCAGAGTTTTAAAAAATGTATCGCGCGGACTGTTTACACCAGTGCCGCGTGTGGATTCGTCGCTTGTCATGTTTGAGAAGAAGAAGGTTGTGCCGTTGACAGAATGTGAAGATAACATTCTTAATATGCTTTTTGTTCATAAGAAGAATACTCTTGCAAATGCGATAAAGTATGCATTGTCAAATGATAAGGAGATTAAAAAGCTGAGCAGGATTTTTGTAGAATTGTATGGTGAAAGTATCTTGGATAAGCATATGTTTAAAATTGATGGTGGGAAAATAATAAAAGGCTGTAAGGTGTTTTGTAAAAGTTGACATTGTTTGTGGTGGTATTATGATGAGAACTCATACGTGTGGCGAACTGAGAGAGAATGATGAAGGTAAGATTGTTGTCCTTTCTGGATGGATAAAAAGAATTCGGGAGTATAGCAAGATTGTGTTTATTGATTTATGGGACAGGTATGGTATGACACAAGTTGTTATTGATAAGACATTGATTGGTGATAAAAAGATAAAAAAAGAATCTGTTGTCCAGGTTAAAGGGAAGGTTAGATTGCGAGAATCACCGAACCCCAACATTAAAACCGGCAAGATTGAGGTTGATGCAGAGGAATTCAATGTGTTGTCTTTATCAGAACAGTTGCCCATGGAGATTGGTGATCCTAATAATACTGATTATACTAGGTTGAAGTATAGGTTTCTTGACATGCGCAGGGATGAGATGCAGTATAACATTTATATGAGGTATAAGATAACTCATGAAATCAGTAAATATTTTGATTCTCAGAATTTTATTGCGGTTGAAACTCCCATACTTGCCAAGTCAACACCTGAAGGTGCAAGAGACTACCTTGTTCCTTCAAGGATAAATAAGGGCAAGTTTTATGCGCTTCCTCAAAGTCCGCAGTTGTTTAAGCAGTTGTTGATGGTGGCAGGGTTTGACAGGTATTATCAAGTCGCAAGATGTTTTAGGGATGAGGACCTTAGGGCTGACAGGCAACCAGAGTTTACCCAGATTGACATGGAAATGAGTTTTGTTGACGAAGAGGATATAATGGCAATAGTTGAAGGTATGATGAAGCACGTTTTTAAGAATGTTTTAAACATTGAGATAGATACGCCTTTTAAACGAATGACGTATGATGATGCGATGTCATTGTACGGTAGTGATAAGCCTGACTTGAGGTATGACCTCAAACTTAATGATATTACTGAGATATGTAAAGGTTCGTCGTTTAAAGTGTTATCCGATGCAGAGATGGTGAAATGTATCCATCTTCCTGTTAACGTTAGGGATGTGGTTTTCAGCAGGAAGGACATTGATAAGTTTGCAGAAGAGATTAAGCCGTTCGGGGCTAAAGGGGTCATATATCTTAGGTTTGGTCATGAAGGATTAGAAGGCCCCATGGCCAAACACATTGAGGACAGTACAAAAGACAAACTGATAAGTAAGTTTGACATGCAAAAAGGCGATTCTTTATTTATTATTTCGGGTGATAAAAAGGTTGTTGAACGGTCGCTTGGAGAACTTCGTAGGAGACTTGCGAGTCATCTCAATCTTGCTGATGATGACAAGTTTGAGTTTGTATGGATTGTTGATTTTCCGATGTTTGAGTATAATGATGATGAGAAGAGGTATGTGGCAGTGCACCACCCCTTTACACAACCTAAGATTAAAGATTATGATGAGTTGAAGGATAAGGAGAATTGCAAGGCAAGAGCGTATGACATTGTTTTAAACGGTGAGGAGTTGGGTGGTGGTTCAATCCGTATTAACACAGTTGAAATGCAGGAAAAGGTGTTTAAGGAGATAGGGCTTGACATGGAAAAAGCAAGACAACGGTTTGGGTTCTTGCTTGACGCGTTCAAGTATGGCGCACCGCCGCATGGTGGGATAGCATTGGGGCTTGACCGCATGATTGCAATCATGTTAAAGATAAAAGATCATGATATCAGGGAAACGATTGCGTTCCCTAAGATGAAAAATGCTGAAGATCCAATGTTGGAAGCACCATCCGAGGTTGATAGTGAACAGTTGGACGAGTTGGGGTTGGGATTAAAGTTGAGTTAGTTTAGAGTTTAAAGTTGGATATTTTATTGTTTGAAAGTCATTAATAACATCCCTGCTAAATTTGATTTATTTTTTATTTTAGCAGGGTTAAATTTAAAAGCATTTCTGTTTTTAATTAGTATATGGTTCAATATATACATAGAGAATTGGAAACAAAGGTCAAAAGATATATGAAGACAAAGGAGATTATTGCTATAGTTGGGCCTAGACAAGCAGGCAAAACAACAATGATTAATCATATCTTGGATGAAATTAAAAATAAGAAAATTAAAAGGATTTCTTTTGACAATCTGAAAATACTGAACCTTTTTGAAAACGACATTGACTCGTTTATAGAACTTTATGTTACTCCTTATGATATTCTCTTCATAGATGAGATTCATTATTCAAGAGAAAGTGGGAAAAAACTTAAGTATATCTATGACACATGTAAAACAAAGATTGTTATATCAGGGTCTTCATCACTTGAGATAAGAGCACAGAGTATAAAATATTTGGTTGGTAGAATTTTTATATTTCATCTATACCCATTTTCTTATGTTGAATTTTTAAGTACAAAAACAAATAATTTGTTAAATATTTACAGAAAAGGAAATTTTGGTAAAGAGATTTTGAATAGGTTGAATAAATATTTAGAAGAATTTATTCTTTACGGTGGATATCCAAGGGTCGTCCTTTCAAAAGATAAAGACGAAAAGAGGATTGTGTTAGAAAACATATACAATACTTATGTACTAAAAGATGTAAAAGGGGTTTTAGGAATTGCTGATGATTATAAATTCATAACATTGGTTAAAGCATTATCATTGCAGATTGGAAATCTTATTAATTATTCAGAGCTTATGTCATTGACAGGGTTATCTTTCCATGAATTAAAAAAATACATGAATATATTAAATAAGACATACATATGCAAAGAATTACCTCCTTTCTTTAAAAATAGAAGATTAGAATTGGTCAAAAGCAACAAGGTATATTTTTTTGACATGGGTCTTAGAAACACAGTAATAAATAATTTCAGTAATGAAAGAAGTGATATCGGTGCCCTAATGGAAAATTTTGTTCTGAGTGAATTTATAAAGAATGATGTTGATGTGATGTATTGGAGGAGTAAGTCGGGAGCAGAAGTGGATTTTATATTATTAGAAAATAACCAGATAACACCAATTGAGGTTAAGTATAAACTAAGAAAAAATGTCATTACAAAATCTTTGTTAAGTTTCATAAAAAAATATAACCCAAAAAAAGCATATGTTTTATCACTGGATTTTGATTCAAAAAGGAAAGTCTTAAACACTCAAGTTAATTTTTCACCTTTCTTGAAGAACAAGTTGTTCTGAACTTAGTTTAGTATATAATACAATAAAATCACATAATAACATTAACAGCACTTCTGACAATATAATGGTAATCACTTTAACTATCTATTCTGTTTTGTTTTAGATTCCAAATTAGCCATTCTTTTACTAATCTCTTTGCTAACTCCTTCCAAA
>JAGGVH010000003.1 GCA_021158105.1 Microcaldota archaeon
TAATTTTTCTAAATCATTAAAATTCCCATGTAAGTCTGAAAAGATTATTGCTTTCATAATTACCTATAAAAGAGCATAAAACTTATATAAATTTTTATCGCCCGCTCACTTACTTTGAATGTTTCGGCTTTGCCGAACGTTGCACTAAAATCCAACCCTCACTAACACTCAGGGAAACTAACACACATTAACCGACTACGCTCACCTGTGGTTCGCTCAGTCCAAATTTGCTCCACTACGTTCCGCAAACTTCTGTTAATGCCATATGTTATGTCTCGCAATAATGACGAAAATCAGTGAGGAACACTACAGAGTCATTTCCTTTTACGGTACCAGTTGATAAAAATTATCCAATATAGGAACAGCAATGCAACAATACAACAATAATTTTTCGCAGTTTGTCTTTCTCCATTTTGTTACCTCATTTCATATAGATTAATTATTCATTTTTGAACGTTCAAATCATGTGTTATCTTTCATTTTTCACTACATAAATTGTAAAATGTTGTTCTGGTAAGAAATTGCATTCCTTTTCTAGCAAATAACCTGCTTCTTCCATTTCTTGGATGATAGTTTCCTTAGGAACATAGTGTCCAAATAATCCACGAAAAGTGAAAATTTTACCTTTTTTATACTCGATGATAGCGATTCTCCCATAGGGTTTTAAAAACCGTCTTAGACTCTTAAAATACTCTACCCTATTTGGTATGTGGTGAGTAACATTACGCATAAATATTAAATCCAAGCTTTTTTCAGGCAAATCTAACTCATCTTTGGATACAAGCGTCGGTATAACATTAACTAATCCTTTTTCTTTAGCACTATTTTTAACGTGCTCTAAAAATCCTGGATTTGTATCAACTGCATAAACTCTTCCTTTTTCTCCAACTATCTCAGCAAATCGCAGAGAAAAATAACCTCCTCCCGAACCAATATCTGCAACCTTTTGGCCAGGCCTTAATGAAATGGCTTTTATAATCTGGTCTGGCCTGTTTTTTGGGTTAGAAGCTCTTTTATTGAACATCTTTGCTTGAATGTTTGTCATTTTATTTCCTCGTTTCATGGATTATTATCATTCCTTTCATTTTATATTAATATGTTTTGTTTTAGATATCTTAACCACGTCAAACATATTGGCTGACCATGTCACGTGTAGCAAGCCTTGGAGATGAACGAGGTAGAGTAGACAATATGACATATGGTTCATAGACTGTTTATTAATTTTAAAATCTCAACAGCTCTTTTAGGGTCCCCTCTTCCCACCGGGAAATAACAAGGGATTACCTTTGTCTTTAAACCATTATACTCTATATTGAAGAATCTCAATCTTTGACTTTTCATTACATCTTCAAAATAATTCTTCAACCTGATTTTTTGATTTGTTATGTTCTCAAAGGGGATCAACCCAAAGGTTACAATATACTGGGGTTTAACAATTTCAATCTCCCTTTTTAAAATCGGTAAGAATAATTTAATCTTCTCAGAATTTGGCAAAGTGGCATCGTGACCCGTCCATTTTACAATGTTAGTTAGATAAAATGATTTTGATTTGAGAAAATTAAGCACCTCATTAGTAAGTTCTAAAGACCAAGATTTTGAATTATTTATTTTATTCATTAATTCATCATCAAACATCCCAGCTCGATGAAAAACTCTCCAGAGAGGCTTTGTCCCAATAAAAGGAAACCTTGAACCTTGCCAATTTGGGTTTGAACTGATATTTGCATAAGTAGGATTTATGAATACAAACATAATTTTTGGACGAAATGTTTTACCATCACCCAAAATAGGTTTCAAATTATTTTCTGGAAAATATCTTTGATTTATATCATCAACAACATTCCATAACTCTTCTAAGGTTTGATATTTTTGATACATGTATTAATTAGAAAGAGGTAACTCTTTTAAATAAATCTCTTTAACCCTGAGTAATGTTGTACATAATATTATGGTCTAACGAACTCAGTGTTAGTCGATCTGGAAAAATCAAGCGTAGCGGAAAGTTCGTGTAGGTATGTTGAATGGCGTATAGCAGTATATTAGTACATTAGATCTTCAACAGCCATTTCCACAAAGGAATGAATTTTATAGTTTTATTTTCTATTTTTTCTTTATCTTCATAATCCCAAGTTATCACCAACAAATTATTACATTTAAGCTCTTTACCTGCCTTTAATAGAGAACTTATCTCTCTGTCATTTAATCCTTCTTTTGACGATACATTAGTAACCTGAATCAATTGTTTTACTTTCTTGCCTTTCTTTAAAACAAAGTCAACTTCTCTTTGTTGGTGATCTTTCCAATAATAAATTTCCCATTCTAAAGAATTGTAACTTTTTCTTCTAAGCAATTCGATTATCACTAAATTTTCCATTAATTTGCCAAAATTCTCTGAGAATTTGAAACTTACAGTATTTAAAAGACCAGTATCAACACAATAAACCTTTTTTGGGGCGATGATTTGTTCTTTTAATTTAAATGAAAATCGTTCTACAATTATTATTAAATATGAGTTTTTTAAGTATTCAACATAATTGCCCACAGTATGAACATCTTTCAGATTAGTGATCTTTTTTAGTTTAGTAAAGGTAAATTCACCAGAAGAATTTGAGATAAGATATCTTGCTATTGTTTTTAGGGCTTGGAGATTCTTAACTTTATATCTCATCAAAATATCTTTATCGATTATATCTTTATATATTGTCTGTAAAAATATTTTTCCAAATTTGTCAACCTCAGGAAAACCACCCTGAAAAATAAAATTTTTTAGCAGATTCTTAACTTTCGCAACTTTTTTTGTAGAATACACCCAGTCTTTATCTAATGTTATTTTTTGGAGCAAAAGAAATTCGTTAAAATTGAAAGGAAACAATTCAAAATTAGTATGCCTTCCTGTAAGATAAGTTGCCAATTCACTAGATAGCAATTGAGAATTGCTTCCTGTAATAATTACCTTTTTAGAAGTCCTAAGCCTACTTACAAATCTTTCCCAGCCATTAATTGTTTGGATTTCATCAAAAACAAAATATTCAATATCACCATATAATTCATAAAAAGCTTGGACTACTTTATCCATTTCATCAACCTTCAGCCCTGTTAATCTCTCATCAAAAAAATTAATATAACCAAATTTTTTGTCTGTAAGCAAAAGCCAAGTAAAAACAGATTTGCCGCATCTTCTTATACCCAAAATAGCAAGAATATTTGGGTGTTTAATATAACTCTTTAAACGTTTTACATCTATATCTCTTTTTATTATTCTTTCACGTTCCATTAATTCTTCCATTGCTTCCCTTTGGGAAACTATTACTCGCTTTAAATATTCGATACTTGCCATGAGATGTTAACAACATACATTTATTTAAAGTTTGTGGTTATAAACTGCAAGCATTATAAACATAGAAGCATGCTTAAAAGATAAATATTTTCATAGAGCTTAAATGAATACATCTGGTTAAATCATTGTTATGTTTTTTCTGTAAAAAAACTGTTGAAGTGAATGCAGGCAGGGTATTTTGATAACATAAGTTACTTTTTTCTCAATAACTCTACCATTGTATTCTTTTGTTTCATTGTGGGGTTATTCATAAGCTTTATAAACATTGTATAGTAGAATGTTAAACATTACAACATAAAGAGGGGTTTTATGGTTGACGTTATACTTGTTGATGAGAATGATAACGAAATAGGAGTTGAAGAAAAGATTAAGGCGCATGAGGATGGCAAACTGCACAGGGCATTCTCAATATTCATATTCAATTCAAACGGTGAAATGCTCCTGCAACAGAGAGCAAAAAACAAGTATCACTCTGGCGGGTTATGGACCAATGCATGTTGCAGCCACCCGCGGCCCAATGAAAAGATTGAAGATGCAGTCCACAGCAGATTAATGGAAGAGATGGGGTTTGACACAGAACTTAAAGAGGTATTTAGTTTTATATACAACGCAAAGTTTGACAACGGATTAACAGAACACGAGCTTGACCATGTATTCATAGGAAGATATAACGGTGAAGTAAAACCCAATCCTGAAGAAGCAGACGATTATAAATGGGTCAAGATTGAATGGCTGGAAAATGATGTTAAACTTCATCCTGATAAGTATACAGTATGGTTCAAAATTGCACTGCCAAAGGTAATCAAGCATCTCAAAGATAATAGTAAAAACATCTGATGGTGGTAGTATGGGGCACACTGGAATCATTAAAAAGAATGAGGACGGCAAAGATGTACATTCTAAGTATCACGGCCTTGAACCATTGTTTGAAAAAATGCCTGAGAATCCTATGAAGATGCTTGACTTGAGAAATAAACAAATCTATACAATAAAGAAATACTTATTAAATACAATTATTGACAGCAAAAAGGATAACTTAAAAGGTAAAGTGATAATAACTGATAGATTAAACACATTGTTTGAAGCAGTATCAAAAACTGATAACTGGTGGCTCTTGCCAGAAGCATCTAACTCTTTCAAAACACTGTTTAGGATGTACGGCAATGAAGACGATGTAAAAGAAATGGTAACTGATTATTTTAAGAAAGGATACATCGACGAAAAAACTAAGGATATGCTGATGAACAAACTGTTTAAATAAACCCTATTCTCCATATTCCTGAATCTTGCCTTATTTATTAACATAAAGATAAAGAATTTAAACAGTAATAGAATAATCAGTGATATGAAGATATTAATAACGGGCGTTCCGGGCACTGGGAAAACAACACTTTCACAATACCTTTCGCAAAAGCTTGGTTATCACCTAATAAACATTAATGATATTGCAAAGAAGTTCAAAACTGGCACAGGCAGATGGGGAGAATCCATCATCAACATAAAAAAAAGTGAGAAGGAAATAAATAAAATACTGAAAGATAATGATAATGTCATTATTGAGGGTCACTTGGGATGTGACATGAAACTTAACGTTGATATCGTCATAGTGTTAAGGTGCAACCCTAAGACATTAAAAAAGAGATTGAAGAAAAGAGGGTACCCACAAGATAAGATAACAGAGAACATTGAAGCTGAGATGATTGATTATTGCATAATAAATTCTGAAGAGAATTATGAACTTCATAGGAAAATCCCCATCATTGAAGTGTTGTCACAAAAAGGAATGAAAAAGGACGTTTTGACAATGATTACAAGAATAATTAAAACCAAACAAAAAATAAAAAGTAGAAAGATTAATGTCGACTGGTTATCTATTTAGATTTGGATTCTCCTGAACCTGTTTCAGAGTCTTCTGGTTTTCCATCCCCAGACTCATCTGATTCTGGGACACCTGTTTCAACAACGATTGAACTGTCTTCTGTAGTATTATCTTCATTCTCATCCTCACCAATACTGTGCCCACCTGATACTATCTCATAACCCAGGTATGCCCCGACTAATACTGCTAGTATACCACCAACAAACAACAATATTACTGTTGGCAATAATATATCTGAGCTTCCTATCATCCCCATGATATTAGACAACGTGTCTTTCGGCTTCCCAGTTATTGTAATGTTTGTCTCAGTATTATTCTTTGGAACGACAACTTGCCCCTTCTCAACAACTTCAGTACTGACATCATCCACCAGTTTCATACCAGGCACAGAATACTTATAAGTCCCCTTGATTTCCAATGTAAACCTAACCTTTCCATCCAACCCTGTAACTAAACTGTAGGTGTTATGGTATGGTGATATTACCGTAATCTCCTGGTTTGCTAAAGGTTGTCCGTCCTCATCAGTTAATGATAATGTTATCGTGTCGCCCACGAACGCCTTTGCAGGCGCAGTCAATACTACCCTTGCTGCAACAGGTTTGGGTGTCGGAACGCTTGCACTTAACATGTATATACTGGCATCAAACTGGTCATCACTTAATGTCCTGTAAACCTTGCCAATGTCATATGCGAACACTATCTGTTTACCGCTTGATAGACCATTAAACCTCCATACCAACGTCAACGGGTCATCAACAACTTCATACGGAGAAAGTGTGTATGTGATGTCATCCTTATCAATGTAAGACGGTGGATGTTCTCTAAGTTCAAACGGGCCAACGTCATCACCATGGTTTGTAATCGTTATTATGACTCTTGTCTTATTACCTTGGACAATGATTTGTCTCTCAACTGTTAACCCCTGCTCCTCAAAACTTGAAGTTTGTTCTTGTCCGGAGGTGGTGTAGGTGGTGGGTGGGGTTGATGTGACACCACCTCCTGTTGAACTCCCCGATCCACCGCTGCTTCCCCCATCATCAGTGGACGAGCGTGATAAAGTAAAGTTGTGTCCAACGCCAGTGTCTGCAGCAATCGTAACAGTGGCAGACCCTGAATCATAACCACTGTAAGATGCTGTGACAACATGACTGCCTTCTGGCAAAGTCAGATTATAGAACCCTGAACCGTTTGTGGTTGTGGTGTAACCATCAGAACTTAGAGTTGCACCTGACAATGGACTTCCACTGTTAGACTTAACATACCCATAAACCCATCCCATGGGAATCGGGTCCAATGCAACATTCTGTGTGATCGTGCCCGACACTGGGACAGTTATTGACACATTAGTGGAATTATAACCCGATGCAGAATATGTTATTGTGGCAGAGCCCGCTGGGAGATCAAACGTATAATAACCTGTGGCGTCAGTATAAACTGTATCAGTACCATTAGTGACTGTAGCACCCTCAATAGGATCACCTGTAACAGAATCGGTCACATAACCTGACACTGTTCCACTGCCGCTAACCTTTTGTAATATTGCATCCTTTGTAGCACCAGTAGGACCAACATATACATTAATAAATCCTTTAGTTTGATAACCAGATAATGAAAACTCAATCTTTTGCAATACAATGTTTGGGTTGAGTGAGAATGAATAATATCCTGTACCATCAGTCGTGTCTGATACTGTTGAACCGTCAGGCAGTGTTACTTCAACATCCACGCCTGCAAGCGGGCTGCCAGTATCATAATCTGTAACATGACCATCAAGGAGAACTGTGCCTCCTGATGATAATACAATGTCCGGTGCAGTAACATGAGGATCTGTTGTAATGTCAACATTAGCAGTTGTTGACCCTTGTGAATATCCGGGGGCGACTGCCTTGATAACATACATACCTGATTCATCAACTGATATGTTATACTCTCCTGTTACAGCATCAGTCGTATCACTACCCTTTAACACACTACCAAGGTATGCTTGGACAGTTGCACCGCCGATAATATTTGTACCATCAGTAACCACGCCAGCTATCGAGCCAGGCCCGCTACCACTACTAGGGAAAGATGACGACTTATACATCTTAATATCTCCAAAGTATGACGAATAATCATAATTTGTTGCACCAGTAATGTGGATTGTCCCGATCGTCAAGTCTTCATAATCTGTTTTTGAGAAAGTGAATGTATAATAACCATTAAGATTGTTAACTTTAAAGTCACCTGTCAAATCTGTGACTGCAGCATAATCTGTTGAATATAAACTGACTTGTGGTTTATAAACAGTTGATGTACCGCCGGTCACAGTAAGCTGGCAAGCTTCACTAATCGTACTAGTTGCAAAATTGTTAACAGTTAAAGTGTATACACCACCGCCAAATGTTGTAGAATCACCAGTCCCGCCACTCCAAGATGTTGTAGAACCGCTTCCTATGTCAATAATCTGAACATTACACTGATACGGTGATGGTGTTGTCACACTTTCAACATAAACTGCATACGCTCCATCAACATCGATCATTGAGCCAGGATAGAAAAATTCTGGAAATGCAGCAGGTGATGACACAACAGAGTCATAAGTAACCTTATCATTCGTCCCTGGAATGTTAACTTCATCACCCGGGTCCCATGTTGTTGCCAATATAGGCGAACTGTCTGTCCCATTGTATAAACCCAAACTTAATTCCTGTGTGCTCCCCTGGGCCCATGCAACTGCATTGCTACTGTCAATCTGTGAGTATGCAATATAAGAATTTATTGAATAGAACCCAGAAGGTAATATTGCCATGGTATCTGTTTGCTGGTCAATCAGATACCCCATACCCGGTGCAGGGTCATAAGTAACTAAAACGTCCTGCAATGCACTTCCTGTATCACCATCAACAACATGGCCAATAAACATGCCCGCAAACACTAAACTTGAACTTATCAAACTAATTAAAACTAAAGAAAATAAAGAAAAGATAAAAACCTTATTCATCATCCTACCCACCACCTTGATCACCTCAACTGATTATAACATTAACATCAACTGTGTCACCGGGATGAACCGGGAACACGCCGTATGTCCCTGATGAACCGCCAAAACTGGCATTGACTGTATACCCGCCAGGCACAACGTTTTCAAATGTATATTCGCTCAATGCATCAGTTGTCCCTGTTGCTACAACATTACCCATCGAATCAATCAATTCAACAGTTACACCTGAACCTACAGGGACAGGTGGCGCTGATGAATCGTAAACTGTCACATGAACTGTGCCATACTCAGTAAGCTCAATGTCATCGGCAACAGTTTCACTGCCAGATGATACCACTATGCCACTCAGACCACTAAGCATATAACCTGTTGCATTCACTTCAATACTATAAATCCCAGGGGCAATGTTATCAAACCTATATATGCCACTGCCATCGGTCAATGTCCATGCAACCAAGTCACCAGTACTGTTGTAGAGTGTAACATTTGCACCTGTTATCACTGCACCGCCTGAATCAGAGTCCTCTTTAACTAAACCAGTAAGGTTGCCGGGTATTGCCTCATAAACAAACGTGAACTCTTGTGAGCTCTCAAACCCGTTTGCGTCAGTGGCATTGACATGCAATACATGTTCACCCATTGCCATACTGCCAACTGTTATGTCAAACGGGTCAGTCAAACTTGTTGGCGCATCACTGTCCCAATAATATACTGCTGTAAACCCTGACACATCAGTGATCGTCAAGTTAATCAAATCACCTGACGTGATAGTCGCACCGTCACTGGGTGTAACCAGTGTAATCTGCGGACCTGTGCTGTCGTAATAGAACACATAAGTTGCATTGACAACCTGGCCATCAGAATCTGTAACCTCAATGAATAATGTGTTTTCTCCTTCAACCCATGCACATGTTATTGTTTCATTGTCCTCTGTCCCGGTCAAAGTAATGTTCTCCTCAGGGCCAGAGTTGCATGTATAGTTCAACATTGCCAACCCAACATTATCATGTGCACTGACATTAACTTCGCCTGTGTCAACACCTTCAACGAACACTGTTTCGTTTGCAGGCGAAACTGTAAACCATGGCGCTTCAAACTCGCCTGTGAATACATAATCTGCTTCAGTGCACAATCCTTCTGATTCATAATCTGCATCACAAATCTTAACATGTAACGTGTTATAATCCTCATGCACACCTAAAGTTGATACATTGCACACTCCTGCTGAGCACACCATCACCAATGTGGTCCCACTGTTCCAGGTTGCATAACCTTCAACATCATCATTGTCGTCAATGTTAAACTGTACATTATCAACACCAACGATTGAACTCTCATTTGCAGGAATAACGCTTGTAATCTCAGGATACTTTTCAATTACTATTGTATACTCTGCTGTGGTATCAAACCCGACATCGTTCTCTGCATACACTGTTAATGTGTGAACACCATAATCTTCTGGGACAGTTATGTTAAATGTATAAGGTGCAGTCGGACTGCCAAGCTCTGTCAATGCACCATCTATCATGTATGACACATTAACAAGCGGGGTATCACTGTCAACAGTGAACGTTAAGTTATTATTGACAATCACAAGTTTGCCGTCACTGGTATCGACTGCATCAGCAATGTTATCCCATGATATGCTCGGGCCATCAGTCCTGTAGAATGTATAACTCACATCCTTTGTCAATGTATGGCCGCTCAAATCTGTAATGTGCAAACTTAATGTGTGTGCACCCGGTGCAACGAGCGCCTCATCGACAGTTATGTTCATACAATTGTCATCAAACGGAATGTTATACACAAGTTCATCCCATTTTGCATAAGTCCTGCCGTCCAATGCTATGCCGTCAGAATCATTGACACATATTGTAATGTTGTCGCCCCACCTGACATTAGACTCATTGCCTGGTGAAATGCTCTCAACATGCGGAGGATAGTTGACATTGAATATGCATGTTGCATTTTGATTAACTTCTGTACCGTCATGGTCTTCAACCCATGTAACATAAACTGTTATGTTGCCCTCTGGGAACGTATCATCAATTATTATCGGGCCTGTGTAATCATTGGTTGCAACCACTGGTGGGTCTAAAGTTTCATCAACACCTTCAACATAACCCCATTTCTGGGCGCTAACCACCCATTCACTGTCAACTGTTATATTAAGCTCGTCGCCCTGTAACAGTTCTGAGCCACATGCAGGGTCAAAGATCACATGGCCACCTTCAACATAAGTGAACGTGAACACTTCAGTAGTCTCAAAACCATCATTGTCTGTTGCGCGGACATAAACATCTAATGTGTCGCCAGGGATACCTGGAGGCGTATCAACTTCATAATGCCCTCCACTCATATCAGTGAAATCAAAATATGTAACATTATCAAAGGAATATTCTGGCATTCCCATTATAGAACCATCAGTATCTGTTATATCAAATAAAACTGGATCACCAAATGTCATCAATCTCCCATCAGTTGGCGAAACCAAAGTTATAACCGGTGCTGAGCCAACCTCATAGTTGAAAACAAATGTAGTCGTAACTCCAAACTCATCAGTAACATTAATCTCAATCGTGTGCGTGCCAAGGTCGGTCAATGCAAGAGTTAATGTATAATTATCTTCGCCACCCGCACTGACAACTGTTGGCGTGCCAGAATCTACTGAATAACTAATTTCGTTCAATCCGTCAGAATCACTAACATTGAATGTTACATCACCTGCAAGGATTAAACTATCGTTTGCAGGGTCTTCAACAATCTCAGTCGGCGAATCCTCAACAATTGTTATTGTTCTGTTTTCAAGGTCTGCGCGGTTGCCGAACGAGTCAACTGCATAAACGCTAATATTATGTTCTCCTAACCCAAGCAACACCTCATCTGATGCAAACCCGGTTGCACTTACAGTTTCCTCATCAACACCATCAACAACAAATGTCACTTCAACATCATTGGCATCTTCAACACTGACATTAACAGTTATCGGTTCATCCAAAACTACAAGTGCACCATCTGAAGGTGTGGGGTCAACATAATCAACCCGCGGTGCTAAACCGTCAACGTTAAGTTCGGCAGTTGCAGTTACACCTGAAACCTCAGCAGTAAGCTCAACAGGTCCTTCGCCTGCAAGTGCACTGGCAGTAGTGCATGGCGCGTCATCATCTGACAATGAAACAAGCGAGGTATCATTGACTGCCCATACAGCTTCAACCTCTGACTCAATACCATGAATATTTGTCCCGAGTGCAGTAAACTCTACTCCATCGGTGCCGACATCTGCACTTGACGGGTCAATCCTTAAAGAAACTATTGAACCCGGCAACACATGAATTGTTGCAGTGCCAGTTATCTTTCGTCCTTCGCACACACTAACATGCGGAAATCCATAACCTGCCCCGGGAATGGCACGCAATAAACCTGTTGATTCAGGTTCAAGGTTGTTAGCACATAATGTAATATTAACAGTATAATCACCAACATTATCAGTTGTCAAAACATCTCCTGTGAAATCGCCAGCATCAGAATGTCGTAACATCACCCACCCTGGCTGTAAAGGTATGACTTCGTCAGTGTCGCTATAAATCACAGAAGTGAACTCTTGTGCCTCACCGGCAATGACCATAACATCAGAAGGTGAAACTTCAACCCTGTCAACCTTTGTAACATACATTGTGATGTTGGCACTATAATTTACACCATTGTATGTTTCGTTTAATGTTATCACATCATCAGTGCTATACTCTGGCGGAATATAAGTCATCACGCCATCAACATCTTCAATCGTGCCATGCTCAGCTGAGAATGATACACTGTCAGGAGTTATAATATTGCCTTCAACATCTTCCAAAACATAAGTTAACGGAACATGTTGTCCTGAGAATATGATGGTGTGCTCAGCACCCAAATATAAATCATACTCATCAATGAAACTGATTGTTCCAGGCACTGTTGTTGAAACTTCATCAGTTGAAACATTCACAACATAATCAAATTCACCGGTCTCGAGCGGCGCAGTGAACGATAAAACTGTTGAATTGGTTTCGCCCTGGCATACATTAACAACACCATAACTTATATCACCTGACACACTTGTCCAGTCGTGTGTAAGATTAACATTATAATCTGTGCATTCACAGTCCCCTATATTATTATTAGTAATATTTACAATAATATTAAATTCATCATTCTGCCCGACTTCATCAGGCGCATCAACAACTACTGTTGGGTCAATTTGTATGCACCCAGTAATGTTAACTGTTGAAACATCTTCAAATCCCTCACAGTTGGCAGTGACTTCACCTGCACCTAACTCATTAGCATTAAGCACACCCGGAGATGTCATTTCCCCGATAGTTGTTGACCATGTGCAGTCTTCATTATCTATTTCAATCTCATTACCGAACTCATCATACCCAGTAACATTAAAAGTAATCACATCATCAATATTGGCATCAACATGGTCTGGACTAACATTCACACTAACCATGTCAGAAGGATTAATCATGACATGCAACTCTTTCTCAACATCACCGTTTGGTCCTGTCACAGTGACATTAACATCATGCTCGCCTGCCCCAGTGCTGGGTGTAACCTTTGCAACAATAGTACCTGTCAATCCTGGGCGGACAGTTATGGTTGGTGAATATGATTGTGTAACATAACTATCTCCGGACGGAAGGGATAACGAATATGAGTACTCCTCAGAGTTACATTCAGAGGGGTTAACATTTTTTATGTATATATAAACTAAGAAATCATTTCCTGCTGTAAGTTCTGATGGCACTGCGCGAACAGTCACTTCAGGCAAAGAATCGCACGCATCAGCACTAACAGGTTTGAGAAAACCCGGGTTAGAAACATGTTTAACTGGTTGGGCATTAATTGGTTTGATTGGCTGTGAAACAGGTTTGCTGATAGCATTTGAATTGAAATCCAACCCGTTCACAGGCATAACCTTGCCAGTGTAAACATTCATTGCATCAACCGCATTATCGCTAACCTTGAACGGTGCAACCGGTGCAACGCCAAGGTTGATTATCCCTACTCCTAAAAGGAGCACTCCCAACATAAAGATGGGCATTAATTTTGGTAAACGTACGTATGCATACTGCATCTAAATCCCCTCCGAATAAACATTATATTCTACACTTAAACTGCTGTCAGTTGAGTCAACATCAACACTGAACGGTTCAAAATACCACACTTTTCCTTCAGTGTCAGGCCCGTAAACTGGCACACTCTCGCCAATGGGCACTGAACCTTCAAACACATTAAGTGCTGTATCAGTCACACTGCTTACATTAATATTAATCTCATTAAACGAAACACCTGTTATCTCTAATACAACATTTTCAAACTCATTAATTCCTATGGTATCAATTGTGCCTTCTCCACCACTGGCATTCTGTGTAACCCAGCCATTTATTACATTGATTATTGAAGTAACATAATCCATTTGTTCAGCATCATACAATAATGTTGCATCGATTGTCATAGTGCCAGAATCTAAACTGTCAGGTATAAACACAATCTGAAAAGTTGTAGCTGGCACAGTAGTATCTCCTAAAACCCTTTCACCTTGTGACAACATAACTTTAACATCCATCTCAGACAATGTAACATTTCCCTCAACATCTAAACCGACTTTAACACTTTGAGGCTTTGATAAAGTATCTGGCGCATTAACGACAATTGTTGCCCTTGGCACGTCTGGCCCCTGTTGAACGTCGCATCCACTACCCGCAATCCCCAATGCAAACAGTCCGGCGGCACTTAGTCCAATGCCTCTTAACGTCTTAGATTCAAGCAGTTTTGAAAAAAAGTTTAATTTTCTTGGTTTTTTATTTTCACCAACGTCAGATGATTTTTTATTTACTCTCCACATTATACCCCCTCCTACTTATCCAATGCTTGTTCAACACAATTTTACAGACCGTTTTACAAACATGTTTTTGTTCATTTCACCATTTAATATGGTACAAAAGATTTATAAATAGTGTGGTTGGTTTTGGAATAACTTGTTTTTAAGAAAATATTAAAATGCCATCCACACTTTCCAGATATCAAACATTGATATATCCCTGAAAAAGTACATTGCAGTTTTATGTTAATGAATATCATGTTTATTTTTTGACTTATTTTCTGTTTGTTTAACTGATTGTCGGCAACAGCCAACAATAGCTTTTTAAATATTCAACACCCTAATCAAAAAAGAAAAATATGAGCCAAAGGCATCGAGATGAACTTGATTCAGGAGAATACACATTGCAAGTGTAACCAGCAACATTTATATATTTATTGCTTGTTATAATAGCATGGACAAGGAGTTTATTATTAAATACCTGCTTGAAAAAAATTATTGGTGGGATGGAATAAATATTAAGAATATAGACAAAGGGATTATTAGAGAAGAATATCTGAATGATTTGGATATAGCACTAAAATATCGAAAAGCAGTATGTATAACTGGAATAAGAAGAAGCGGTAAGACAACATTAATGTACCAGAAGATTGATGACCTATTAAAACATGGAATTAACCCAAAATTTATATTTTATTTTAAGATTGATGACCTTATAGGTAAAGCAGATAATATACAACAGGTTTTGGACACATATGTTGAAATAACCGGAATTGATTTTAGGAAAAATAAAATATATGTATTCATTGATGAAATTCAGTATCTTAAAAACTGGCAGCATCAAATAAAATACTATATAGATTCAAAAAGTCCAATTAAATTTATATTGTCTGGCTCTTCAAGGGTTTTATTATATTTGGACTCTTCAGAATCTTTGGCTGGAAGAATAAGATTTATGGAAGTATGGCCACTTACATTTAGAGAATTTTTAAAATTCAATGACCTGCAGGTGGATAAAACAAAGGTTAATGAGATTTACAAAGAATTATTGAAGAATAAGGCCAAAGTAGTCTATCTTTTTAATCTATATCTTAAGGTTGGCGGTTTTCCAGAATGGTTTGATGTTAAAGATATTGTGGAATGGCATAAGATGCTTGTTTCAGATTATCTAAATTTAATCTTATTTAGGGATATTGTTACTGTGTTTAAGATAAAAGACCCGATTTTAATGAGGCGGCTTGTAGATGAGATTGCAAAATTTTCAACAGAAAGATTTAGTTATCTTTCACTTTCTGATAGGGTGGAAGGAAATAGAGAAACAATAAAACAATATCTATTTTACCTTGAATGTGCACAGATTATAATGAACTCAAATGTGTTTTTTAAGACTAAAAAATCCCATGAAAAATTACCTAAGAAGTTATATTTATGGGAAGAAGGTCTAAGGCAAGCGTTGACTTTGGACAAGAATAAGAGTAAAGGAGCTGAGAATCTTGTGGCATGGCATCTGACAAAAATAGGAAGAAAAGCAAACCAGATGTTTGTTCCATTTTACTGGAAAAATGAAACTGAAGTGGATTATGTGTATTATGACAGCAAAAAAACTATTCCTGTAGAAGTTAAATATAAAAACAATCTCTCACAGAATGATTTAAAAGGGATGATAGAGTTTATGGAGCGTTTTGATATAAAGAAAGGAATTATAATAACTAAAAATAATTATGAAATAAAATCAATAAAAGGCAGAAAGATTTATCTGATTCCTATTTTAGTGTTTTTATGTATGACAAGTATTTAATCAGTTATCATGAACCATACTTATTTAAATCTTTATTATCTTCTCTAAAGAGAATATGAAGAATAAAATGATAATAAGGTGATATTATGAAAGATTCAAATAATAAAACTGACGCTGAAGAGATTGAAAGGTTTGCTGACAAAATAATTGAGAGAATTCCTGAAAATAATATCATACCAATTGAACAGGTCATATTATACAAAAATATGTTGTTTCATCCGAACGATACGATCAAAAAGATAACAGAAAAAAATGAGGGTGTAACATTTAAAGATGGACTTATGAATGTGTTGAAAGCAGGATTTGTTAAAGGATTAATAACCGGTGCAATAAGCGGCGCCATAATGATTATCATTTCAATTGTCTTATTAGGTGTTGGAATAATTCTCCCACATTTATTATTTATGGGTGTAATAGGTATAATCATAGGAATAAGTTCTTTTGTTGTCTCAACAATTTGTACACCAATCATATCAAGTATTGGCTGGATATTGATTAATGGGTTGATGAACATATTTGCAAAATTGTTAGGAGGAACAGGCGATTATAACAAACAAAGTTATCTTACTTCATTAGTCACATCAGGTGTGATGATAACAGGGATATTATTGATACCTTTTACGTTTATACCATTTATAAATTATATTGCATCGCTTATCTCTTTTGTGATTGGAATTTACGGCATATATCTGTATTACAAGATCGTGAGAAAGATACATAAGTTGTCATTAAAGAGAGGGGTATTATCTATCATATTAACGTATTTTACCGTAATATTATTAGTATTGGTTATGGTGGCACTAATATACATTCTATTTTATGTCTTCATATTTATGGTATTCATGGGACTTGCGAATCTTATGATAGCAGCGAAGGCGTCAACAGCAAGCACATCAATGATATTAGGAGTATAAGATATGATGATTAAGATGATACAGATCAATGGATCGTTCGGTGAAGGCGGAGGACAGATCCTTAGGACATCACTGGCACTCAGTACAATAACTAAAAAACCTGTTAAAGTATACAACATCAGAGCAAACCGGCCAATTCCCGGACTACGAAATCAGCA
>JAGGVH010000005.1 GCA_021158105.1 Microcaldota archaeon
AACATATTTATATACTTTTTGCAACATAACAGATTATAAAAATTAGTCCAATTTCCGACCAAAAATAAACAAAATTGGTCGAAAATGCGACCAAAAATAATATAAACCCTTCTTATCAATATACCTTTATGGAAATTGTTAATCAAATAATAAAAAATGCAAACAGAAAAGCACAGGCAGTAATAGGCTTAAAAGAAAGATTTATAGTTGACACTATAAAAAAAAGAATTCATTTTCATGAACCGAGAATAATACTATTAAAAGGATTAAGAGGTGTTGGCAAAACCACTGTACTTTTGCAACTATTCAATTCTATGAACAACAGTATATATTTTTCAGCTGATCACCCGATAATAAAAGAATTTGGACTTTTTGAAGTTTGTAAAAGATTGATTGAAAAAGGAGGTTATAAAATATTATTAATTGACGAAGTCCACAAACCATTGCACTGGTGGGAAGACCTGAAAGTTATATCTGACGAATATCCAAAAGTTAAGATGATATTAAGTGGGAGTTCATCAATTGCATTGCATATCCTTGAAAGGAGGGCAATCACACTAACGCTTTCTCCTATGAGTATTAGTGAATATCTTTATTTAAGCACAGGTAAAATGATAACTGCAAAAAACGAATGGAAAGATTGGAGACATTCTGCAAAATTTGTTGCAGTCAATAATATAGAAAGTGAATATTGGAAATATCTAAAATTTGGCGGGTTTCCGACAGTGTTCAAGATGAAAGAATATGATTTTTATGAAACTGTTTATTCTTCAATGTTAAAAAGTATAAGAGAAGATTCTGTTACTTATCTTACTCTTTCTCACAAAAAGATTAATGCAATGGAAAAACTTGTTAATATTGTTGCATTGTCAAAACCTGGGGAATTTAGTTATACTTCAATCGCAAACAAGACAGGCATTGGAAAATCAACAGTTTATGAAATTGTTGACGTGCTTATAAAATTGGATTTAATGATATTTCTAAGACCATATTCAACAAGCACTGCAATGTTAAGGGCAGAACCAAAATTGCTATTTTCACATCCAAACTTAAGGTATGCTGTATGTAATAAAATGGGTATTGAACCAAATTTAGGTGCAGTGAGAGAAGAGTATGCCGTGTACAATTTTAAGAGGCTGGGATATAATCTGTTTACTATCAAAGGCATGGTAAAAAGTCCAGACTATATTGTCAAAAAGGGAAAAGAATTTATATTAATTGAAATAGGTGGAAAGAGTAAAACAAACAAACAATTAAAAGAAATAAGAAAAATTAAGATAAAAGAAAAAATTGTGCTAAAGGATGAAAACTTAGCCACACTCGGTTTTGTCAGGACAATTTATTAATATCCAGAGAGCATATAAATTATAAAAATTAGTCCAATTTCCGACCAAAAATAAGCAAAATTGGTCGAAAATGCGACCATTTTTCGAGTAAAAATGTATTTTATCCAAAAAATAATAAAAATTATACAAAACACATAACAAAACATTTATAAACATAAAATGAGTAATAAACTTATGGGCGAAACTTTTAAGAAGAATAATAAAAACGGTAAAAAGAATTATGGAAATGAAAATTCAAAAAATCATGAAACTGAATTCTCATCAAGCAAGGATAAACAGACCAAAGAACAATTGCTGTATGACCTCAAATATGGCAATGATAAAGAAAAGGTTATGGCAGCATCACAACTTATTGACATGTTAAGCAAAGATGTTAAAGATGAAACCACATGGCAACTCATCAAAGAACTGGTAGGGCTACTTATTGAGGAATGGGCAATCGGGGAGATTAAAACTGCTGTTGAAAAGATTAAAAATAATAACCAAGCCCAGAGAAATTGGGGCGAGACACAAGCATACATTGTGGGCAAGATGGCTTATGAAATGATTGAAAGATTAAACAATGAACAAACAGAAAGAAAAAACAGGATATTAGGTGAACTGTTAAAACGTGCGGGCAAAGGACTGTTAAAACTGATATCAAAACCGTTCACATGGCTGTTTGATAAAATCGTTTCACTGTTTAAGAAAAAGGAAAAGGTTGAGAAGAAAGATGCAGAAGAATTAATTGAACAGATAAAAGAAGACCCAAAAGAAGCATGGAACAGGATAACAAACATGGATTTAGAAGATGCACTTGCCCTGTTTGAACAGACAGATGTAATATTCTCAGAAGAAAACATTGACATACCACAACCAGAGCAAGTTGACAGTGAAATGTTAACTGCAATAAGCGACAAACTCGAAACGCTTTATGCATCCGCACCAGACAACCTTAAAAAGATTGATACAGAATCATTAGCAAATAACATTGAAAAGATTGTATAAGTTATACACATAACTTTATATTTATTTAATACATCCTACATATCATGAAACATAAAAAACCGCGGATTGCATTCTTTTCGTTCACAGGCTGTGAAGGTTGTGAGTTTGCAATCCTTGAAAGCACAAGTTTTAATGTTGAATGGCTGTTTGACAACTTTGAAATAGCAGAGTTCAGGATGTTAAGAGATAAAAAAAGCAAAGGGCCATTGGACATTGCATTTGTTGAAGGTGCAATATCAAGAGATGAAGAACTTGAAGAATTAAAAAAGATTAGGAAACGGTGTAAACTGCTTATTGCATTAGGAGCATGTGCAGTCATTGGCGGTGTCCCTGGAATGTTAAAACAAAATAAAGAAAATAGTGAAAGATTTGCAAAAGAATGGGAGATAACATGTGCAGGACCATTAGAAAACTATGTCAATGTTGATTATAAATTGCGTGGTTGTCCGATCAACCCCAAAGAATTCTTTGAATTTTTACATTACTACTTAGAAAAAGGTGAACTGCCAGAAGAGAAAAAACATTCTGTATGCGTAGATTGTCCATTAAAAGGCAAAGAATGTTTATTACATAATGGCAAACCATGCCTTGGACCAATAACATATGGTGGATGCGGTGCCCCGTGCACAACAAATGGATATAGATGTGAAGGATGTAGAGGATTTTTACCAAATGCCAATGTTAAAAATTTCATAAGAATTTTAGAGAAGGTTGGAGATAAAGAAACTATTGGAAGAATGTTAATAAGATACCAGCGTTGCCTTCCTGGTGAAAAACTTCTAAAAAATAAATAGACAAAAAAGGTGATGTTATGTGCATGGGAAGATGCAATGAAATAACAATCAATAAAATTACAAAGATTGAAGGTCATGCGAAACTAACATTATGTTTCAAAGGCGGCAAGGTTATTGATGCAAAACTTGATATTTTTGAATCTCCTCGTTTTTTTGAAAAATTGGTTGTTGGACAAAATATCCAAGATATCCCCCGCATTGTATCAAGAATATGTGGTATCTGTGGATACAGTCATCTCTTGACATCAACAATAGCACTTGAGAACGGATTGGGATTAAAGGTTGATGACCATATAATGAAACTCAGAGAACTTGTACTTTTGAACAGTATCATGCAATCCCATGCACTTCACTTGGGTTTTTTTGTTCTCCCAGACATGTTAAATGCTGACAATGTAGCACAAGCAGCAAGAAAAAGACCTGACATAGTTCGCGCGGCTATTAACATAAAAAATCTGGCAACAGAAATCAATACAATAATAATGGGCAGAGCAGTCCATGGTGTAACAGTACAGATTGGTGGGTTTAGTGCCCAACCGCAAATCGAAAAAATCAGAAGACTAATTAAAAAATATGATAAACTTGAAAACGATGCATATTTAATCTTTAAAACATTTAATGAATATAAAATAAAGTTTAATAGTCCAACACAATTCATGGCACTAAAATCAGAAAATGGATCCATCGGAAAACCAGAGGGTGAAACAATAACCTTGTTTGATACAATAAACAATAACAAAAAGAATATTCATCAAAACATGTTTAACAACCATGTAGAAGAATTTATTGTCCCTTATTCAACTGCAAAGTTTTCAGAGCTTTCAGACAATCCATACATGGTTGGGGCACTTGCCAGGATTAATATAAACTATGACGTAATGAATGATAACGTTAAAAAACTGGTCAAAGAATCCTGGCTTGAACTTCCATCGGGTAATCCATTCATGAATAATGTCGCTCAGGCAATTGAAATTATTGAAATTATGAATCGTTCAAAAGAAATAATCAAACATTTGAAAGACGATGACTATACAGGGCATGAATTTAATTATAAAAAAACAGGTAGGGGAATAGGTGTCACAGAAGCTCCTCGCGGACTGTTATATCACCAGTATAAATTTGAAGATGGAAAGATTAAACATGCCAACATTATCCCCCCAACCAGCCAAAACTTGTTTAATATGGAGAAAGACATTAAAACGTTTATTGAAGATAAAAAATTTAACATTAGCAAAAAGGATATGATCTCTAATGAGGTTGAGAAACTCATCAGAGCATATGACCCATGCGTGTCATGTGCCACACATTTCCTTAAACTTGAGGTAAAACAATGAAAATTTATGTGATAGGTAACCCTTTAGTTTATGAAGATTCTCTTGCCCTCAAGATTGGCAAACGACTTAAAATCAAAGGTTGGGACGTAGAAACCGCAGACCCGTTGGAATTAATTGGCAAAGAGGGATGGATAGTGCTTGATGTTGGCAATGTCAAAGATATTATTGTTTATGATTCTGAGGAGTTAGCAAACAAAGTTAATACAAAAAGCATAACTGCTCACGATTTAGATCTAGGTACTGTATTACAAGTTATGGCAACAATTGGTGGTAAAGGCAAAGTTATAATCATTCCTATGGAACTAAAAGATAAAGATGAAGATAAAATTATGAAAGATGTTGAGGAGATATTATGGACATTAAAACGTTCAGATTAGGTGTGGGATTTGCCATCCCTGCAACAAAAAAGGGTGCGTGTGCTGACACTAAACTCGCAGACAAACTTCAAGAATACGTAAAGGAGGATAGGATTGATGAGAACTGTTTTTCACATATTAAAATGTTTAATTCGTTCATTGAAAAGATTGGGAAACAAATAGGAAAAGAACCTCTAAGTTATGATGTTATTAATGCTTATATAACTGGTGAAGGGATTCTTGACGTTAACGGCTCAGAAATCATAAGCAAAATGATTAAAGAAAATGTCAAGCTTAACATACACATTCCTTTCTCGCTTCCTCCAACGCATAACAGTTATGTATTATGCATAGCAAAGATCTATCCACATTTTAATGATTGTATGGTACGTCCTGCAACTGTTTTGGATGATAAAAGAGTAATCTTTTTCTGGAGAATAGGAAGAGAATATAACATAGAAATGGGTGAAACGCAAGAGGTAGAATTTTTGCCAAGTGTAACAAACGTAAAACCCGGCGACATTGTGCTTGTCCATTATGGCGAAGCATTCTGGAAAGCTGATGATAAACAACTGAAGACGATAAATGAAAATATCAATGTGGTATGTAAAAAATTTAGAAAGATTATTAATAAATAATAATAGAAACATTTTTAATAATGGACTTCTTAACATTAATTATGAATTTAACTGTTGTTATTAAAAAAGAAGGAAAATGGTATACTGCATGGGCAGCGGAACTCGACATTGTTTCACAGGGAAATACAGTTGAAGAAGCAATAAAAAACGTTAGGGAAGCAGTTGAATTATACCTAGAAGATGAAGATATAGAATATGAAACAGAGGAAATGATAATATATCCTATGTCAATTGAACCAAAAGGGAAAAAAGTGAAGAAACATGATGCTCCCACACCCTCCGGGTAAGAAAATTATTAAACTTCTGAGTAAGGAAGGATTTGAAATCGTTGGAAGGAAAGGGAGTCATATTCGTCTTAAGAAGAAAAATAAAAAAACAAAAATAGTTATTGTACCAGATCATAAAGAATTAGCGCCAGGAACACTGCTTAATATCATAAGAAGAAGCAAAATCCCAAAAGAAAGATTTCTAAGACTTCTAAAAAAAATTTAATATACTATACAACAAAACCATCAAAACCTTTATATAAAGATTGGTGGTAAAATGTGTAATGTATGACTTATTCGTTTCCGTTTCCTAAAGAATTAGAAGATTTGCTTTCATCTGTCAGCGGTAAAAAGATTGGTGTGGCACTCAGTGGCGGTGTTGACAGCACAGTCGTTGCCTTATTACTTAAAGATGCAGGGGCAAATGTCCGCGGTTATGTAATGGAACACTTAGAACAAACTGAAACAGTTGACAATGCAAAAGACATTGCAAAACAACTTAACATTAAACTAAAAACGATTGATTTGAAGACACAATTTAAGAATGAAGTAATAACATACTTTATTAAGGAATATGAAAATGGTCGCACTCCAAACCCATGTGTAATCTGCAACATGAAAATCAAGTTTGGGATATTACAAGATAAAGTATTAGAAGAAAACGAGTTGTATGCCACTGGTCATTATTTAAGAAAGGTTAGAGTTGGCAATAACTGGACAATCGGACGTGCAGTTGACATTAACAAAGACCAATCTTATGCACTCTCAATGTTATCACAGAACCAAATCAAAAACTCAACATTTTTGTTGGGTTATATTACAAAAGATAAAGTCAGGAAAATTGCAGATGATAACGGGATAGAGATTAAACAAAGGAAAGAAAGTGTGGATTTATGCTTTACAGATGACAGGATAAGATTCTTAAAGAACACTACCAAAACAAAAAGAGGAGTAATAAAAGATAAACATAACAATGTTTTAGGATATCACAACGGTGTTCAATTTTTTGCAGTAGGTCAGAGAAGAAGGTTAAACATTACCAATAACAATACACCACACTATGTCAACAACCTAAACTCGAAGGATAATGTGATAACTGTTGGAAACTTTAACGATCTATACAAAAAAGAGTTTAATGTTTCCATGGTAAACTGGCTGCTCCCGTTCAATGATGACAAAAAAGATGTTAAAGTCATCGTAAGGAACAAGATGGAACCGCAAAAATGTAAGATTGTTCGTTGTAAGGGAGACAATGTAAAGGTCATCATGGAATCACCGATTTGGGCGCCTGCACCGGGCCAGTTGGCAGTGTTTTATGATAATGATATAATATTAGGAGGAGGATGGATAGTATGATAAGAGACAGTTGTGGAGTTGTAGGGGTAATAGGTAAAAACGCATCAAAATATGTCTACAGAGGAATGATAACATTACAGCACAGAGGCCAGGACAGTTGCGGGATATCATCTTACGATTCTAAAGACAGAATGTTTAAAACAAAAAAAGGTTATGGCTTAGTCACTGAAGTATTAGATTTTGAAAACATCAAACCATTGGTGGGCAGCTTTGCAATAGGTCATGTTAGATATCCCACAGTAGGCTCGCACGGTGAACCACAACCTGTTGAGATTAACTATCCAATGCAAGGCATAGTTTTGGCACATAATGGTAACATTGCAAACTACAAAGAACTCAAAAGAGAACTAATCCGCAACGAGTTCGGGTTTGGCACAGAGATTGATGCAGAAGTACTACTGTTTACGTTTGTTCATGAACTTATGAGGACGTACAATGACATCAATGCTATAACCAACCTTATGAACATTGTCGATGGCAGTTATTCAGTTGTAATGCTAACAGGAAAGGAAAAGATGTATGCATTCCGCGATCCGCACGGGTTTAAACCGTTAGTTTACGGCAAAAACGATGACATGTTCATGATTGCAAGCGAAAGTGCAGCACTCGACACCAACAACATAAAACTGTTAGGAGACATTCCACCCGGCGGGTTATTGGTTGCAGACATGAACGGATACCATATTCATCAGCTTATTGAACCTCACCAGAATAGTTGTGTATTTGAATACATATATTTCGCTCATCCCGAATCAATAATTGACGGTATTGAGGTCAAAACATTCAGAGAAAGGCTTGGCAAAATATTAGGCAAAAAACATAAGATTGAAGCTGACGTTGTTTGCCCTGTACCATATTCTTCTAACCCAACAGCCCGCGGATATTCAAAAGAATCCGGCATACCATACAAAGAAGGACTGATAAAGAATCAATACATGGGTCGGACATTCATCAAAAAAACACAGGAAGACAGAGAACGTGCAGTATCATTAAAATACAACATTGTAAAGTCAGTAGTTAAAGATAAGAGGGTTATCATAATTGACGACAGCATTGTAAGGGGGACAACAATGAAAAAGATTGTCAAACTGCTGCGCGACAACGGTGCTAAAGAGGTCCACGTCATCATCTCTATGCCGCCAATCATTGCACCATGTTTTTATGGGATTAACATCACATCATACAATGAGCTTGCAGCATACAACAAAACAATCGATGAAATTAACAAAGAAATGGTTGGCGCAGACAGTCTACATTTTGCAGAGATTGAAGATTTATACAATGCAGCAGGAACACATAAACTTTGCATCTCATGCCTGACAGGTGAATATCCAACCCAGAAAGCAAACGAATTAAGCAATGAATTAAAACAAAACGGTGGCAAGACAGGCAATGGCAACAGACCTTGGGAGGAATAAAAAGATATATTAATAAACCTAATTTTCCTTTCATATTTATGCTCACCTTAAAATATAAACCCAAAAAACTCAAGGATGTCATAGGCAACCCCAAGGCCAAAGATATTATTAAAAAGTGGGCAGATGAATGGGCAAGCGGCAAAAAACAAAAACCGCTTCTTCTTTACGGCCCACCGGGCGTTGGAAAGACTTCAATTGCATATGCACTCGCTAACGATATGGAGTGGTCGGTTGTTGAACTCAACACAGGAAACAAAAGAAACAAAAATTCTATTGAAAGTGTAATAGGTGAAGGAGCAACAATGTCATTATTTGGCGGGTATAGATTAATATTGGTTGATGACGTTGACCAGTTGAGCGGAAAGGATGACAGGGGCGCAATGAATGCAATAACTAACATAATAAAAAATGCTAACAACCCCATCATACTGACTGCATTAAACTATTGGGACCAGAAAATCACACCATTACGTTCACTGGTACAACCTGTTGAATTTAGAAAGGTCAACTCTAAAACAATAGCAAAACACCTGATAAAAATAGCAGAACATGAAAATATTAAGATTAGTGAACACAAAATTGAAGAGATTGTTGACAACGTCAATGGTGACGTGCGTGCAGCATTGAACGATTTAGAAGGTATGACCACAGAATCGCGTGATACGCAGGTTAGGGTGTTTGATGTAATTAGAACAATATTTAAGAAAATGGATTATAAAAAGATTAGAGAAGCAGTCTTTAATTCTGATGTCAATTATGATATGTTATTGCTATGGATCCTTGAGAACATCCCAAACGAATATGAAAAACCAGGAGACATCTCTAAAGCATATCATTACTTATCACGTGCAGACGTTTTCCGCGGACGCATAATTCGCCAGCAATATTGGGGCTACCTAAGATATGTAACTGACTTAATGTCATGCGGTGTGGCATTTGCAAAAGATGAACCATACCACAAGTTTACAAAGTATAAATTTCCACACTACCTCTCGCTCATGTCAAAAACAAGGGCTACGCGTTTGCACATAAAATCAATATGTTCGAAGATTGGTGAAGAAGTTCACGATTCAGCAAAAGATATCATGCAATACTTATGGTTGTTCTCAACAATGGCAAAAAAAGGCATGGCAAACGACCTAATTAACAGATATGACCTTGACGACAAAGACATAGAATTCTTAAAAAAATATAAGGGATAATTGTAATTGTCCACTTTCAGTTTTTACTTTTGTTTTCGTTTCCTTGTTCTTGCCTTTGACTGTGTTCTCGTTTTTAGTGTCTTCTTTTTACTACTTTTGGTTATTACTTTTTTCTTTACAGGCTTTTTAGGTTTGGGGTTAAGTTTTGGTTTAACTCTCGGCTTTGGTTTTGATTTAGATTTAGACTTGGACACAAGTTTTTGATTTGATTTTGCTTTTGTTTTTTTAGTTTTTGTTTTTGTAGTTTTTGCTTGTTTTTGTTTAGCCGCCTTTTTGGATTTCTTGGGTTTAGACAATGTCATAGGTTTAAGTTTAGGCTTGGGTTTAATTTTTAAAACAGGAATATTATTTTCTTTTTTAGATAAAGTTTCATCCACATCATTGTCAGGTGATTCGGGCGGGCTAGATAAACCAGAATGCCGCGACTCTATAATCTCTTTAATCTTTGCCCTGTTCTTTTTTATTTTCTGGATTAAACGTTTCATGTCTTGGACTTCTGACGCTTCAGCATTCTCATTCTCGATGTCAACGTCTGGCGGAATAAAATATATTGACTTTTCACCACGTTCTTCAGATTCGGCACTTTCATCTTCTTCTATATCCATTTTATACTGTTCTATCACATTTTCACTGTTCTTATCATCTTCTGGAATATCAAAACTATCACTCTGTATACTATCATCCTCAACATTTTCTATATTGATTGAATCATCATACCTTGTATCAGCTTGCTTCACAGCTCCGCTGTCATTGTCCTTCCCATGAGCTTCATCATCATTGATAAACTTAGACTGGACAATGAACACTACTAACACACCAATCAATACAGCAAACAATACCAGTCCAATGATCACTGGCAAATCATCACTTTTACTTTCTTTATCATCAGGAATTGTGATTGTAGCAGTTTTCAGTTCAACCTCCTTTGCAGGATAGACTTCAAACTCCTCTTCAACATTCCCAACCTTAACAGTATACTTTCCTAAATCCTTAGGTGTAAATGTTACAGTGCCATTGTTATCAGTGTTCAATGTTTCTTTACTTGAACCGTGGACAATTTCAACTTCAATGTTTTCCACAGGTTCGTTATCTTCATCAGTCACAAGTATAAAGACATTACTGCCCACTGTAACATTCTCAGGGATATTAACAAAAATGTTTTTGTTTTCAAAGCTCACACCAAGGTTATCAAGATCATTCAACTCAACCTTTTTCTTAACAGTATACTGTATAATATTCTCTTCAAGTGGGCCCACATCTTCGATCTTCCAAACAGAATCATAAATTGGTGATGGTGTAACATCTTCAGCAATCTGGACAACCTCTGAAGGGTCTTTGATCCGGATAAACCGTTTAGGGATATTATCATTAATGATTTTATAAGTTACAGTTGTGGTATACATCGTAGTTTTCATACCTTTTATTGTATCAAACCCTATTTTGCTTTGATAAGAAACTGTTTTTTCAATAACTATACCGTTATGAATCTCTGAAACAGATTCAGAAAATACCAAAGACACTGATAATACTGCTAAAATGAACATATAAACAAACATATTAGAACGCACCATCATGAGTTTCATACACTCACCTCCCCCAGTTGAAGTTATATCTAACAAAATATATAAATGTTTCGGAAAAAATAAAGTTATGGTGGTAAAGATTGATAATTAATTTTGTTCCACAAATCTAAAATAAACCCTCTTATTATTTTTTCCTTTGTTCTCAAGTTTTATTATCTCAACCTTCGGCACTTCTTTAAGGTTATTAACATGCGTCCCGCCGTCTGCCTGGATATCTATTATATTATCATCAGTGCCTATCTTAACAATGCGTAATGTTTCAATGTTTGGCGGGAGAGCATTTGCAAGCTTGACCATGCCAGGTATATTCAATGCTTCATCCCGTGGCATATAAAATATGGACACTGGAACATCAGTACCAAAGTATGAATTTGCCTTCTCAACTTCTTTCTCAAGTAAAGATTTATCAAAATTCTCAAGCGAGAAATCAAACCGTGTCTTGTCCAAACCGATCTGGTTTCCTGTTATCTGCGCACCAGTATCACTATTAAACATTCCTGCAATGACATGGGATGCTGTATGGTATCGCATGAATGTATACCTTCGTTCCCAATCTATTTTGCAGTGTACAGTATCACCTATTTTCAGTCCAATCTTATCAACATAATGAACAACTTTCCCATTTTCCTTTTTAACCTGTACCACATTAAACTCCTCATTAGTTTTTAAATCGATCAACTTCCCAGTATCGCACGGTTGCCCGCCACCGCGCGGATAGAACACTGTACTGTCCAAGATTATGCCAACAAGATGACTGTCATCACCCTCATCATTATATTCAACAACTCCTTCAACTTTAGCATCACATTCTTGTGCATAAGAATCGTCCATGTATATCAATTTAGTCATAAAACCACCTCAAATACTCAAATATTCAAATAAAGAGTTATAAATATTGATAAGAATAAAAAATGTATGTTCCTTGCTCCGATGGACGGGTTTACAGACATACCATTCAGGATATTATGCCAAAGGCATGGCGCAGAATATTCATACACTGAAATGATTTCAGTGGCAGGGTTTACACGCAAAAGCGATTCTGTGCTTAAAAAAGCATACATTCCAAAAAATGATAACTCAGGACTACAATTCTTCGGAACCAACCCTC
>JAGGVH010000021.1 GCA_021158105.1 Microcaldota archaeon
CCAGTGAACTACTGCCATGAATCGTGTTAGGCACTCTTAACAACCGTGCAGTATCAATCGTAACATTAACATCAGTTTGTTCTCCTATGGCAACTGCACTGTATTTAACCAACTGTTTCCAAACATCTTCTTTGTTTGAAATTTTAACTTTATCCCATTGGCCGAGCTTAACACCTTCTTTAAATTTAGAAAGTTTATTTTTTGATTTAAGTTCTTTAGGCAAAATTTCTGAGCCTGGCTCTTGGCTCATTAACAGTCTTGCGATCCTGCCCCTCCACCCGTAATCTTCAGGCTTTGGCCCTTTCTTGATTATGGTTAATGGTTTGCCCTTATCTTTCAACCTCTTATGCTCAACTTCAAAAAACTTATCAAATTCCAGTCCGTTACCTGTGATGTAATCAGCGATCTCTCTTCTTTCTTTTGATGTCAACATCTTTATTTTATCGTTATAAATCCTGATGTGATACCCCCTGTTTCCTGAGAAGTTTATTGATAACTCATCTTTTGAAAACCCAAAATCGGGTATCAAGAAGTCTTCAACCAGTTTGACTGCCATCTGTTTAACCTTATCAAATGCAACAGGATGCATAAGCGAATGGTATTCCTTAAATTCATTGTTTGGGTCCCACTCTTCTGGGTGCAGGTCTAAATCAAAAACCAGGTCTGCACCCAACCATACTTTATTGCTCATGGGCCGTGCGTCGGGTTTGTCATAATATGCAGACGATGCAGACACATAAAACGGAGACTTATTCCTAAGAAAATCATTAAACTCGTCATCATTCTTAAACCATAAATGCCTGACTGCAATCTTCTGCTCCAGTGTGCCATACCCGACCTCTCTTGCACCTATCTCTCTGGGTTTAACAGTAACAGAATCATAGTATACCTTTATCATTTTCTGTACAAATTCCTTAGTTTTTATGTTCATGCTCCTCAACCCCTGTTTTGTCCTTTTCATCCTTTTTCTTATGCCCCTTAAAACTCATAGGAGATTTTGCGCCGCAACCTATACACAACCCATAGGATTTTAATGATTCGCATGACGGTACTGCATACTTTTTTTCAATGATATATCTCACATGATACTGTGTCAACAGAGGGTTAAAGTTTGGCGTCTTAGAAAACACTGAAACTATTGCATCTTCTGACCACCCGATCCGTGCCAGGTAAACTGCAATAACCCACCGTGCAATGTGCGGGACGTTCTCTCCTTTGTTAAGTTTGCTTATTATCTCTTTCATGCACGGTGCCATCTCACTGACGTTTGATATTCTTACATTATGTTTTATGGGAATCTTTGATACGACTGCATCTGCAAACTTCTTAGCTTTTGCATTCTTAACCTTTGGCAGTGTTTCAATGAATGTCCGTTCTAAATGTTTTTGTATTACTGCCCACAACTCTTTCTCATTAAGATAAACATAACCTTTATTGAGCGGCATGTTAACAAGCTTATGCTCGTGCGGCATGTCAATAACATAATCTGTGAAATGCATGCTTCTACTCTTTTCATTTACTTTTATGTTGATATCAAGCAGTTGAACTGCTGTGTCAATCCCTTCCTTTTTTAATACGTTTACCCATAATTTAGAATATGCGATTGCGATTTTGTGTATGATGACATAATTCATCTGTGATGCAAGCAGTCTGATTACCGGGTATAATATCAAATCTTCCTTTGCCTGTTTATCTGAGACATATTCAACCTTTTCAAGGTTGTATGTCAGGAGATTAATCAATTTATCTCTTGCCTTTAACAATAACTCATCAGTCAATGCCGGGTTGATTTGTTCGATTGCATCTTTTGCCTGATGAGTATAAGGATGTTGGGCAAGCCAGACATAATTCATAATGGTTCATAAGCATGTAAGTTTAAATATTTGTCGGGAATTTATCAAATGGGTTTTATTTCTGGAAAAAAGGTATGTTAACACCTATGGAATAATATGACACTGCTCCTGCAACATAATGATAACTTTCTGTTTCCATATCCCAGTTGTAAACGTCATCAATGGCAAAGTAAGTATAACCTATGTATACCGGACCCATACCCAAATTAAAACTAAACGTTCCATGATACTGTTGCTCAGCAAGGAATTGAAGAAGGTTATATGATCCGGTAACATAAAAATCAAAGTAGTTTTCATAAGGTTCTGGTATTACTCCCCCAAGTGCTAATGATAATGTAACATCTAATCCTCCTTTTATACCTCCTGAAAAAAGGAGAACTTGGGCACTGCCAATCTTTAAAAAACCTCCAGTGTCTTCTTGAAGCCTTATAAAGAAAGAGTCTTGTCCTTTTCTAGTGGTGAATACGTCTATTATACCCCCTCCTTCATCATTCGAGATTGCCATCTTACCGCCGTAGACTACTCTAAAATCATCAATGCCGACACCACCAACACGTGCGTTTGTCGTGGTTGGGGACAACATAGAAATTCCAAGTGTAATTAAAGGCAATTTCTTTAAAATCATTTGCTTTAATTTGGTAGAATAAAAGTGCTTGTTATTCCTGATATCTTTTTTGTGTTCTAAATATGGATTTATGAATCTTGTTTTATTATTCATGATTCTTATTTTATGGTCATATTATCTTTAAAATGTTTTTTGAAAGTATACTGTTACATTTTTGTAACGAAAACATATTATTTTGTAACATTTTTGTAATACTTAATACAGCAGTCCGAATAAAAATAAAGGAATCTTGTTTTTTGAAGTGTCAAGTCCCTCAAAAACTATATAATCTGCGTTTTGTTTTCCTCTCTTACCAGAGCCTCCTATTTCAAAAATCATATTCTTAACATTAAAGTCGGCGGTTGATTTGCTGTTTGTTTTAAGATAACAGCTATTTATATGATTGATAAAGAATTCTTCTCTAAGCGAGCCGATGTCAGGGCTTTTGTTCAGGGAATCACATAATGAATACCGGTATGGAAACGGGAGATAATACTTGGCTTCCTTGCGCACCATCTTAACACCTTTGCCGCATGGGTATACTCTTTTTAATACTTCTGTTTTTTCAACATCTGCCAAAAATCTCATAACCCAAACCTTGTTTTTATCAAGCACATTTCCAAGCTTAGAATAACTCAGTTCCAAAGGTTTTGATAGTGCAATCATATAAAGCAATTTAAAGAAATTCTCTTCAATCTCCGGGTCAATCTCTTTTATTATTGATAAATCTTTTACTGCGATCATCTCGATAGTTGATAGTATTGTTTTATAAAAGTCTGTCCTCGCATCATAAAGAACGCCACCATACTTATAATAATCATTTATATATTTGTGTGCATATCCATACCTTTTTGTTAGATTTGTTTTATTCTTAATCATTTTGTTCAAAGATAATAATGGGAGTTCTACATCCTTTTTTATCATCATCCATTCCCTAAAACTTGCGGGCATAAGATGCTCAATCACCAAACGTCTTGATAAGTCAACTTTAAGTTTTTTTATCTTTATTGATGATGACCCAGTGAAAACAATGTATGCCAATCTTTCATCATACACAGATTTGAGGTCTTTGTCCCAATCAGGTTTTGTATGGATTTCGTCAATGAATATTTTGTTATATCCTGATTCTGCCAATGCTTTTATGATGTCATACAAATCAATGCCTCTTAATTCCCTGTCATCTGCTGACAGATAAACACCATTGAATTCTTCAGCAAGCTGAAGAAGAAGGATAGTTTTCCCAATGCCTCTTAAACCGGTAATCCCTAAAAAGTATTCATTTTCCTTTACAATCTTGTGCAGTTTTCTGTAGAGGTATCTCTTTTTTGAGATATTCTTTAATTTTCTAAGGTAAACTGTATGTTTTTCTAATACTTTTGTAATAATAACTTCTTTTTCCATGATATTACTTAATATAGAAAGATTTAAAAATGTTACATTTTTGTAACGAAAACATATAATTTTGTAACATTTTTGTAACGATAACGTGTAAATGGTTGTGAATACTGTTATAAACTTATCTTGTAAAACCCAAAACATGGCAAAAGATGTTTATTATGAGCCGCTATACAAAGTCAAAGTTAAACCGTCAACTTTTGAGAAAGAAATAATCAAAACATACTGGTTTCAGAGGTTGAAATACATCCATCATACCGGTGTTGACTTCACATTCTCTTACAGAATACATACAAGGTATCAACATTCGTTAGGTGTTTACTCGCTTGCAACATTATTCTATCCTAAGAATGAACTTATCAGGTTATCAGCATTGTTGCATGACATTGGCCACTTGCCATTTTCACATGCAGTTGAAGATGCTTATAAATCAACAAAGAACAAATCTATTCACCACAAATTTACCAAGAACATATTATTCAAGACAGAAATCTCTGACATCCTTCGAAGCAGAGGCATCCCGCCGCGTGCAGTGTATGATATCATTGAAGGCAACTATAACAGCCCTTTAAAGCCAAGGAATAACATCCTCGGTATGGACTTGTTCGACTGTTTTGTCAGGGATATGTACTACAGCGGGATGCGATTTTCACCGTCAAGACTGATTAAGAAGATTAATGTGGCAGACAACGGAATCAATACCGATGCAGCAACAGGAAAAAATATCAACAGATTAATAATAAACGATCACAAATTAATGTATAGTAAAGAATCAATAATCCGTTCAGCGCTTGCCCAGCGGTTGTTTTCTCTCGTTCTCAGTATGTCAGGATATGACAAGGATGAAATGTTTAGGTATAGTGAATATGAAGTTATTAATAAGATTAACAAGCTTTCAAACAGGAGCAAAAGGATTAAGAAAATCCTATCAATTCTTTTATACAGTGAAACCCTTAGAGATAAAATTGACATAAAATTCATTCCAAACAGGATTGAAAGTGATAACATGGGTGATGAGATAAAGTATGCTGTTAAGAAGGTTTATGCAAAAGATGTATTAGTTAATGGCACACCTTTAAGCGCGATTGATAAAGATGTTAATGCTTCCCTTTTAAAACTTAACAAATACATAGGCACATACATAATACCTCTTCATAATTTGTTATAGTATTATAACCTACCGCTGATAAAACATTAAAATTTTATTCAGAGACTTTAAGCACCAAAAGATTTATATACATGTTCCTACACAATTTAACATATGAAAGTGAAGAAAGTAAACGAGCCAAAGAGCATAAAAAAGAATAAGCTGAAAGTTATGCTGTCCGGTCTTACATTAATAATAGCAAGTTCGATTGCAGCCAACCAGGCCAATGCAATAAAGAACAATCAGCCAATGGTTGAAACTTATTATGTAAACGAAAACAAAAAGATTGAGCTTAAGGTATCGCCCAACCCTGCAAATTCAACTATTAACATCGAAGTTTCAAACGTCTATTTAATAAATAAGATTGTGTCAATCTATAATGATAAAGGCAGGTTAATGTTCAGAACACAAATTGATAATAATAGGATTGACATTTCACAACTCCCGTCAGGAAAATACATAATAATCGTAAACGGGTTTGGGTATGACATGAACCAGAATGAAAGAGAAATCGAATTAAAGAAAACCTTCACTGTAGTAAAATAACAATTTAACCGTCCTGACGAATTAAAAGATGTTTTTAAAGAATTAAAAAGATTAGAAAGTGATTGTTGGGCCTTCTTATTATACACCGGGCTAAGATTTTTAAACATACTTTTTATTATTCAACCTATGTACAAGCGCAAAATAATAAAAACAGGAATGCCCGGTCTTGACGAACTGTTAGGTGGAGGGTTAGAAGAAAAAAGTATAACAACAATATTGGGCGGGCCGGGCTCTGGCAAGACTACTTTTGTCCTTCAATATTTGTATAAGGGTGCTACAAAGTACAACCAGCCGGGAATGTTTATCTCATTTGAAGAGAATAAGGAAGACATTTATGTCCACTCATTAAACTACGGCTGGGACTTTGAAAAGTTAGAAGATGAAAACATGTTTACATTATTAACGTATAAACCGTATGAGATTAAGAAACTGTTTGAGCGCGGGGGCAGTATGTTAAGGGATGTAGTGTCGTCCATTGATGTTAAAAGGATAGGCATTGATTCAATAACGTCTTATGCTTACCTGTTTGAGAATGTGTATGAGGCGCGTGACGGGTTGGTTACGATGTTTGACAACTTTAAGAAATGGGGCTGCACTACAATGATAACCTCAGAAAAAAATCCTGACGAGCCCAGACAGTTTGACATTGGACTGGAATACATGGTTGACGGTTTGATTTATTTATACTATCGAAGACAGAAAAAGGGCAGGGTTAGAGCGATTGAGATTGTTAAGATGAGAGGGTTAGAACATAAAGAAGACATATTCACGTTCGTGATCGAGCCAAAAAAAGGCATAATTGTTTATCCAAACAAAAGCATGTTTTTTCAGGTTTAAAATAAAAAAGAAAAAAATCTGTAAAGGAAGTTTATTTGTTTCTTGCAATATCATAGATCCTTCTTAGTGCTGGGAAAAATATTGCCCCGCTGACAAATGATATGAACATGTTTAGTATGCCTTCAAACCATCCGCCTAAGAAACTCAACAGTGCTGTCAGATTAATGAGTGCTGCTGCGCCAACTATCAAGCCCACTGATGCGAGAATGAAACCATCGACTTCTTTGTCTGTAACGTTCACTATTCCAACTATTAAACCAAGTGCTATGAGGATTGCCATCCACAGGTTACTGGTAGGTGCCATTATCCCTATCAATATAGAGATTATGATGCCTGCTATGAAAACCCAACTTCCTATCTGTTCCAGAGTTGTAGCTTTTGTCATATTACCACCTCACATTAACTTCATAGTTAATGTTTAAAAAGCATAGGTTACGACAAACAACGAACCCGAATATTATGGCCTATAAAAAAATATAAAAATAAAAAATACATTTATACACATTTGCCAACTAACGGTTTACTGCCATGTTCAACGTTCACAATACCATTCCTTGTAGCATACTTAATGTCAACATCGACTTCAAACGAATCTCCTGATGCGCACGATGTCATTCCTGTTATAGAATATGTCATAGAACCTCCAGGACCTATTACATCATCCGGCGAACTTGGTGTGAACGTTACAGTTGATGAGCCGTCATTGACAGTAATGTTACCGATTGTCAACCTTTCAGACCGTGTATTCCTAACATTGATAGTTAACGTTGTCCCGCTGTAGCTGTAATCTGTTATCTGGAAAGGGCTTGCAACACCTGACCAATAACTTCTTGCCTGTGTTTCTTTAGTATTACTGCTTAATCCAGGGAAAAATCCTAACAATGCAATTGCAACCAGTGCTACTATCAATACAACACCTAATAAGACCAAATATTCTGTTGCACCTTGACCTTTCATTAATACCACCTCTTTAAACTGTTAAACATAATACAACAATACTTTTAAATCTTTTGTTTTCTGTTCAATCGACGGAAGATGACCGTCAGGATAAAATACACAACAGGGGCGAGCAATAGCCACCAATACCTTGTCATGTCATTAACAAGTTGATTCCCATTTATTCCACTTTCCTTTTCATTTCCGTTCTGTGAACCGCTTTTATGGTTTATCAAATCAAAACTTCCAGAGTATTCATAGCCAAACATGTTAAGATGGTATGGAATTTTATAATTCCCATTTTCCAGTGCAGACACATTAACCCTTTTAATTATAACCTTCTTCTCATACGGTGCAAGGACTATTATATTTTTATTATATCCGCCGACGTCAAACGGCAGGACCAAAGTAGTGGGAACAAAATAATACTTATCCTCAAGGTTTTCGAGTATTATTTTTATCTCGATATTTGAATTGTTGGTTTCAGTATCGGTATTGTGTTGTATTGAAAACCTAATTTTCCTATTTTCAGTTTTAATAGTTTTGATATTAATTTCTGATGACAATGCAACATTAAATTTCCCATGGCCTATGGCGGACACGGAGTCAGCCATTTCATCGTTCTGTTCATCTGCTGAAACTATTGCAATCTTTTCTCCTGAAAGGTAGACATATTCGTCAAATGTGGGGTCAATGGGCAGCCAACCATACTTTGGGTTGTAATATTCCACCCACGCATGCGGTTCCCATGTTTTATTTGAAAAACTATATCCTTTTACAAATCTAGCTGGTATGCCCAGCGTTTTTAACATTGAGATTGTAAGGTGGGAGTATTCATCACATGTCCCCTGGCGGATCTTATAAACTTCTGATGCCGGCAATCGTTTGTCAGTGTATGATAAGTTGTATGTTATATGGTTATACACCCAGTTTGTTATTGC
>JAGGVH010000025.1 GCA_021158105.1 Microcaldota archaeon
ACATTAGTTGCCCCATTCACTAACAGCATTTTGTTAAACACCAAGTTATATCAAAAATTAAGAAAATCAGAGGATGAGTTATTGAAAAGAGAACTTTATTCAGATAACATTTCACAGGTTGCTAATGGTAAGACAATTGAAGAAATATTAAGTTCAATTCAGTATAATATTGACGTTATTCTGACAGAACATGATATTAATATATTATGCAATGATAACATTGTAAATCAATATGCCAGTTTGTATTTAACATATTATAGTTTATTATACTTTCCAATCATGATAGCAAACGGCAATAATTTTATGGTTAGTATGTCAAAAGCAGCAAGTCAACTTGCGATGATGATGGAACAATCAGAACTTATTGATGACTCCAGCGAACTTGTAGAATATGGTACAATATACACCCCAATCTTACTTTTTTCAGTGTTCGGTCCAAACATTAGCAGTTTATTTCAAGTTGATGAGACAGTTGAACAGATGATTTCAAATGTCAGTGTAAGTTTTATGAACACCTTATGGAGCAATACTGCTCTTGATACTGTTCAAATGTATAACATTTTGACAACTGCTCCTCCTGAGGATTACAACCTGTTCATCCACCCATTAAAATATGTAAGTTTTGCCCATAACAATTTAGAAGACAACAATGTTATCACTCGCTTGGTAGACTTCTGAATACTTTCATGGGATCTTTACCCAATTTTTTCATTTTGTTAATGTACCATGCATAAATTCCTGCACCCAACATTGCAATGATTATTGTTTGAACAGTGGACATCTGCCACCATTCTTTGTTAGAAGTAATGTCAAAGTATACCATTACTATCATCAGAATTAGTGAGAATGATATGACTAACAATGAAACAATAATCTGAACATACCTATTTTTCATAAATTTTATTTTATTGTATATCTTTTCATTTTTGTGTTTTAATGTTATCAAGGATATTGCTATTAGAATGTATATGATAAATCGTGACAGTACTACCACGTTTATTTCTGTGAAAAATCCGCCAAATACACAACTTATTGAGATCAATGATGCGACCACTGCAACAAATGTTAGGGAATGAACAGGTGCGCCGTGCTTGTTAGTATGTTCAAAAAACTCTGGTAATATCTTATCCTTTGCCCAGCTGTAAACCAACCGTGATTTAGTGTAAAGCATTGGCGGGATATCGTTTGCTAGTGCTACAAATATGAAAAAGGTTATCCCCATGGCAAATACGGGATTGAAAAAGTTGCCCATTAATAGCGGTACACTGGCATTTTCAAGCCCAACGAGATATTGCCACGGCACTGCGTGGTAGAATGCATATGAATAAAGAAAATAGTATAACATGATAAGCACAGATGATATTAGGAATGCACGGGGCAGGTTTTTTGATGGGTTTTCAATCTCACCGCCTGATTGTGCGATTGATGTGAACCCGATGTATGCCCAAAACAGTATTGCAACTGATAAGAAAATATCTAATAAAGAATGTGTTTGTGGAATGTCTGGTAGTTTTGTTTTGACGGTTTCAAGGAAGTCGTCATGTGTATGGGTCATTCCAGTGTACATTAAAACAATCCCGCCTAATATCATTACTGCAGCGAGCAATATTACAGTTTTACTGTATACTTTAACTCCAAAATAGTTTATTGCCCAGAAGGACCAGATCAATGATAACGACCCTATTATCATTCCGATTTGTGTTGATAAGAAATGTTCAATTCCTGACAGTCCAATGTAATGGAAAGCTGTTGCAGCAATTATCATGTCCATGTATGCAACTGTGCCCATTGCAATGACACTGCCAGTCCATTTCAATACTGCTTCAATGAATGCCAAGAATGGACTAAGACTTCTTGAGATGTAGATATATTCGCCTCCTGCCCGTGGCATGGCAGTTGCTAATGCTGAATACACCAAAGCAATGATGAATGCTATCATCCCACCTATAAGAATGGCAATAGGAACAAGGTTGCCAATGCCTAATACTTCGTTTTGTATGTCGACAATCAGAACATTTATCCCGCCACCTATGACGTTGCACAATGCAGCAGCAATCACTGCTAATAATGGCAGTTTACGGATTAGTTTTGTCATGCTATAATGTAAAATGAAAAGGTTTAAATATTTTCATCAGAATTCTGATCGCCACTTTTCAAATAATTGTTTGGTTTGTTTGTATCCTGTGATTTATAATATATGATATGAACCCGAACCTTGTTTGTTCTGTCATCAATTGATTTTTTTGCAGACTTTTTGGTTTGACTAAAATGTGTTATGCCTACCTTCCAGTCGTTGCCCAGCAATTTTATTAATGGGTCAAACAAAAGATGGCACGTTTCATCGATTGTTTTGTTTTTAAGCGGTTTTAAATCTTTTTTGAATCCTATGATGATCCGTGATGTTGCTGCGTCATATTCTTTTATCAATCTTACATCTGTTTTTATCTTAAGATTTTTCAAACTGTTCTTTATTGTTTCAGTGAGTGGTGTCTCATCGTTAAGTTCACCCTTATAAATCTCTAAAACAGTTTCAAAGAATATCTTGTCTGTGTCATCACCGAATCTTTTCAATAGGTAATTATAAAAAGAAGTGTATGATTTTTTTCTGCTTATAATATATTCTCTCAGTTTACTACCTGCTTTTAATATATCATTGAGATCATGAACATGCATAAAATCCAATTACCAAATCCTCTGTTTGTCTTGCAACCTTTCCTACAACCTTTCTAAACTTTGGATCTTCAAAAGCATTTTTAACTACTTTTAATAATCTTCTTTTCATTTTTCGCCCCTTCGATTTTGAATGTTATATGAAAAAGAAACAATTCAACGGTGTATCGAGTAAGACCAAACCTTTCTCACCACAGGAATCTTTGGAAACACTGGTCTGATAGTATTATCAAAACCAGTACCTTCGTCGATTAACCCATTACAATTATCATCTCTCTTGTTAAGTATCTCATGTGCACCCGGATGAATGTTTGAATTGTGGTCATTGCAATCCTCGCCAATGAATTCACCAGTGGATGTATCATAACCGCATACTGTATACCCATCATGGTCATCATCAAACC
>JAGGVH010000017.1 GCA_021158105.1 Microcaldota archaeon
ACATATTATATCCATAAGTATAAAAATCTTATCTTCCGTATTATTGAGAAATGTTATATCAGTAATTATTTCATCAATAATTTTTTTTATGTGTTTTAAACCACTATTATTTTTGAGTTCGTTTGTCAAATAAATCTTATATTTTTTAACATCAAAAAATTCATCTGATTTGTAAATCTGGTTATTATGTTCCAAGAATTTTCTTGACACATTTGTATTTTTTTTACTTTCATTCTCTACATTTAGCATTAAAGGTTTTCCAATTGTTATGGGTATCATAGTAATGATAATATATGCTTTACTTTTTATACTTTACGGTTTATTAATTTGCATACAAAATATATGTGAGGTGTTATACATGGGTCTGTATACATATATTACCAAGACATTTAATAAGGAATATTCTAAGAAGTCTCCAGAATATAAACTGAGGTTAAGGGAATGGCGGAAAGCTAATGTGGTTACTGAGGTTGAAAAACCTACTAATATTTCCCGAGCTAGGAATCTCGGGTATAAAGCAAAGGAAGGTTATTTTATTGTCAGGGTTAAAGTCGGGAGAGGATTGAGAGCAAGACCAAAACCTACTGGCGGACGAAAACCTCGGCATAATTATAAATATAAAGCTCCTGGCGTGTCATACCAAGTTCTTGCAGAACAAAAAGCTGGAAAAAAGTATCCGGGATTAGAGGTATTAAATTCGTATTGGGTCGGTGAAGATGGTCAGCACAAGTATTTTGAGGTTATATTAATTGATCCATTGTTAGCTGGTGTAAAACTTCAGAGAGGCAGGGCATTTAGGGGGTTAACTAGTAGTGGACGGAAATCAAGAGGGATAAGGCATAAAGGTAAGAAGAAACGAAAACCGCCTAGGTAATATAAGGTATTTTTATGATCACGCTTAATCTGAAAAATCCAGAGAAGCATGCATTAAGTTATAAGAATGAAAAGGTTTACCTTAAATCATACAAGTTAAGTTCAACATTACAGAATATAGCAAGAGATAGAAACCTTTCTTTTGTTATTGATGTTAATGATATTGTTGACAACCCTAATCTTTTTGGACGGATCAGGAAATTTATAAACATTTGTAATAAATACGGCATAAAATGGGAGTTGGCTTCTTCTGGGATAGCATGGAAAAAACGTAATGATAAAGAGTTAAAATTTGTAAGGTTGTTCATTGAGGGGTAGTATGCTCAAGCCAAGTTTAAGAACAAGGTACAGGTATGTTCGTTTTATTGTCATAGGCGATGATGCAGAAAAGGTTGACAATGTTGAACTGTTTGTCTATAGGGAAATTGTTAGGTTTATTGGAATGTTGGGTGTTTCTGAAATGGGCATTAGGGTTATGTCTAAGGATAACACTTATTTTGTGAGAGTAAAACGCGAATATGTTAACACATTGAGAGGGATACTACCACTTATTAATTCATTGGGAAATTATAATGCGCGCCCGCAAATTGTTGTTACCAGTGGCACGATAAAAAAAGTGATAAAGAAACGCTGGGGGAGAGATTTGAACTCCCAAGTCCGTAAGGACACCAGATAACTTTTATGCCATCTGCTTTTTACTGTTTAATGTGTGCAGAAAAGTACATTTCAAGTCTGGCGCGTTACCAGGTTCCGCCACCCCAGCGAAGATGTTAATCTGAGCAGGGGGTTATGAAATCATAGATTTCATCCAGACCCCAGCGTGAGTGAAACGAATAAATAACCAATTACTGAGGAATGCAATGGTATACTGTTTCACTTCTCGGGTCAAGGTCGCAATGTCGCCCTATTGCACAGTCTGCATCTGACCCGCACATCCCCTGCTTGTTAACACATTTATGCGTTGTTGATGCACATTCCTGCCAAGGTCCACAGTCTCCATCACTCTTACAATATCCTGTTTTAACTATACACTGGTGGGTAACAGCATTACACTGCTCATAAGACAAACAATCGCTATCTGAATTGCATCTTCCTTCACGTGCAACACACTTATGAGTCTTAAGATAACAAACCTGCCACTCATCACACTGCGTGTCAACTTCACAATATCCCGGTTTTGCTATACACTTTCTGTTATCAATGTCGCACAACTGCCACTTTGCACAATCCTCATCCTTGTTACAGAACCCACTTTTAGCATAACAATAATGTTTCTTGACATTGCATGATTCCCACTCATTACAGTCACTATCTGAATTGCACCTTCCAGATACTGGTATACATCTTCCCAATGTCTCATCATCAGCCTTAACACACGACTCCCACGGATTACAGTGATATTCCTCAGTACACTTGCCAGGTTCAGGAACACACTTGTGATACTGTGGACTGCAAACATAATATTCAGGACATTCTTTAGTATCCATACAATACCCTTCTTTTGCTTTGCACGAATAGTTCGCAGTATTGCACGTTTGCCATACCTCACAATCACTGTCCTGTGTACACCTGCCCGGTTTAAAAACACAAACATGATAATCAGAATCGCACATTTTCAATTCATCAGCACAATCTTCATCACTGGTACAATACCCTGGTGCAGTTATGCATTTTCCAGAGCTAGTATTGCACAACTGCCAAGACTGGCAATCTGAATCAGTTTTACAGGTATCAACCTTTTTATTCTTAGTACATCCCATTAACAAAAAGGATAATGACAACAAAAACAGAAATGCAAACATTATCAGCAAAATTCTCAGTTTCATTTTCCCCACTCCCGCTATCTAAATCAATCTCCCTTTTTTAATAACACTGCATTTATCACACCATCCTGTCCAACCCTATTAGTCACTTTAACATCGCCCAATTCAGTATTAATAATCGTGCCTTTGGTTATGATGTTCTGTCGTGCATGATGACGATTGTCAGGTGTTTCAACAACATTTAAAATTTTAGTCTTTTTGATACCATTACCAACTGCAACATTCACATACATTGCATATCTTAATTTAACCTTTTTATTACCGCCTTTAATCCTTTTAACTTCTCTATATTCCTTATCAGAGAGTTTAGTATCAGTCGGTGGACTGCCTATTAATCTTTTACGTTTATCATTCATCTTCCTTTTCTTTCTACCAGTCCCACGTTTGACAGTCTTTGAAGGACCATGATATTGCTCCATTATCTCACCTCATTAAAAAACATAGTTATAGGGATATTTATTTCATGGTAGGTTTTAAAAATGTTCTGTCTAATAATCTTAAAAAATGGACCCGTGGTCTAGAGCTTTGAAAGACAAATCTTTCAAAATTTGTCTACAAAGCAGACAATGGTTAGGACGTCTGCTTGACGGCACTTTCTTTGCTCGCATGGCTCGCAAAGAACCTGCACTAAGAAAGAAAGTGTTAAAATGCAGAAGATCCCCGGTCCGAAATCCTTTTTCCGAATGGAAAAAGCCAGGGGAAATGTTTTTCTGTTCTCCCAACCAAGGGGGAATCAGGAAGACCGTCAAACTGAAGGGGGGATGTGCCCCCCTGCGGTTCCGTTCCGG
>JAGGVH010000029.1 GCA_021158105.1 Microcaldota archaeon
ACTCTCAGTGCATCATTCATCATTTCATCAGATTTTTCGATCATCTTTTGCTTCATTTTTTGGTCAAAATTCTTAACTGTCCCATGAACCAATACTTTGTTGCATAACTTTATGATTTTTTCAGGTGCGCCTTTTGTATATTGGATGTCAGTTAAAACGCTCATCATCTTACGTTCAGAAGTAAATTCAATCGTTTGTTTACGGTTTCTGATGGGTAATACATCCGAGAACTGTTTCATATATTTCTCAGCCGCTACGATCAATGCAATCTCAGTTGGATCGCCAAAATATGTTTCTTTATGTTCTGCATCATTGCAAATGTATGCACATGCCATTAACTTTTTAAGGTCATTCTTGTCACCCCTTCCCGTGAACAATCCTCCTGATGAATATCCTATCCCGCTGAGATTAAACTTGCCTGTTGGGAGGACAACTTCTGTGACAGTCATTTCATTCTTTGTTATCGTCCCTGTTTTGTCTAAGAACACAACGTCAATACTTCCCAATGTTTCGATTGCGGGCAACCTGCGTATCAATGCTTTCTTGTCTGCAATCTTCTTAATGCCTATTGCAAGTGCAGCTGTCACTACCACGGGCAATCCTTCTGGTATGGCGGCAACACCTAAACTGACAGCAGTCTTAAACATTGTAAATATGTCATGATGATAATAAATGCCTATTAAGAATACAAATAGGATTATCGCGAGTGTCACTGCACTGAGCAGAACTGATAGACGTTTCAATTTTTCAACGAGTGGTATCTTCGTTTCAGTTTCTTGCATAAGCTTGGCAATCCTACCTATCTCAGTATAATTTCCTGTTGATACTACAAGTGCATACGCTTTGCCTTTTGTTACTCTTGTGCCTGAAAATATCATATTTTTAGCTTTTATAACTCTTTTAGATTTTGTTATGTGTTCTGTTTTTTCAACAGGTCCACTTTCTCCGGTCAGTATTGATTCCAAAACATAAAAGTTGTGGCATTTTATTATCCTTGCATCAGCTGAAATTATGTCGCCCGCCTCTAAAAGCAAAACGTCCCCAGGGACGATTTCACTGCTGGGTATTGTTTTAAGTTTACCATTGCGGAAGACTTTGGCTTTAGGGCTTGCCATCTTTTTTAGTGATTCAATGATTTTCTCGGCAGCATATTCTTGTCTGAACCCTATCGCAGCATTAAACACTACAATGAGCATTATCAATGAGGCGTCAACCCCCTCACCGGCAAAGAAATAACTTATCACTGCTGAGATGATTAAGACTATCACGAGCGGATTGGCAAATTGTGATATGAAAAGTTTAAGCGCACTAAACTTTTTAGTTTTCTTGAGTTCGTTCGGCCCAACAATCTTTAACCTTTTTTCTGCTTCAGCCTGATCCAATCCATCCTCAGAACTTTCAAACTGTTCTATAACCTTTCTTTTATTTAAATTAGTATAATTATTAAACCTTTTATTTGCAAATGTTTTCCACATCATGTTTAGTATTATGATGAGATTTAAAATTGTTTTGATTGGTGCCGGCTGTTGGCCAAAACAAACAGGCCGCATACCATTTTCTATTTTCCTAGATGTTCAAGAATATCTTTTGCATATCACTTTCAAAAACCGGTCTTCTTGAGGGCAACCCTCTCAATACATAAGCAGGATGATAAATTGGCATGATTTTTATTTTCATACCAAACTGTTTGGCATTATAACATTTGCCGTGCGACTTTGTTATAGGTCCAATGTTTAAGCCAAACATTTTATTTAACCATTTAAGTGCAACATTGCCCAGCGGGACAATAACTTTTGGGCTAATGATTTTGATTTGTTCAAGAGTATACGGTGTGCATGCTTCCACCTCATCTTTTCTTGGGTTTCTGTTGTTCGGTGGCCTGCATTTTAATATGCTTGTTATGAACACATCTTGCCGTGTGATGCCCACCTTTTTGAATGTGTCATCTAAAAGTTTGCCTGCCCGCCCCACAAACGGTCTACCTGTCTCGTCTTCAATCTTGCCCGGAGCTTCACCTATAAACATAACATCAGCGTTAACGTTGCCTTCGCCCGGGACGACGTGTTTTCTGGTTGTCCACAGGTGACATTTTTTACAATTAGTTATCTGGTTGTTTAATGTTTTTATGTCCATGTTTGCACCGTGTTCTATTTTAACTGCTTTACAATTTCTTTCAATATTTTTTTACCTTTCTTAAGTTCTTGTTTGCCCTTCTCGGTTATCTTGTAATATTTTCGCCTTTCCTTGAAAACAGATTTAACCAGTCCACTGTTTTCAAGTTTGTATAAGACTAAGTACATCATAATCTTTTGAGGTTTAAATTTAAACTCCTTTTCAATTTTATCGTTAAGTTCATAACCGTAAACTTCATTTTTTTTCATAAGTGTCAAGATGTACAGCCATAGATTGCCTTTTGTCAACGAATCTCTTAATCTGTCAGAAGGTTGTTTCATAAGGATACTTAAAAATTAAAGGTTAAAAATCTTTTCTATGCCTGTTAAAACGGTTTGATGTTAGTTATTGGTCTGCTGGCAAATAAGATAATTTTTTAAATGTTACTTAATATAACATTAACTAAGGTGATGTTATGGCAATTAACTTGAACTTACGCAATATTGATGAATACACGAACAGAGTGCTCGGAGTCATCAAGGAAATGTATGGACTCAGAGATAAAGGTGAAGCATTAAAATGGCTGGCTCATAAGTATGGTGATGAATTTATCGAACCAAAACTTAGAGAGGAGTTTGTAAAATCAGTTATAAAAACCACTGAAGAGCACATAAAAAAATATCCTAAAAGAAGAATGACTTTAAAAGAGCTTAGAAATATTTAAGAGATTTGGTGGTCTTATGTTCGATTTTGATTTGAGTGATGAACTGAGAGAAGTTTTAAAAGTGCTTAGAAAAAAAGACAATAAAATGTTTCTAAGAATTTACAATAAAATTGATGAAATAGTAAACTGTGATGAAAATACTATTAATCATTATAAAAATCTCAAACATGATCTTAAAGAATACAAACGTGTTCACATAGGCCATTTTGTACTTACGTTCAAGGTGTTTCCAAAGAAGAAATATATCCTTTTTTCAAAGTTTGTCCATCATGATGATGCTTATCTTTAAATTGGATTTTGATGTTTCTTTTCAAATCAAATCTGATACTCCTGAGAGTATTAATGGGAAGATGATAGTCGCATCACCGTCGACGGTAACATGGTTGGCAGATTCTTTAATCTTGCCCCAGGATACTGCCTCATTACTTCTCGCCCCGCTCAGTGAACCGTCCCACGGTTGTGCGGTTGTCACATAAACTGCATAATCCAGTCCGCCACGCATGATATTAACGCCTATTGCGTGATGTTTTGATATCCCGCCACCCAATATTATCCCACCAGTCTTGTCTGCCAGCATTATCATGTTTTCAAGGTTTTTCATGTCTTTTGTAACATCTATCCCAAAATCTTTGTGTGATTGTTTGAAGAAGTATGTCTGCAGTCCGATGGCTCCGTCTATTATGCCCGGTGCGAAAACAGGTATATTATTTTTTGTGCACCAATATAAGAAAGATTTTTCATTATCAATATGTTTGCCCATAACATGTGCAATTGTTGACGGTGAAGTAATCTTTTCAGTTTTATAAATCTCATCCAATACTGGGATAAACAAGTCTTCAAACAGTTCATACCGGTCATTGGGTACTAGGATGTTGCCTATCCTGTTTATGCCACTACTGTGCAGTTTTACGTCATCAGCATAGAAATTTCCTAACAAATAAGGTTTTTTGGATTTTATCATGTCATGCTCTAGTGCCCCGGGTGTTGTTATTATCAAATCAATAAACTTCCTCTTACATAACTCTGCAAACAACCCGCGCAGTCCTGATGCGACCATGTTGGCTGTGAAGGTTAATATTATCGTAGCATTATCATTTTTCATCTTACGTATTATTTCTTGTGCAATGCCTATGTTTGTTGCTTGGAACCCTTTTGTTATCATACCGTTTATTTTACCGATGTCTTCTAATGTATAATCTTTAATTTCACCATTTTCATTTTTGTTTACAGTATCCATATTGTTTGCTTTTCAATGTAAAGATTTTTAACTTTATACTCATTTTTAATCGTAATGGAGATATATGATTTGGCAGTTAGAATTATTCAACCTGACCATCATGTTTTTAAACTTTAACATATAATTTACTTTGTTTTATCAATGGCACTCATTAATATTTTTGTGCAGTTTAGTGGTATTGGTGTAGTATAGGTGGTATGAATGGGAAGGAATAAAATGAATAATTCAGATTTAGGACGAACAGGTGTTGTCCGGGGGGTCGGCCATGACAATCGTAATCCTCAAAAGCATTTTAATAAAATCATAAATAATGATTTTTTGAACACACTCCTAACCTTAGGAGTTGACATAAAAAAGCTTAAGCCAAATATCCTAAACGTTATAAGTGTGAATACTTCCCCATACAAAATCAATGAGGAATTGATTAACTTGGTGCAGGATGGTGAAAATGACACTTCTATTTTTATCCAGAGTTTGTTAGTGGCTGACATGTCACAGGATAACTGGCCAAAACTGTTGCATACAATAATAATCAAAACAGGTGGTCTGGGCAAGGATAATGACCTTAGCAGTGTTATGGCATTTGCTATTAAATGTGTTGATAACCAGAAAAACAAATCCTTAATCTTTGACAACATTGTACAGTATCTTACAAATGAAATAAAGAATAATAATATCTCACCGTATGACTCATTAGTTATGTTGAGCGTGTTGTTGCATTCTCCTGGGCATATCTCAGAAAATAAACTGGAAGTGCTCAGACATACTGTTGAAGAAGTCATTGCAAATATTGACGTCAAACTCTATGGGAAACATGAGCCATATATAATGATTAATGAACCTAACAATCCTGCTGAGCATGACACATTTAGCGAATGGTATGTCCTCTTAAAAAAGATTAAACTTCTCCAGCATTATATGCATTATGCCGATGTAGTTCCTTATGATGAGGATTTGGAGTTGGATGAGTAATAGGATAATCTATTCTTATTATACAAATAGATTCTTGCAAAGATTACTTGCTTCCAAACATATATGAAATCGCATAAAATTATAAACTTTCTTATGAAAAAATATTTGTTTTACTGTACCGGTTTGGTTGCATAACATGGTGGTCATATGAATAAGATGCTTTTTGTTTTTGTAGTGTTGCTTGTCATGATGGTTAGTGTCCATGGACAGCAAGAAACGTTTAAGATTAGTGTGCACAAAGGATGGAACCTGATATCTTTTCCTGTTGAGAAAGTCACAAACCTTAACTTTAATGGGGCCAAGTTATACAAACTTAATACGGTTGAAACAATGACAAATAAAATGTATTCTAATGTAAAAAATGGTTATGTGCCTGTGAAAAATGAAGAGATTGAAGCAGGAACAGGATACTGGGCATTCTCAAACAAGGATACTGTAATAACATTTTCAGGTGTACCTTTGAACAGTATTAAACTCAGTTTAAGAAAAGGCCAGCCCGCATACATCGGCGGACCGAACTGTGAAGTTGAAACTAAACTTACTAAACTTAGATTGTATTATTATGATCCATCATCAAACAGATATGTTGAAACTGATAAAATGGAACCGGGCATTGGATATTATGTCAAACCAGAGGATGATGGCGAAGTGCTTCTAACCTGTTCTGAGGAAGAAGAGGAATGCGTTGACTTAAATGACCCCTCAACATGGGTTGATTCTGACGATCCATCACACCCTTACATACGAGAAGTTCATGCTTCTGATATGGATGGTTATATGGTAATGAAAAGTTTGACTTTATGTCCTTATGAATACAATATAGAATCAGATGGATTGATTATTACTCAAAATAATGTAAACCTTGATTGTAATAATGCAACCTTGATAGGCGATGGTGATTGGACACTCAGTAGACCAGACAGAGGAATTTTTGGATATCGTAACCCTGGGGCAGGAGGATTGCAAAACATCACAATAAAAAATTGTAACATAGAAAATTTTGCTGATGGGATAATTATAATTGCAGGACACAACATAACTATAAATAACACACTGATTAATAATTCATTTTATTCTGGAATAGAAATTTCACAATCAGAACATGTAACAGTTGCAAACACTGAGATTGTGAACGCGTCAGAACAGTTTGGGATATTTATACATGATTCAAATCATGTTAGTATATCAAACTCATCATCACATGATTCTTATTCAGGAGTGAGTATACAGGATTCAGTATATTCAATGATTCTCAACAGTTCATTCAATAACAATAGAATGTATGGTATTCATTTACGGCCACATGGTCATGCAATAACAAACGTAACTGCATGTAATAATGGGTTAGATGTCCAAGAACCAGGTGATACAATAATAACTAATTTACAATGTGATACATCATCACCTGACGGAATATGTGATATCCCATGTTGCACATTAAACCC
>JAGGVH010000008.1 GCA_021158105.1 Microcaldota archaeon
CAAACTCATTAACAAATGAAATTAATTGGCATTCACTCGTTAAGAATCTTTCACATCCTACTGTTGCAGAATATGTTGAGATTCTTAATAATCTGTTTGTTCTTTTATATATTGAAAAATCAAGACGTTCATTGACCGGCTCGCCCAAAAACAAAAAAGTATATTTTTATGACCCGTTTTTTTATTGGTTATCATTATTCAGAGCTAGGAAAATGCATTCATTAAGTTTGAACAATCTGTCAAGTGATGTAATGGGTAAACTGGCAGAATTATCATTATTTGTTAATCTTGCACAATATATTGATAAGAACAAAAAAGAAAATGATTTTGACATACGCAGATATATTCATTTTGAAAAAGATAAAAAAGGTGAAATTGATTTTGCTGTTAAGTTAAATAATAAAACCTTTTATCTTGAATCAAAGTTTGGTAAGCATATATCTACAAAGAGAGAGGGTGTAATCTATCTAACCAGAGATAAAATATCAAAAAATTCAATCCCTTTATCAATATTTTTATTATTTCCCAAGAAAAGTGTTAATCTGTTAGATTCTTTTGAATTTTATTAAACTATACTTTCAATCATTTGCATTTTTTTGAAAGTCTGGTTTCAATAAGATAAAATGGGAGGTGAGGGATTGAGGAGCCAACCCCTCTCCTTTATCCTTTGGATGAAATGCAAGGTAGTGATTTTATGTTGTCAACGGGGCGACAAACATAAAGATTAAATTTCTCTTATCGGGAGTGTAACCTTAATCTCTTCACATTCTTCGCCAATGTCAACATCATCCCTCTCAACATTTTCTGGGTCAGTCTTCTCAAGTTTCATAATGATTTTGTTTTGTCTTTTTTTAATCTCACTTTCATATCCGTACTGTGAAAGAAAACATTCCATTGCCAATATTTGCTCGAGCTTATAATTTGTTATATTTATATACATCTTGATCACCTCTTTTTAGGTGTATTCTTAGCAGGTTTAAAAATAGAACCAAACACCTATTTTCCAGTTTCCGGTGCCTGTTTATTGTTCATTATTAATCTGTTTATCCTCTTTGTGTTTTTCAGCAAAGAATATGTCATGAGTAATCCATGGGTATTCCTCTTCGATGTATTCTCTTAATGCATTGTTTTTTAGGACAGGTTTTATTTCTTCTAACCACCTATCAAATTTATAAAATAATACATTCCACGGGCTACACAATATTCTAAGGATTCTGTTGATTCTTGTAGGTGTCATTTTTATTAAACGTTGGTAAAGATTGCCCTGTCCTTTCGGTCTTTTTCTGGATAGGGCGGCGTCAATGACATCTGCAATTTCTATCAAAGCAGAAGCGTCGACTGTGTCTTGAATAAACAATTCTATGTTTTGGATATCCTTCATTCTCTCAGATATCTCAGGCAATGTTGAAAATTTTGCAATTACTTCCATAGGGTTGATTCCGTATGGGTTTTCAGAACGAAGGAGATGATGAGTGCCAGCGACCATGCCAGCAAATAAATAATTCTGAGAACTTAATATTTCAAATCCTTTCAATGCATGTTGTTGTATTTCTTTAAATGCTTCTTCATCAATGGGAATATTTTCATCTGTGAACCATGCTTGGTTAGTGCAAGTAATTTTACCAATGTCATGAAGTAATCCACAATAAAATGCGCCCGAAGGATTGCCATCCACCATCATTTCTGCATATTCAGCATTGAGTGTTACACGTACACTGTGACTCAACAGGTTATGAGTTTTAAGTTGCATATTTCTTAAGAAGTTTAGGTACCACTTAGAATATCTGTCAAGGTCGTTTTTAGCTTCATTTCGATTGATACCTTCAATTCCTAACTTAAACAGATAATTTGAAGTTAAAGGTATAAAATTTATGAATCCGTTAAAGAAAGCACTCCTTTCTTTTATTATAAATTCTGGGAGTTCTTTAGTTTTTATAAATGTTGGCATATGTTGATTTATGGTAAAATATCTTTATAAATTTATCTTATCTCTTGCGACTTTAATATATATTTAATTTTTTGTTCGACCTCTGTGACAATCTCTGTGCCCATCAACGGGCAGAACATTGATGCGGCGTGCATATGTCCCCCCGCCGTGCAATTGTAAACCTCAAACGAATGCAGGATATTCGCGCAATTGACTGGTGAGTTCCCACTACGCAACATTACTTGAACTCCATTGGATTTTTCTTTAAACATTATTACAATGTCTGCAATTTCGTTTAATCCTTCTGCAATGTTGGGGTCAAAACTGTTTGAATTGACAATGAGTATTACTTTACCTGATTCAACAACTGTCTTAGAATTCTTTAAAGATTTGATTATATTAACCCTTTCTCCCACAGATGAATAATGTTGTGTTAGCATGTAAACCAACCTGTTATATTGTTCATATGAAATTAGCAACTGAAGTATTTGGAGTGTGTGTGGGGATATAAAACGTAATATGTTTGTATCGTCCAGTATGCCTGCAGCTGCTGCAACAGTTTCCCACCCTTCAAGTTTAATTTCCCGTGCGATGATTTCACAGGTTGATGATGCGTTTGTATTGATAAAATAATAATCTGCTTCTATCTTCGGGTTGACATGGTGGTCAATTATAACTTTACACTTCTCTATCCCAACCATATCTGGAGAATTGGCGTCAACAACTATTATGTCACTGTGGTTGTTTGGCAATTTACCAATTTCAATATTCTGTGCAGATCTTGGGATTATCTTATTAATAATTCTCTGTGCATGATGGATAATATAATCGGGTATAAACAGTTTGCAGTTGAGTTTGTTTGCGATTATCAATCCTGAACATACTGCGTCAACGTCGGCATGGGAATGGCATAAAACGGCAGGGTTCTTAAGTTTTAATAGAACATCAAGCACCAAACTTCACCTTATATTCTCATGTTCTTTTCATGATAAGTTACAGTATAAATGATTACAAATATTATCAATAAAAATATCACTGTGATTGGATTAAACATTACTGGGAGGCCAAAGATTTCTCCACCATTTACTGTGCTGCCGTCAATGATTGCACTGACGTTGAACATAATATGTAAAGGTATTGACAACATCAATGACACAATCCATGCTATTATCAACATCTTGCGATCGTTTGTTAATGATTTGACATGTCCGATTATCGACCCACCGACACCAGTTACAATGCCGTGTGCTAAGCTATTGAATATTGAACGATAAACAATCAATTGAACCCATGGGAAGAATCCTAATGTGAACGGGTCAGCCCGTGATGCAAAATAGAACAGGTTTTCAATAAAACTAAACCCAATCCCGATCGTAAATCCAAACAACAGCCCTGTTATTGAATTGTCAAATATATGATGCAGTGATATTATAAACAATCCCAAACTTTTTGTTATCTCTTCAATCATCGGTGCAATCAATGCTGCGGTTAATAATAAATATAAAACACTGTTTTCATCAACATTATGCCCTTTTATTAGTCCAATCACTGAGGTGTTCAGTCCAAATGCGATGTATGCAGCCACACCACCAAACAAGAAAAGTCCAAAAAAGAATTTTAACGGTTTGAATTCTTTGGTTTTTTCACTGTACCATGCAATTGCTAAGTAGATTACAGGGAACAATAGTGCTCCCAATATACTTAAGATAAAGATTTGTGGCCACAGGGCATTTCCAGCGTTTCCATAATAATAATTTGTAACTATCCCCATTATAATTATAATAATAAGCTCCACAATCCATGTGAATGGGTTGATTAATAATGTTGCAAACTCTTCGTAAATATCTCTTGCCCTCGGGAAGAAGAATGTTTCAACATTAAACGGTTTGACCGATAATGTTTGAGATACAAGGATTATGAATAATATAAATATGATTGCAATGATCGGTACAGTTACAATATTTGAACGGATAATCCATTCTGCCACGCCCTTTTCATACTTTGACCAGTCTTCTTTAATCATAAAGAATTTGGTAGGATGTTTGCCATCATCATCTTCATTCATGAATATTACAAACTGGCGAGTGTTATATGTTTTTTTATTGTATGATGTTTGAATGTTTATTCTGGTATGTATTTTTGTATTGGCGTCTATCGGGCCAATGGGTTTGATAACATCAATCTTTTCGTCTTTAACTTCTCCAATGTATAGGATTTTAGGTGTATCTTGAGAATTTGTCACGTCAGCTTCAATGGTTATCAGGCCTTCTTTATTGTCAAAGTTTGTATCACTTACTTTTATGTTACATAATAGCGTTGTTTTGACTTTTGTCAGTGGGATAGTGTATGAATGTAAAATTAATGAAAAGACAATTATCAACATTATTATTTTTATCACTTTCATGTTTACACCTTAAATGTTAAAATGGTATGGGTACCCATAACCCTATGTTTTTTATAATCTTTGCAAATAACTTATTGTACCACTTGTTTCTTTTATTTATCACATCGAGCAATGCTTTGAACTGGTCTTTTTCTGCAGGACCCAACTTGCTCTCAGTAATCTTAATATGTTCTTTGCCATCAACAATCGTCTTTTCTTCCTGTTTGCCTATCTGTTTGTTTGCTTGTGCATACCATGGCGGGAGCGAAGACTTTTTCTTTTTCACTGCAGCGATAAGGTCACCAATGCCAACCTTTCTTAGTTTAACTCTTTTTCTTGCTTCTTTTTCTGCTTGGTCTGGGTCCATACCACTTTGTACGAGTTTATCTTTAATCTTTTCAATCTTATGGAATGCTTCCCTCCACGGTCGCGCAGCAGCTTCATCAACAATCGCTCTAAGGTCAGCTGCCGCATACCCCCACGTAGCCAGTGCTAGCCTGTTCCATGCAATGTTTTTTGCGATCTTGTCAGCAGGCAACTTTTTCTTTAATCTTAATTTTAATATCTCCTTTCGTGAAGTGAAATCAGGTTCTGGAACATAGATAAGTTTACCAAGACGGCCCGCCCTTCTCAGTGCAGGGTCAACGTCCCATGGTGCATTTGTTGCGCCGACAATAAGGAAATCTTTGTTTGACGACTCGACACCGTCGATCTCATACAACAACTGATTAACTGCAGCTTTTAAGTACTGTGCACTTTCACCCATCTGGTCACGTCTCCCGCCCAATGCATCAATTTCATCAATGAATAGTATACAAGGTGTGTTTTTCCGTGCAGTTTCAAAAATCTTGTGAATATTCTTTTCTGTTCCGCCGACATATTGGTCTAAAATGTCTGATAATTTCACATTCAAAAAGTTGACTTCACATTCGCCTGCAGACGCTTTCATCACATAACTTTTACCACATCCTGGTGGGCCGTAAAGCAGTATTCCTCCACCGCCCAGTACACCATATTCTTCTGCAAGGTCTGGGCGTTTTAACGGGTAGACAACCGCTTCTCTTAGCTCTTCTTTTAATTTTTCCATACCCGCAACATCAGCAAAGCTCATGTCAGGTTTTGTAAGAAACTTTGCAGTGTCAACCTCTTTACCTTGCCCGGGCCCGGTGGTTGGTATTGAAGATTCTGAAGGAACATATTCACCACTCATCTTACTTTTAGCAAGTTCGAGGTGCTGTTTTGCTTCTTCAAGGTTGGGGTTGAGTTCAAGTGCCTTGTTATAATCCTTGATAGCATCGTTTAACCTGTTTAAATAATCGTATGCCAACCCTCTGACATGATATGCCTCTGCAAAGTTTGGGTTGAGTTCAATGACTTTTGTAAAATCTTTAATGGCACTTTCAAAGTCTTCTTTACAAGCATATGAAAGCCCTCTGTTGTAATATGCCTTTAAATATTTATCATTCAACATGATAGCCTTTTCATAATCTTCAATGGCCTTATCAAATTCTTTTTTTCTATAGTACGCATCGCCTTTGTTGTTGTATATCACTGGGTTGTTCGGGTCAAGTTCACTGGCTTTAGTATAGTCAGCAATCGCCTTATCAAAGTTTTTTAAGTAATAGTATGATAATGCACGCGCAAAATATGATTCAGAAAATGTTGGGTTTAACAGGATTGCCATGTTATAATTTTCAATAGCCTTTTCATATTGTCCTTTCTCAAAATAGGCATTGCCCTTGTGATAGTACACTCTTGCATCCATTCCCCCAGAACCTCCCATCGGCAATCATTTCACCCCGTGACAACAACATCTTTGCCAGTGCTTTGTTTTATCATGTTAGATATATCTTTAACCTTTTTTATGTTTGAGTTGTCTGTTTTTATTATAATTTTATTTCCTTCTGTTTTAATTTCACCGGTTATGTTGTAAAATTCCAGGAATAGTTTGGCCTTATCGATCGGGTCATCACCAGCCTTTTTTAACAGTTTGATTTTGTACCTTATATCTTTGTCTGCAAGTGGATGGTTGAGGTCGACAATCACTCGCGAACCGCTGACAGATTTTACCAGTGCAGGTCTCCCGTCAAGACTGATGACCATCCCGGGCACCGGACGGAGTTTGTTATCTTTGAACCGTTTTTCAGAAACTACTCTTACAAGTTCTTTGTTTCTTTTGCCAAAAGGCAACTTGACAATGCATTCTCCGCTTTCATTAACAGAAAGGTTTTTTATCAAATCATTAACCTTTTTCGGGAAACTGTTTGAATCTGTCTCAACCAATAATTTAACTTTTTTGTCAATTGGCTCATTTGTGTTTGCATTGAATGTTTCATATTCTATCATAGCTAACATCATACCACCTTTTATTATCAACTACAAAACTTCAGTCAATCAACCCAAGTTTTGCAATCTATAGTATTCCAGTCTAAACCAACCCATATCACTTTTAACGGTGAGGCTTTTAAAACTTTACCCTTTAAATTCTTTTAGTTTTTTAGTTATAAAATTTAATACGGAATTATGAGGGATTGATATGAATAAAAAGAATACACTATTGCTACAACTCTTTTCAATAGCAGTATTATTATTTTTTCTGTTTCAGATGTTGGGGCCTGCAATCTCAAACTTCCTAAGTTTTGGACATTCAAAGATTACAACACAACACGTTGTGGGTAATGGGACAATTACTGCGTTTTTGTCATCTGCGAGGTTTGTCCCGTCATCTGACAATGGTAAATATGTTACAATCTTGTCCAATCTGTCGGCCAATGGAACAATAAATTATCATGAGCAAGAATCTGGGGCGACAACATTTTATGAGATTACATTCTCAAACGCCAGTAATATAGGGGTGGTAAGGGATATGCTTTCGCCTTATGGGACATTCCTTGTGCGTGCGTCAATCAAACCATTGAATAGTACTAACATGCAACTTTCATTATTAGTTTCTGGGTACCACAGTGTAGGCGATACAGTGCCTGTCCAGTATGATGTTGAAATGAGGGATGATAAAGTGTTATCAATAAGCAACGGTGCATTGCTGCCTTCAAATATTGCAATTGATCAGGATGTTAACATAACTGACACGGGTGCAGTAACGTTAGAGGTTTATCTTCCGTCAGAAGATGACGATTTTGTTAACCTTATGAAAAAATATAATGTGTCAGTGTCATACCTTCCGATAAATAACAAGTATCGTTTTAAAACACGGTTGCTAAATATAACCTCTCCTAAGCAGGTGTATGGTGAAGTGAGTTCTATTGTCAATGAAAAGAATGGGACATTAAAGTTTTCAGAAGAAGTATCAGTTGCGCCGCAAACACAACTTGGCAGGATACCGTTATCATTAGAATCTTCTAAAGGGTATGACAAAGGTGATTATGTCCATTTGAATGCTAACATGTTGGTGTTGGAAGGGATTGTGCTGCAAATTAATGATTATACTATTAACACTGTTAATCAAACGGGATGATAATATAACCTTGGTGATCGTTTGTTTTTGGACATAATAAAAAAGATAGTTCCAGGCGCGGGTAGTAGTGGGAGGTGTAGGTTTAAACTTAAATGCATTGTTTGCGGGCACGAGCTCACCGGCGAGGAGAAGAATTGTCCAAACTGTGGGACGTCGCTTGACTTGATGTTTACAAAAACGTGTCCAAAGTGTGGTTATGAAAACCTGTGGAGTGCTGACAGGTGCGAACAGTGCGGCGAAGACATATCATGTGTTCCACCGACAGGGTATGAAATGAAAGGCGGCAAAAAACATAAAGGCAAAAGTAAAATTGTTTACAGGTGTCCAATGTGCGGGTTTGAAGCAGACTATCCGTTTGAAACATGTCCTGTGTGCGGACAGAAATTAGTTTATTGATTGTTTATTTTATCTACTAATTCCGAATGGTCAAAACCCCACCTTACAGTTATGATTCCACCTGTTTCATAAACTTTACCTTTTTCATCTACCTTGATGAATACATCGAAGCTTAAATATTTTTTGTAGAATGGAGTGATCCCAAGCCCTATCTCTCCACCGAATCTTTTCTTGTTAAGTTTTTTCTCATCCGTTACTACATAGTATCCAAAGGTTGAATCTATCTCAATTGGACCAAAATAATCTTTTGGATAATAAAAATATTCCCCACCGATGATTATATCAAATATTAAACAATTGGTATACTTAAGATTAGTAACATAATATTTTTTATTATCATCATCAATATGAATTGTTTCTGTAAGCATTATGGTTGGTTCTGAGTCATACATAGTACAATCACCGAACGTTCTACCCATCCCAATAATATATTCATTAATCTTGTTGTTATCAGGGTCAAACCAAAAACCAAATCTCATTCTCAAAGGAAGGTTTATATCCATTGAGACTTCATATTTATCTTCTTTTTTTGTTCCAACTGCATAATTGTAAAAGTCAAAGTATTTTTTATTCTTTATACCGTATCGAGTACTTAAAGCTATTCCAAAATGTTTTATTAATTTTGGTAGTTCAAAACGTGGTAGCATATCTATATTACTATTGAACAATGTCTCATATCTATTTCTGATGTAAGATAAACCATCCTGACTCTCTAAAAGTTCCAGACGTTCCAGTTTTATATTTTTATATCTCTTCTCTACTTTTTCAGAATATTTTTCAACTGAATCTTTATCAGCCTGTGAGCAAAAATCCATATAATCTTTTACAAGGACTATTTCATAGTTTGTAAGCTTTTCTACATACGTGTCATCGTCCATATTGTTATTTAAAAAATTTATCATATTCTTACCAGGTATTTCTAGGTAACATACGCCCGCAATGGAGTCTTTTTCTGTGTCATGATAGAGGCGAGTTTCTGTTTTAGGGATATAATAAGATGTCATGGCGCGATCTCCGGGATAAGCATTTTCTGGTACTGAATATTCATATTCAACAATTACCTTATATTCTTTAGTTACCAACTCACTATAATGATATGTATAATAAATAGGGTAAAGGTAATAGTTATTGTTTTTTGAATCATAATATATAATAGTTGAGAGAATGGAAAATGGCTTTGTTTCTATGGTGCCATGACGATGTTTTTTCAGTGTTTCATAACCATAATGATTGTTTGTTATTAAGACTATTCTCTGGGTTGTTATGTCATACATTTTCATAAATGAATCTTTAACTAAAAATGGAGAGATAGACAATGTTATTTCATTTGTATTTAAGCAATTTTTTTTTACTCTCAAATTCGTTTAGTTTTTTAGTGTAATAATTCAATAATGAATCATTTGCAATGATGTTATTTAATTTTGTGGCTTTTTCTTTTTCTTTCTCTTTAAATTCATTCAATAGATTTTCTTCAAATTCATTCAATAATTTTCTATTTTTTGCCTTAATCTCCTTAGCATAAATATATCTTTTTTCGTTGGTGTATTTGATGAGCGGATTCTTTCTTTTAATAGTAATACAACTTATTGGATTTTTTATATCTATTCTGTTATCAACAGTTGTTTCTACAATAAGGAAATCAGAGGCACTTTCATCTATTATCCAATCATTTATTTTTCTGATTACGTCATTGGCGTTTCCTTCTATAGGAATTTGAATATAATTTATAGGATATTTCAGTTTGATTATATCATTAAGCAAAGATAAAACTGTAGATATTCTTGTTGGGTTGTCTTTATAAAAAGATAATTTAGATAATGTAAAATATAATTCTTCGGTTTTATTTCTGTTATTTACATCAATTGATTTTAGTTGTTCTTTGAATATGTATTCAGATGTGGGCTTATGTTTAAAAAATTCATTATTTGCTTGCGGTTTACTTTGATTTTGCCCATTACTTACTGCAATCATAGAAGATAAAATAAGGATGGGTATGGTCTTTTTCATATGATATAATATTATAACATATTATTAAAAAGCTATTGGTGATATGCCATATATTATAACATATCATTACTAAATGTAAATATTTATTGAATAGTATTTTGTTGATAATAATCACGATGGCAAGGTTGACATGTGGGCAGTGACAATCAATGGTGTTATATCTTATGCTTATGATATGACTGGTGACGGCATACCTGATGTCTATGACTCTGACGGTGATGGTACGTATGACGCCTGGGACTTGGACAGTGACGGCACGATTGATGAAAGGGATGTTGACAATGATGGCGTAGTAGACCTTCATGACAACGATTTTAATGGGGTGTTTGATGAGCTTGAGCAATAGATAAAATTTATAAACCTCACATTCATAGGATTACCATGGCAACTGTAAAGACTAAGATTGATGAGATGTGTATTCTCCTTGAACAGAATGCTGAAGGGTTGGCAGTTTCAGAGATTGCTGATTATCTTAAGATTGATAAAGATATGGTTGAAAAGATTGCAAATGTTTTATCTTCTGTTGGCACTGTTTCAATCGAATATTCCCCCATTTCTGGCAATAAGATTATATTAAAACAGAAAAAATGGTTATTGCCTCATAAAACAGTAACAGGCAAGGTTGCAGATGAATATGTATTGAACGTTAAAGGTATAACTGGTGATGTTGAGATAAAAAAGCCTGTGGGCAGTTTAGTTTATCATTACATATTAACAGTTGTGGACATTGGTCCGTACACACAGGCATATTTAGAAGGTGTTAGGGATAAAATCGCAAGAGTTGTGATCATTTCACCAGAGGAATTGATGAATACTAAGAAAACAAGTATTGTTTATGATAAATTTAGAAAGGCAGCTGAGCCATATTTTAATCTTCCAGGGATAACCAAAGAAAAGAAAGAAATACTCATGGGTTCTTTGCTTATCAAAATGTATGGCCTTGGCAAACTTGAATTTTTCTTGGTTGATGACAACTTAGAAGAGATCAGCATAAACGGTTCAAACGTGCCTTTAAGTGTTTATCATAAGAAGCACGGGTGGTGTAAAACAAATATTGTTATCCCAACAGAAGAGGAGATTTTTGAATATGCCGCCCAGATTGCCCGGCGGTCTGGCAGGGACATAACATTGTTATCACCTATAATGGATGCGCACCTTGAAACTGGTGACAGGGTTGCCGCCACATTGTTTCCCATAACCAGTTCTGGAAACACAATAACAATTCGTAAGTTTGCACGTAAACCTTGGACGATTGTAGATTTTATTGATCCGTCGCTTGGAACATTAAGCATTGAGATGGCGGCATTCTTATGGTTGGGTGTGCAGTATGAACTTAACATATTAATTTCAGGCGGTACTGCAAGCGGTAAGACTAGTTTGTTGAATACGCTTGTGGCAATGATACCCGCAAATCAAAGAGTGGTAAGTATTGAGGATACCAGAGAGATCAATCTGCCACAATATTCACAATGGAACTGGATACCTATGACTACTCGTTCAGAGAATGTAGAGGGCAAAGGTAAAGTTACAATGATAGACCTGATCCAGTCGTCGTTCAGGCTCAGGCCTGATAGGATGATCATTGGCGAAATCCGAAGGCCATTGGAAGCTCGAGCGATGTTTGAAGCAATGCACACTGGTCATTCAGTTTATACAACTATGCATTCTGAGAATGCAGACCAAATATTACGAAGGTTAAAGAATGAACCGTTCAATGTTCCGCCTGTTGAAATGCAGTCTTTACATCTTATTGTTGTCCAACACAGGGACAGGCGCACAGGTAAAAGAAGGACGTATGAAGTGTCAGAAGTTTTAACAACAACTACTAATACTACCCCATTAAACAAGGTGTATCTGTGGCACCCAAAGACTGACAAGTTTGAAAAGTTGTCTGAAAGTATAAGAGTGTTTGAAGAGCTTAACATGTATACTGGCATGATGCCAAAAGACATTGCCAAGGATTTAAAAGAAAAGAAAGTTATACTTGATTGGATGTTAAAAAAGGGTGTCAGGGACATTGATTCTGTTGGTGCAGTGATTAATGCATATTATACTAACCCTAATAAAGTGTTTAAACTTGCTAAGTCAAAATCACCTCCCGCTAAGGTTTTTTCAATATTAAAAGAGTGATATCATGTTTGGTCTGATGCCGGTATGGATTGATTGGGCACCGGGGTTTCTTAAGGTGATTATATATATTTTTGAACCGCTGATAGAGGGATTCCTAAAAAATATAAAACTTCTTAAAGTTAGACCTGAAACTTATGTTTTGAATATGTTGATCAATACATTATTATACACAACTATATTATTCCTGATAACATATTTTGGGTATACATTGTTTGGGATTGTATATGATACTTCATTTATTATAATCATATTTTTCATCATTTTAATATTTTTTATTTTCTATCCTAAGATTATAATTTCACAATTGAAAGAACGTATTGACAGGGAACTGTTTTATGCGCTGCGTGATATGACAGTTCAAGTGTCTGCAGGCATACCATTGTATAATGCAATAAAAAATATTGCCAAAAGTGATTATGGTGTAGTTTCTGATGAATTTAATATGGTGGTTTCTGATATTGAAGCAGGAATATCATTAGATGATGCATTAAAACGTATGATGGATAGAACATACTCAGATTATCTCCGGAGAGTATTATGGCAAATTATTGTTGTGATCAAGTCTGGGTCGCCTGTTGTGAACGTTTTAGAGAACATATCACAGTCATTAAAGAATTCCCAAAACAGAAAGTTGTCAAGTTATTTGTATGAGATGAATTTATGGGTTATTATCTATTTAATCGTTTCAGTCACCATTCCTGCACTAGTTTTTGTGTTATCATCAGTATTTACAACGTTTGTTGGTGTTAATCCTTTTTCATTTGTATTGTTCTTTTTGATTTTGTCATCAATATTTCAATTGTTGATAATATGGTATGTTAAGATTAGAAGACCCAACGTGGTGGAATGATATGAAATTTAAAAGTGCACTTGACATGACTGGACAAAAACCATTTGAATGGTTATTTAGGACATTTTTGTTATCTTTATTCATGTCAATAATCTTTTCAGTATTATCATATGTTTTTGCAGATGATATTGTGTTTACATTAGTAGTTTTTATTTCAGTTAATTTGTTAATCTTGGTTTTCTCATTATTGTATGTTTATTATAAGGCATCACAGGTCATTGAAGAAATTGATTTGGTTTTGCCAGATTACCTAGACAATGTTGCAGGATATATCAAGGCAGGCTTTTCACCAATACTTGCTCTTAAAAGCGGGTTAAGGGAAGAGTATGGTATATTAAACACTTCTCTTAACCTTGCAACAATAAAATCTCTTGGTCCTACACCAGCAGAGACTGAAATTTTGAAAGCAACATCTGAATTGGGTTCTGATAAACTCCAACGGATTTTAACACTGTTTCTAACTTCTTATATTAGTGGGGGCAAGGTGGGAGTAATGCTTGAGAGGATAGCAAATGATTTACGCGAGGCTAATGAACTTAAAAAGAAATTAGTGACAGGTGTTAATGTTTATATAATTTTTATTTCATTATCTTTAATCTTTATTTTGCCATTGATAATTTCAGTATCGCTTAAGTTTTTAGAGATTGGGCTGGAGAGTGAAATTAGTCAGTTTGATATGTCTGGGATGACCACGTTGGGTGTATTATTTTTGACAGTCAGTTCAATGTTGACGGGGATGTTCATCGGTGCAATTCGGTACGGTAGAGAACTTATGGGATTTAAGCATTCGTTATATATGGCATTGTTATCAAATGTGATGTTTGTTATATACTCAAATTATGTTATCCATTTGTTGATGTCTTAACAAGTAATTGTCTACTATCCTTTCACAACACCTAATGGCACCATCTTGCCCACTGCTCTGCTTATTCCTGCACGGACTACGCTGTCAATGACGTCATCAATATTTTTATAAGCGTCCGGGGCTTCTTCTGAGATTACTTTTTTGTCAGCTGCCCAGATAAAGATGTCTTTGGTGTTCAGGTTATTCTTAACATTTTGCCATGGATATTGTTTGATTGCCTGATGGCGTGACATTACTCTTCCTGCCCCGTGGCATGTTGAGCCGAATGTTTCTTCCATTCCTTTCTTTTCGCCAACCAATACGTATGATGCAGTGCCCATGCTGCCAGGGATTAAAACGGGTTGGCCGATGTCCTTATAAACTACAGGGAGTTCTGGACGGCCCGCTGCAAACGCGCGCGTTGCGCCTTTTCTGTGGACGATGAGATTCATATTTTTGCCGTCAACTTTATGCCTTTCAAACTTTGCAATGTTGTGTGCAACGTCATAAACGAGTTTCATATCTTCGCTGACTGAACCGCCGAACACTGCATCAAAACTTTCTCTGACCCAATGCATTATAATATGCCTGTTTGTGAATGCATAATTTACTGCGCATTTCATTGCAGCAATGTAATCGTCAGCAGGTTTTGAACCTATCTCACCATAACATAATTCATTGTCTTTAAGTTTAATGTTATGTTGTCTGTCATAATCCAACATCACACGTATTGAGTCGTCACACACCTGATGACCGAAACCTCTTGATCCGCAGTGTATCATTACTACAACTTGATTCTTAAATAGTCCAAACTTCTTTGCAGTGTCTTCGTGTAATATATCTTCAACCTTCTGAACTTCTAAGAAATGGTTGCCTGCTCCTAATGTACCGAGCTGTGGGAGTCCTCTCTTTATTGCTTTTTCAGAGACTTTAGAAGGGTCAGCACCGTCCATCCTACCATTCTCTTCACAGTGTTCAATGTCATCCTTTCGTCCGTAGCCCTGTTCAACAGCCCATTCTACGCCTCCGACCAATACACTTTCAAGTTCACCCCTGTTTAATTTTAACCTGCCTTTTGAGCCTACCCCGCTTGGCACATTCTTAAAAAGTGTTTTGACAAGTTCTTGAATCTTGGGTTTGACGTCGTCAGTTGTAAACGGAGTGGTCACAAGTCGTACCCCGCAGTTTGAAACGATGATTCCGTTAGCGATAAAATTATGTGTTTTTTCGATAGTAAAATCATATACCTTTCCCTTATATTGTTTCTTTTCTATTGAATATATCTCTGCACCAAAACCACCAAACATTGCATAATACTTCATCTGTTTTTTAACAAAGGAAGCAAACGAGGGAAAATCCAATGATAATCGTGTCCCTGCATTTTCATATAATGCACGTTCTATAAATCTGTCATTTATCCTCCCTTTCAACATTTTCTTAATTTCGTTTGTCCTAAATCCTTGTTTTCTTTTATCTCTTATCCATTTTGCAAGTTTATTCCGTTCCATTCTATGTTTTAATTTTTTTCTTAAATACAACACAGCAATCATGGCCAAGAGCTTTCTTTTAACATTGTATTCAAAACCAATTTTAGAATATAATCTTATCAAATTTCCAGGTTTCCCGTTTATGAATAATCTTAATCTGACTTTTCCGTTTTTGTTTTCAATGGTTGATATCTTTGATATTCTTATCCCCAAATCTTCTAAAATCTGGCTAATTTGCAACATAAACAATCTTAAATTGTTCTCCAATCTTTTTTCTTTAGTCATTGTAATGTTAGGTAAATATAAACATGTTTTACTCATAGTTTTTGGTTTGGACATCTCTGCACCAAAATAACCTGCCAAGAATTGTCGTTTGACCCATAAAGGACCTTTCATGATCCATTCAGGAACGGCGAATTTAGTTTTTGTTTTATTACCTAATGGCATACCAAGCTCAATAAGTTTAATGATAAATTCTTTTGAATGAATATGAAGCTCCCAATTATCAGCCCGAAATTTTTTACCATCAATATTATGATTTCTTTTCCGATGATATAACTTAGAATTATATCCTAACAATTTTAAATCATTAGACATCTCTTCAAGGTCTTCTTTAACACCGTAAGCTACAGCATATAATCTGTTTCTGGATTTATATACTGTGCCATCGCCGATTAAATATCCTAAAATTTTTGTGATTATTGATAATTTTTTATCTTCTTCTAAATTTTTATATCTTTTATATTCAACTCCCTCAAATGGCAAACTTAGAAGAATATCATTTTCTGTTAAATCTTTTGCTAACTTTTTACCATTTGTAGTAAACACTGGGTGGTCCCCCGTACATTTTATTATGCCACTGTCTGAACTAATCTTATATATCTCACCGTCATAGTTCCGATGCATAAAGTTTTCAATGTTTGATTTGCCATCTTTTGACAACACCCCATACTGCGAGATGATATTAAATAGGTAAGTGTTGCCATTTGTCGCAAGAATAATATTTGATAGAAAATTATGGTTTTTCATCTTAATATTCCAACCATATGGGGTTGGTATTTTCATATCACCTGTTAGACAATTTATATCATAGCCTACTCCCCCGGGTGAAATTATGCCGTTATCAGCGTCAAATGCGGCAACGCCGCCTATCGGAAAACCATATCCTTCATGGCCGTCTGGCATAACAAGGGCATGTTTGACAATGTTGGGCAGTGTTGCAACATTGCTTATTTGTGTGAATGTTCTATCCCGCAACATTCCGTTTTTCAGTTTTTCGTTTGCGATTATGTGGACTGGAACGTTCATGTCACCATGCTTCTTTATCTCCCAAACAGTATCAGTTATCTTTTCTATCTCCATTGTATCACCTTAACCTCACATTTAATCTGAATGTTTACATTTTAACATTGTTGCAAATATTGTATAGTTTAGACATTATTTTGTTTAAAAACTTTATTAAGCAATTCAAACAAAGAGTATCCTGAGAATTTGCCAACGATTATCTTATTACCTAAAAAGAACATTACTGTTTTTCTGCCTTTACCATTGATATTCTGAACAAATATCCCTTTGACTTTAACATGAGAAACGGGTGTGTCCAACAATCTCAAATATTTCATCATTCTATGCAGTAATATGCCGATCAGGCTCCTGTTTCCTGTGGTGAACGGATAATTTTCAATCTCACCAGTGACTTTGTATTTTGCAACAGAGAATGGGATTTTTGATATTGGAACTTTCATGGCTTTTAAACTCATAGGTTTTAATGTGCCTTTATCTATTATCAGATTCTTCTCAGGATGTAATATCAAGAACCGTTCTATTGACAATTCCCGCCATTCTTTTGGGATTTCAATCAAATCATCAATGTCAACTTCGTTTTCTTTTTCTAGCCTGCTTAGTATAATAGATTCCCATTCTGGCCATTTGTTTGTCATAGTGTCAATCTTTTGGTTTAATAGTTTAATGCAGTATTCTGCACGGCTGATCGATTGTTCGCTGAGTATGCGCGCCTGTTGTTGGTCGTCAATTTCATATATGAGTTGAGTTATTCGTTTTATGGGTATGGATAATAATAATTCTTCTTCATCATTTGTGTCTATCCTCATTGATGACGCCTTGTTCAACAGGTTGTGGATGCGTTCAATCTGGGTTTTTAGATGTTCCAAACTTTTTATGTTCCTGTTTTTTAGGTCGCCTTTGACTTCTGGTGCACCAAACAGTTTAAGTTTAACATATTCTTCAATCCCGAAATATAACGATATTACTGATAAAAATACTAAAAAGCTTCCGAATGTACCAATGGGATTTTTTAAGATGTATTCCTGTAAAGAACTTAACGAGTCAAACGATTTGGCAGTTGAATTATAAGTGATAACTCCGGCAATCAAGATTAAAAGTATACTTAAACCAATGTATTGGACATAATTGGGGTTTGCAGAACCCAACCAATCATAAAAGATCTGTTTGATGTTTTTATGTGAAAGGATCCCGTTTATAATTTCCCATACTAGTTCAAATACCCATACTACATATCTTATGATTATGCCCAACAATCCTGCAAATATCCCTATCGCAAAGAATGACCCGAACAGGAACAGGAATGATGTTAAGTTGTTTATGACAGATAATGAAAATAAAACTATTGGTGTGTTTTCAACCTCAGCAGATTCAACAGTTATCTTTGGACTGTTGATCGATGCGACGGACTCGTTCGATAACGGGGAATATGTGTCGAATGCATAAATGATGTATCCGGGTGCTTCATCACTTCCAACCTGTGACAGTTCCCAAATTATTTTGTTATCCTTAAACTTTGTATAGTTTGATGAGATTATTACATTGTTGACTGTCCACGGGATCTGTTCTTCAACAGTGATTTTTGAGTATGGGCTTTCAGATCTATGATAGATTTCAATGATTACTGTGTATTCAACATGTTTCAGAGGCGGTTGGGTGTATACATAAGAAATCCCATTTGATGATGTGTTTTGTGTTGAATTATAAATAACTATATTTTCTGTTAATTCATTTATCATATCTTGGAGGTATTCAGTTTTATAATCTATTGGAAAACCTATTTTTAATCCGCCTGCAACCGGTGACAATAACGGGTTGGAATTGACTGATGACGAATCTTCGTTGATCATAATAATCTTTTTTATGATATCATTTATGTCATCCTTTGTTAAGTTGCGGTAGTCATAAGAGTTTAAGAAGTTCTCAACATCTTGTGTGTCATTGTTAAGTTTGTTTATCGAAATACTAAAGTCTAAAACATCTTTAATAAATAGTTCGCCGAACGATGTTTTTCCTAAGTCGCACTTTGGCGTGTGGCATTGCCGTTGGCAGGACTGCAAATCAAAACATAAGTTGTATTCATCGTTTATAGTGTTATATAGCCCGACCTGCAACAGTCTATTCTTTTCATCAGGTTCTTTTGTTGACTTGAACAGTTTAAGGTCCTCTTTGAGTTTGTTGATTGTTGTTTTTGGGATTGAATAGTATGTTGTATGGGATGCTTGAGCGGACGGTTCTTTTATTGTAATGTTCAGTTTAGACGTATCATAAACGTACCTCTCCAGTATATACCTTTTAAGAGTTGTTTTGTTGTCGTAAACTTTTTGAGAGAATTCATAAACCCTCTGGTCAATGATTTTATTATTGTCAAAGTCTTCATTGTAGATTTTATAAAGTGTTTCAGGTTGACTTTCGTGTTGGGCAGTTTGAGTAACACACCCTAATAATGTGAATAAAATGATTAAACTTATCACAGCAAAATAATTTTTAACAGTTTTCATGTATCCACCGTGTTGGATAAACAATTTAAGGTTTTTAAAGATTTCCTAAGAAAAGTGGACATATGGGCCCGTGGCGCAGTGGTAGCGCGCCTGGTTGGCAATCAGGAGGTCGAGGGTTCTGTCCTTTTCTTTCTTTGAAAGAAAGAAAACGACACCGAAAAGAAAGAAACAGGTTGTTTTCTGTTCAAAAAAGAAAGAAAGGATGCCTAAAAATCCCCCCGGGTCCATTTAATCAAAACTTACTGATTGTATGAGTTTAGAAAATTCGTCCCATTGGGTTTTGGGTATTCTTGTACCGTTTTTTGTAAACCCAGTATATGTGTCAGTATGGACAAATTCTCTTATTGTTACGCCCTCAACACCACCATAATCATCAATTTTTATGACGATGTCAGTAGTATCACTCTTTTTTATTCTTCCAATTTCTTTTTCCATAATATCACCTGCCTTAGTTTTTATCTTAACATTTTTAAATACTTATACATTTAAATATTGTGCACTGATACATTGTTTGTGATAACAATGTGATGGGCCTGTAGTCTAGTGGTTATGACGTCCGCCTTACAGAACCTTTCTTTTTCTTGTAAGAAAAAGAAACGTTCACGAAAGAAAAAGAACATTTTGTGAGATGTTCATGAAAAAAGAACATTTGTAAAAATGATTTCATAAGAAAAAGGAGGATTAAGAACGCGGGAGGTCGCCGGTTCAAGTCCGGCCAGGCCCATTCTTTTATTTATTTTACTCATAACCCTTCACCCCTTCTTAGGAGGGGGATCAGGAATACCAAATGAATCAGAGATTCATTGGTCCTGTGAACGTTACGACGTTCACATGGAACATAAAACTGAGGGGGAACCTGGGTTCCCCTGCGGTTCTGTGCGGGGGTCTGGATGAAATCTAACGATTTCATAACCCCCCGTTCAGATTAACATCTTCGCGGGGGTGGCGGTCTGATGAACGACGATTCGTTCATAACCCTTCACCCCCTTGCTCGCTTCGCTCGCTGCGGGGGTGGCGGAGTCTGGTCAAACGCGCACGGTTCAGAACATTTTCTTGTTTGATGAATACAGGATTGAATTAAGAAAATGGTTAAAGCCGTGTGGTTTAGGCCTACGCCGGTTCAAATCCGGCCCCCCGCATTAAGATAAAACATAAATATGGTGGTATTATGGAAGGCAGTAAAAGAAAATCATGGGATGAATATTTTTTAGATATTGCAGACATGGTCGCTACAAGGAGCACATGTGATAGGGGGAGAGCAGGTTGTGTGATCACAAGAAACAACCGGATACTTGTTACGGGATATGTTGGCGCACCGTCCGGGTTGCCGCATTGTGATGACGTTGGCCATCTCATGAGAAAGGTTGTTTATGAGGACGGGTCAGAAAGTATGCATTGTGTGAGGACTGTCCATGCCGAACAGAATGCGATATGTCAGGCTGCTAGGATGGGCATTGCGATTGAAGGCGGAACATTATACTGCAAAATGGTGCCATGCCGAACATGTGCAATGTTAATCATTAATTGTGGGATAAAAAGGGTTGTTTGCAGGAGAAGGTATCATGCTGATAAGGACAGTATTGAAATGTTTAAACAGGCAGGTGTTGAACTTAAAGTTATAGAAAACAAAGTAGAGGAGTATGATAACCAGTGAAATATTTTATAACAATCAATCCGATGATGCTTATCGTATTAATCAATAAATGTAAGGCAATAGAGTTTCCAATCCCCCATCTTTTATAAACCCAACCTAATAAAACTCCAAAAATCAATGCAGCAATCACTTCATAGATTGAACCGTACATAACATGCGACGATGCGAATAATATTGCTGATAATATTATTCCAATACGTGGGACAAGCGCGCCCCTAAAGAATATTTCTTCTGTGACAGGTGCAACCAACACACCCAAAATAATAAACCACCAACCCAACATGTTTGCTTTCTGGTAGACTAAGTATGTGTCAGGTCTTACACCTAAAAGTATTAAGAATATAAATGCAATTATGATAAATGTCATTGTTAATACATACAGACCAATAATCCTAAGTATGAATTTGATGCTAATGTTTGGTATAAGTTCCTTGAGCTTTAGTTTTGATAAATACAATCCGCAGAAAAAGAGGAATGATTGAAGGATTATTGTTTTAAGTATACTTAATGATGGTGAAGAGAATAATTCTGGGTATATAATATTACCTGTGATTAATAATATTAAAAAAATACCTAAAAATATTGAAAGAATACGTAAATTATTTCTTTTCATAATACCCGCATTTTCCACATGACCATCTGTCTTTATGTTCTGCTAAATAAACACCTGGTCCGCATTTAGGGCAAGTTTTTCTCCCAGGTGTATATCTTTTTTTTGGTTCATTCCTTTTTCTCTTTGGTTTTGGATTTTTCTTTGCCATCAAAATCACCTTATATCTTATTCTTTTTTGTCACTGTCTGTTTTTTCATCTGGTTTTGGTTCTGTTTTGGTTTGTTCGCTGCTTGGTTTATCTTCTTCCTTTTTTCCTTCAGTGACTTCTTTCTTTGCATGCCTGTCTATGATATATTTTGGCTCGTTCCTCTTTAATGCCTCTTCGCTCTTATAAACGTGTACTCTGCATAAGACATTGTGCATTCCTGCCCTGTTAAACACTTTCTTTACGATTGTTAAGTTCGGTTTTGAGTTGACCAATGCAGAAAATTTGTCTCTGATTTGTATACGTTTAGGCGTTGCGCCTTCAAAGTCAATAGATAGTTCATATTCTTCTCTGTCTAATAATTTATTTTCAAATTTGTTAATAATATTTATATCCATGTTATTCACCCTTCAACAACCTTAGTTATCCCACATCTGTTCATTGCACATATCAATTCAACCATTTTGCCTTCCTGTACTTGATTTTTGAATTCATCTGGAATTTGCATGTCAGAAATTTCATATGTTTGCATGTCCATTATTTGGATAGTGTCACCGTTTATTGAAATGATCTGGGCAGTTTTTCGTGATATTATTGGTATTTCAACTGTCGCGTCTGATGGTACTGAAATTATCTTTTTTGTCTTTTCAAACAAACCTATACCTGTGATTGCAAGCTTAGCATGACCGTGTTTGCCCGGTGCAGAAGCATCTATATTAACTACTCTGCACGGGATACCGTCTATTAATATATATTTTCCTACTTTAACTTCTTTTGCCTCTGCAAACGTTTTTTCACCATCACTCAAAATATCACCCCTAATATATCATCATAAACAAATAACATAGCAATTCATATGGGTCAAGAAATAAATACTTTTCTTGAGAAACATTATTAAACGTTTGTGTTATGGTTAAGTTATTTTCTAGTCCTGGCATCATCAACAATCGCCAGCCATGACTCTCCAATTTTTGTTAAATAGTTGCCGAATGTTTTGCTTAATACAATGCGCATCGGCCGATACTTTCTTTTGCTTTCTTTGCTTATTATTGTATCTCTGTAAACCTTAACCATGCCCACCCTTTTAAGTCGTGGGAGTACGCGATTGTAGAATGTAGCCTTGGAAATGTTGTTTTCTTTTATAAACTTGCCAATCTGTTCGCTGTCCATTTCAAGGTTATCATTTAGTGCAGTCATAAACTTTGTTGCAATCTCGTTATATTTCTCTTGATATTCCTTGGGAAATACAAAATTTATAACCTCCTCAACTGACCAGAAGTTTCTTGTAGGGATTTCATTATCATCCTGAAATTTCCTGAGCTTTTTTGAATAGTATGGTGGCAGATATAACGATTCTCGCGAAGGGATTCCCCTAGAAGGAATACTTTTTTTTTCGTTATTGTCATCATTGTTATTGTGATTATGTTCCATATTCTCTATATCATTTTCGTCCTCGTTCATAATCATATTAAATTGGTTATCTTTTTAATCATTCGCCTAAAAATAATGTCATATGCTGCGCATTGCTCCGCGAGATTACCAAAAGAGGATATACAATTCAATCATAAACAATGGTAATACGATAGTCGTCTTGCCGACAGGACTCGGAAAAACATTAATAGCATTGATGATTATTGATGACAATTATCAAAAAGGCGGGAAAAGTATTTTTCTGGCACCTACACGGCCACTTGTTGAACAGCATTTTTCTTCGATTTTAACTAAGACAGATATCCCATCGCAAGATGTAGTTATGATAACAGGCACAATACCTTCAAATAAAAGAAAAGAGTTATGGGATAGGAAAGTTGTTATATCTACTCCCCAGACCGTTGCAAACGATATCAAGAAAGGAATCATTAATTTTGATTATTCAGTTTGTATATTTGATGAAGTGCACCGTGCAATTGGAAAATATGCTTATACTGAAATAGCAAACATCGCAAAAAGGAATGGTGCATTGCTCATAGGGTTGACTGCATCGCCCGGCAGTGACAGAAAAAAGATCAAAGAGATTATGGCCCATCTTGGTATTACTAATGTTGAGATTGGTGATAAGAATGATAAGGACATCTCTCCTTATCTTCATCAAACTAAAATACGATGGATATCTGTTGAACTTCCTGATGAACTTAAGAAAGTTTCAAACATTTTAAGAACTATGATAAAGGAAAAGGTCGCCTTTTTCAGTTCATGGGGGATTAAGGGCAACATGTTTTCAAAGTCATACTTGGTCAAACTGAAAGATAAACTCCTTAAGATGACATCAAGCAGAAAATATTTATTGTTATCCCAGTATGCCTACTTGTTTAATCTGATCCACCTGTTGGAATTAATCGAAACACAAGGTTCAACTACAGGGTTGAAGTATATTGAAAAGTTAAAAGGAAGAGACTCAAAAGCAGTTAAGGCGATGTTTAATGATAAAAGGTTTGTTGAAGTGATTAATCTTTTAAATTCTGGTGTGGAGCATCCTAAGTTATCTAAGCTTGTGGCTCTTGTTAAGCATGAAAAAGGACAGATTATTATATTTTCGCAATATGTCTCCCAAATCAGATTAATATCTAAAAAGCTTGATGATAACGATATTCTAAATCATATTTTCATTGGACAGAGAAAAGGGTTTACACAGAAGAAACAAAAAGAGATAATTGAAAGGTTTAGAAATAAGGAGTTTAATGTTCTTGTATCTTCTAGCGTTGGTGAAGAGGGGTTGGACATTCCTAGTGTTGACACAGTTATCTTTTTTGAACCGATCCCTTCAGCTATAAGGAGCATTCAGAGGAGGGGGCGTGCGGGCAGGGCAAGAGCGGGCCAAGTTATAATATTAATGACAAAAGATACACAGGATGAAGTTTTTTATTGGTCATCATACCACAAAGAAAAAAAGATGAAGAAAATTATGCATTCTATATTAGACAGAAAGGTAATAGGTCAGAATAAAAAGTTACAAGTTAAAAGGCATAAGAAAGGTAAAAATAGGAATAAAAAAGTAAAGAAGGATTTACAGACACGTATAACTGATTTCCAATAATGTGCAACATATTTACTGTGGCGTTTTGTGTAGTATTATATTGTGTGATAATAATCTTTAATGAGTGTACACGATGACACCCAATACAATAATGTTCAATGGTTTAGTATATAAGGAAGTGATGTTATGGTTAGAGAGTATATTTTGTTGTCTGAGAAGCATCCAGAAGTATTGTCTTATTTGACAGAGGATGAGATTGATAATATCTATAAATCTTTTAAATCAGATGAATTGAGAGAGTTTGGACTAGAATTAAAACAAAGGTTAAATTCTTCTTTTGTTAGTACTATTAATAAATTGGTTGATGTTGCATTTAATCAACAAAAAATTAAGAGAATTTCTAAACTGTTATCATATACCTATATAGATATTACTCTTTTGAATAAAAGGATTGGTCTTTTTGTTGCTCGTGAGTGGTCATTTCATAGGATTGAATGGATAACTGAACGCGAAAAGGAGTATTTGAAAAAGTATGTGTTGTCATATGTTAATTGTGATAACAGGGTAACCGCTCTGAAAACATTAAAAAAGGTTTTTGATCATGATGTTAAGAATGGCTCTATCTCCCCTGAAAGTGTTATGCGCTATTTTAGTTCTATAGAAATGTCTTTACAAGACCAAAACAATGTTCATGTTACTTCAGTTTTAAGAGATATTATAGGGTATTTTAATAAAATCCATCAGAAGAATAATGGATGGAAATGCACTAAAAGATTTAATGGGGGGCTACAAGTCCATAGATTACCACGTAGAAGTTACCGTGTTTATATAAAAGAAGTTTAACTGTATTTAATCTCTATATCTGCTCCAAAGAACTGTTTGAGTGCAATTTCAAGTGTATCTTCATTCATAGGTAATTTTTCTTTATTACCTATTAAAATTTTCCAGATCTTGCCTGTTTTTGTATATTTTACATTAATCCCTTTCAAAACTGCAGGTTCTATCAGTTCTGATACGAGTTTATGCCTGGTTTCTGAGTGCTTAATAATCCTTATTTTTTTGTTTAATTTTTTTGATAATGCACTTGCTATACTCCCACCACGTCCTATTAACAATCCTATGTTTTGTTTTGTTGTGATTATGATTACATCACCTATTTCAATTGCTTTTTCAAATCCAATATTGTTTAGATTTTTTTCTTTTGCAACTTCATACAATGCTTTTGAAACATTAATGTCTGTTTTACTGAGTTTGCCTTCCCTTAATTTTTTCCTGGTGTCTTCTGACAGCTCACCTTTTTCTATCTCTTCAATAGGTATTGGCAACTGCAAACTCATTTTAGACCACCTGAGCAATTTAAAAGAAAAAGAAAGAAAAATGTTCTATTTATGTTTATTCCTGTGGCGACCTTGTCAGTATTATTTCGATTGCTGAAACATTTATCTTTGTACCATCTTCAGAAGTCAATTGTTCTGTTGTTATCTTTATGTCTTTTATTTTAATGTCTGGCATAAACTTGTTCTTTACACCTTCAACAACGTCCACCGCTTTTGATATCAGTTTACCTCTGGCTTTCACTAAAACCTCTTTTGCTCCCTGATGGAATTGTGTGACTACTGCCCACATATACTCTTTTGTATATTTTTTCCCTATATATACAACATTGTCCTGTTCTTTTTGTTGTGTTTCTTCAGTCATGTTTGTCACCTCCGATTTTGTTTACTAGACCTATATTCATCAATTAGTTTAACAAGCAAGTTTTTTAAATCTGTTCCACCACTTTTTTCTTTGTTTTCAAACACTTTTTTTGGGCCGGATTGCTTTTTTCTTCTGTTTTTTATACTATTTTTAAGTTTTTTAATGATTTTCTTTTGATGGTTTATCTTATACATTAACTTTTTAATTTCTTTATCCTTATACAGTTCAGAACGCATACTCCTTCTTAACTTATTATTTTCAAGTTCTATTTCGTTAATCTTACTCTTCAATGATTTGATTTCTAATCTTAAACTCTGGTTATCGTTCATAATCCTTTTAACCTCTGATTCTAAAAATTTAATATATTCCTCTGTTTTTCGTTTCCCCCTCTTCCCAATTTTTGTTTCTTTATTTTTGTTTATTTTGTTTATTGCCAGAACATCTTTGATTGTATATCCTTTTATAATTTTCTCTTTTATTTCATCTTTCTTTTCATCAGTCATTTTCATTGATTCTATGTGCCTGAATTTGTTTTCAAATTTTCTGTATAACCACAATGCCGCCCCGCCTGCGTCTCTCTGGTGGAGGTCTTTTATTGGTAAATCTGATGTTATCTTGGTTTTATAATCCTGCGTCATGGACTGCTCTGGTGTGAATATTTTAACATTCATCATTGCACCGATCTTCTGGACAGTGTCTGGTGTGGGGACTTTATCTGTGGCAATGGCTATTATCTTGCCATGCTTAGTCATTTCTTTTATTATTTTCTCCTTGCCAGCATTCTTTATGCTTCCTGTGTACACCAAGTTACCTTTCAAATCTAAAAGACAAATGCCGAACGTTGTTCCCGGGTCAATCCCTGCAATCAGTCGCATGACATTTTATACAGCTTTAAAATTATAAAACTTTCATAATACAACACAAACAAAGGTTTAAATATATTTTGTGTTATAATATATAATATGGTGGGTGAAAAAGTGCACAAAACAAATGGTAATAAAAAAGTGTCAAAAGAGTTAAATATTGATAAAAAACATGATGTTTTTAGGAAAATTATTGAAACAGATACATCCAATTGGTTTGATTATGATACAATAACTCGATTTAATTCAATTGCATGTGACAGTTCAACATCACTCAGTGCAAGATATGGTGTTTTTGTTAAAGTTGTTGATGGTAGTGTTTATCCTTCTGGTACTTTTAAAGATATAAGAAATTATTCGCTTATTTTAAGTGATGCTGGAAAAGAGAAAGTAGCATATGTTCATATTACATGTGGTAATTCAGGGATTTCCTTAGCAAAACTTTGCAGAGAATGGACTGAAAGGACAGAGGGCAGGCAGGAGAGAATAGCTGTTATTATCATTGGTAAGGATGCAGATAGAAATGCAATCAAAACTTTAAAAAAACTTGCAAGAATGGATAGAGGGAAAAGCATAATTCTTCTTAGTACAAACCTATCAAAACATGAGATTACTGATGTCCAATTACGTGAGATTGCTTTAAAAGCTACAAAAGGTAGAGTAAAACCAAATGAGGTTCGTCTTGTTGAAAGAATCTCTGATGAAGATACTGGATATGCGCTTTTTGCAAAGCAGATATTCAAAGAAAATAAGGATTCAAAAGCAATCTTTCTTCCAGTTGGTGGTGGCGAATTTTTTTATAATCTTTGTAGAGAATTCATAAAACTTTATAACGAAAATAATTTGCCTCTCCCTAAAATTATAGGTGTTAGTCCAAAAGGTGCGAATCCCTTTACATTGGTAGGTAGGGTGGATGAGACTGATGAGGAATATAAAATGAAAGTTTTCAATGCACCAGACAATAAAGTTTTCATTAAAACAAGAAACACTGTTGTGAAAACGCTTGAAACACCATGCTCAAATTTTTATCCTTTAGTTAGAAAACTTATTCTTCAGCATCCTCAAATTGAAATTATGCTTGTTTCAGATGATGAAGTTAGGGAAGAATTAAAAGAGGTTTCACGATATTATAAAATTGAGCCCGCAAGTGCTACAGCATTTGCTGGATGTTATAAGGTATGTAAACATCTTAATTTAACAGAAAATGATAAAATAACTATAATAAACACAGGTAAAGGTGTAAATAAACTTCCAAAGAAAAAGAAATGGTGGACAACTCCTTTGATGGTTGGTGGTTCAGTAATAGTCACATTTTTTGCAACGCTTGGTGTTTACTCATATACTTGGAAATATCATTGGAATATCATGCATGATGCTGAAACGAGATTTGTTAAAAAGCATATTTCCAAAACATTTAAGAACCAGACTATTGCATCTTTCGGACGAAAAGAAAGTGATATTGATTTTGATATTTCTCTTAGGTTATATGCTACAAAGAATGGTTCAAAAATAAGTTATGATGATTATATTGATTATCTTCTTAAGCATGGGTTTATAACAAAAGAAGAATATTCTAGGCAAGTTTCAAAAGGCAATGATGTAAATTCTCCTGTAATAGATACATCAACACATTATGTTTTATCTCCATATGATTCTGTAGTATATGCTTATAAGTTGCTTCCGCCTGTAATAACATCAAATTTATGGAGATATATGGAAAGCTATGAATATACAAATGATTTTTATCAGTTTTCGAATGATTTTTATCGATTTTCTCCGGATTCCTTTACATTCACAGATACACTCTCAGATGCTTCACTCAATTGGGAATTTACCTTTTCAAGGTATAATCTCATAGAAGAAAACCTTTCAATTGTTGATAAAATGAAAATAACATTTTCTGGTTGGTGGAACATTCTGGTTAGAAAATTAAAAAATGTTTCAGACCCAGACTAAAATAAAAATTTTTAATAATATGGAAACATATTAACATAATCTGAGGAAATTATTGGCAGAATTTCATAATCCTTTATATTTTCAAACTTTTCTCTAAATTGATTTATAAACATCTTTATTTCATTTTCATTCTTTGCATAAAGGTGTACCATAACACCCCAAGCGCCAAACTGTTTTGTTGCCTCATCAACAAGTGGATGTGTTGCAAGATAATTAAACATTTTTTGTTCAGTTTCTTTATAGTAATATCTCAATGAAAAAAGAATAAAATATGATTTATGTAGTTTATCATTAATAAAAGTTTTATATCCCTTGATAATACCTCTATCTTCTAATTTTTTAATTCTGTAAAGGATTGTTTTATAACTTAATTTTGTGATGTTTGCAAGCTCTGTGCTTGTTAACCTGCAGTTTTGGCTGATGTATTTTAAGATTAGTTTATCAACATCATCAATTTTTACTGTTTCATAACTTACAGGAATTGATATGATTTTATTTTTCAAAAGAGATTTTGGAGAGAGATATTTTATGGGGTAAATATAATGGTTTTTAACATAGACATCTTCTATTTCACCCATTATGTTTGGAAAATGTGTATAACATAAATCAATAAAGTTGTCATAATCAATATAATTTTTGACATATATTGCTATGTATAAATCATACTTGCCGCCAAGAGTTGAAATGTTATATACTCCCCAACCACTTTCAATGAATTCCCTTACCTTCCTAACTGATATGGGGTCAACTTTTTTAAGTTTGAAAAATAATCTATAATGCTCAAATCCTAAGTAGTTCATATTTATTATTGTAGAAAACGATCTTATTGTTTTATTTTCAATTAAACGATTCAATCTGTAAGAAACCACCTGCACCGACCGTCTTGTAGAATATGCAATTTTTTTAATACTTATTTTGGGATTGTCAATTAACATTTTAATTATCCTGATATCTAATTTATCCAAGGAATTGTTCTCTTTTGCGATTATTCTCTTATGATTATTAATTTTTTTCATTATATTTAATTATTAGATAGAAAAACATATAAAAGTTTCTAATATTCAAAAAAAATTGCAATTGAATTTATATATCTATATATACAAAATATATAACAGAAAGATGTGGTATACATGGGGAAAATTAATAGATATCTTGAATGTTTTATATATTCAGAAAAGGTTACTGTCAATGAAAATAAAAATTTTTATGATAATCTGATTAATACTCGTGCCCCCTTCTTAGGACTCATAAGATTTTCAGATATTCTTTCCTTAAGAGGCCTGTCTTTTATAGTGAAATGCCAAGGCAACACTATACGATTATTTGTTAAGAGTAAACCTAATCTTTATGTTCAGGCACCTCTTGTTTTTCCTTATAGGTTAGAAAGAGCGAAAAATGTTGAGTTTGTAAACGGGAGAATCCCTTTAGGATTACACATAATACCTGATGGCAATATGTTTAATTTTATTATAAAAGAAAATCTACAAGAGATTCATATGAGAATTATTAAAATCTTAGGCAAATTTTATGGGTTGGGCACAACAGTTAATAAGAATGGTAAGAAGAGTGTTTTATTACTGTTAAACCCTGCAAAGTTTTTTGAGATTGACTTGGAGAAAAATCCTGCCTTTTATATAAAACTTTTAGATCCTCTTCCAAAAATGATGACTTTACATTCTTCTAAACCCGTATTTGAATCTACTGATGTAACAATTGGTGTTGATACATATGATCCTTTCCAGCATACACTTGTGGTGGGAACCTCCGGTGCCGGCAAAACCAAATATTTAGAGATACTTATAAGGGCAGTTTTGGAACATAATAAGGATACTCATATTGTTGTCATAGACCCCCATGATGAATTTTCAAAAGAGTTGCCAGAGGGTAAAGTGATTAATTTTAAAGATAATTATATTGAACCTTTAGATACTGGTGGTGATAAAAGTCCATTACAAGCTCAATTGATTGCACATACTATTACGTCAACAATCGGACAAGAAAACAAGTATGCTGAGAGGGTAGTTTTTTATGCAGTTCACCTTTTAGCATCAATAGATAAACTGACATTGAAAAATATTAATTTTCTCCTAACTGATTCAACAAAGAGGGCAGAGTTTGCTTCACAATGTGATAATGAAGAAGTCAAACGATTTTTTGATGAAGAGTTTCAAGACATTTACATGCAACATTTTAACGATTCAATACTCCCTATTACTAATTTTATAGGTGAATACCTTCTTTTCCTTGGAGGGGAGAAGAAAAGAGAAAAGTTGAATGATTTAGTAGAAAAGAATAGGTTAACTATTATCTCTTTCAATCCACACTATTTTGGAAGGAACATGATAAAATTTTTTGCAGCATCAATTGTTAATCAGATGTATACTCTTGCGATCAACGGAAAAATAACACACCCAACATTGCTTATGATTGATGAGGCTGCAATCATTCAAACAAAAATAATGAAAAATATCCTTGCAGAATCAAGAAAATTTAATCTTTATCTTTGTTTGTCTGCCCAGTATCTTAATCAGTTTTCAAAAGAAATCCTTGATTCTGTAATGGGTAATGTGCGCAATATCATTGCTTTCAAGGTTACAAAAGAAGATGCAAGGATACTCAGTTCAACAATGGAAATTAAAGTTGAAGAATATTTTAAGAAAAAGCTAAGTCCGAGTGAACTTGAACAGGCAATAAGGGAGATGTTCATCAATCTTGACCCGCAGGAATGTATAGTTAGGCTCTTTGATGGTAAAAAATATATTTTGCCTATGAAAGTCAAAACTGTTGATATGAAAAAATGGGAGAATGAAGAAAAAGATGTATAAAATGTTATGTGTAAGTTTGAAAAATTAAGATTAATAAACAGGTGGTAATTTGGGTACAACTGATGAAAATGAAACCTACAATATAGTAAATGAAGCATGGAAAAAAACTTGTAGAATAGTTTTAGGGGGTGAGATTGGAGATCTGGCAGAATACAGAAATTATTTAACGTTTGGCGGAATTAAGCCTTTCATACAGA
>JAGGVH010000033.1 GCA_021158105.1 Microcaldota archaeon
TAATATACAAATATATACAACAAAATTGATAAGGTGATATTATGGCAAAATTAAAAACAAAAGAAATAAGTAATGTTAAAACAGAAATCAATCATCATTTAAATGATATTATAGAATTAGAATCAGAATTGAAAAAGATTAAAGATAAAATGGAGAATACTAAATCACCAATACTACGAATTATTGAAAAAAGCAGAATTAAAGCAATAGAAAATAAAGAAAATGAACATAAAGAAATGATAAAAGAATTGGACAACGAAATTTGTGAAACTTATAAAATCAACAATAATAAACCTAAGAGAAGACGCGGTGAAATAAAACTAGTCAACAGAATCACAATTTCATTGAACGCATTATTAAAAAATACTATCATCAATTTAATAAATTTTTCAATAATATCTCCTAAAAATTAATCATTTATTTTTGTATATTTGGTACGTCCCATTGTTGTAGCTTATTAAGACAGTGCCATCATTATCAGTCCTGTAAACAGGAACACCTTGTGTTTTTATTGCATTAAGAAGCGGTTGTGACGGTGCATCTTCATTGTTTGGCCCGACTGAAATAATCATTGCATCAGGTCTTGTAGCATCTATCAACCTTATTATCATTTGATTGGTTGATGCAAGCTCGCGGATTGATGACTTACCATTCTTAGGAACCTCAACAATCGTAGAGAATAGGTTTGGATGGTCTGAAAGAATATTGTTAAGCTCAGTATTTTCCAAATCCGAAGTAAACAGCACTGAAAACGCCCCATCAGTTATCTTTAAAACTATTGAATTTAGGTTTTCATTGTTTGGTGAAAATGTGCTATTGTATGGGTTATACATTGTAACATTAATTCCATTGTATGAAAATTCATCGCCTGCCCTAACAGCCATAACATTTACTCCCTTGTCAATGACCTTCTGATGCAATGGTTGGTAATAATCATTTATAACATCATTATCCCATAATTCTTCAACATCAAAATTGTCCAATACCCTGCTTAAACCGCTTAATCTTTTCTGGACTGGGTGGGTTATGACTATAACTTCTAAGTCGTCAACGCCAACATCTTTCATCTTGCTTACAATATTATTGCCGCCTGTCGGGTCGCCCGCATCAATAAGCATATCAAAATCCCCTTTCTTAATCAACACAGAATTCGCATAACCTACATTGAAAAAATAAACATTCAAAGGAGCATCAGGTGTATAAGTATAACCTGTTGAAGTTTCATTGGCCGATTGCTCTTTATAGGGATTTTCCACTGTTAGATTGACATCAGTGTAATTAATCATAGGAGTATTATTAGTTTTATTTTCTGTAACAGTTGCATTGTTGTTTGTTTTCTTTTCACCACCGCCCAAACATCCAAAACTGAACAATAAAACTATAACCAAGGCCCAGACCAACACTTTTCTTTTCATCTTAATCCCCTCATGTATTACAAACAATCTTAACTATTTATTTTGCATTGAGACCATTGCATACGTCAATTCAGAACGTGCAAACTCAACCTGTCTCCGTGAAACATCCTGCTTTTGTTTAAAATTTGGAAGCAATGCCCTTGAAAAGTGTAAAGGCAAAGTGGCATTATACAACTCTTCCATAAGATTAAACATGTGTTCAGCAGTCTTGATGTCCTTGCGCCGTATTGAATCAAGCATATACCTTCTAAGTTCGCCTATACAATCCATCAATCCTGTTAAGTATGAAGTGTATGTTATCTTCATCTTTTTATAATCAGGCGGTTGTTTCCCCAAGACTAGATTATAAAATATTACAAACTCTGCATACTCCTGCTCAACCTGATGATAATAATTCTGGAATTCAATACCGTGCGATCTAATAACCTTAAGTTTTGAGCTTATTTTAGTTATAAGGGGCTTAGCATCCTTCATCTTACCTTGATGAACCAATTTTATACCCTTTGCACATAAACGTATTGTTTCTCTGTTCATACTCAATATCTTATCCAACGCTTTTTCTTTCCGTGTTAGATCTTTTATTATACTATCAAGTTCAATGTTCACATCACTCTTCATTTCAATCCCCATTTTTTAACAGACATTTTGGCTGACATGTTACGCTTAATGACATCATTCAATGCCTTCAATAATCTTATCGCATCATCATCGTTCCTTGTCCACACGTTTCTTCCTATTGCCATGCCTGCACCGCCGGCAGCCATCACATCCTCTGCTCTTCTTAAAACGTCACTATCTTTTTTCATCACTGTCCCGCCCGCTGCCACAACAGGAGCAAATGCGTCATCAACCACTCTCTTGAACATACCTTTTCCTTCTTTAGGATAATATGTCTTTATAAAATCACATCCCAATTCTGAACCGACTCTTGCAGCATACCTAATATACTCACCTTTATACCTTTTTCCGTCAGAAGGCCGCGGATATATGATGCCCAATACTGGGAAACCATACCTTTTTGCATGTGTGTATAAATCTGAAAACTGTGCAAGCATTTCATCCTCATATTCGTTCCCTATGTAAACTGTTGCAGCAATCGCATCAGCATCAAGTTCGATAGCATCCTCAACCGTTCCAGTCAATGATTGAACCATCAGAGGATTAAGACTGGTTCTGCCGGTAAGCTTAATAATCATCTTAACATCTTTCCTAATCTTTTGTGGCAAATGTTTAGCAATCCCTTTGTTAACCATTAACGCATCAACACCGCCTTTTATTGCTAAATTCATTATCCTCTTAGGAGACATATCAACATTATACACTGCAGGCCCATGCTCAAACCCATGGTCAAAAGCAAGGATTATCATATTCCCAGACTTTAAAAGATATCTCATAACACCACCCAAACTTTGCCTTCAAACCCCATTTATTATCTTTAATCCATTTAGAAAATTTAAGTATATAAGTGAGATATACAGAAAGGTTTATAAACATAAACTGTGTATATATATTGTAAAATGTGTATTTAAATGGTGGTAATATGGGTGGGATAAAAAAAATTAAACATGAAAGAAATAATTATGATCTGCCAGAGTTCCCAAAAGCCCATTTTATGGAAAGGATTGATGAAATTTCTAAAGAAAAGGTTAATGTTGAAAAGATTAGAGAGATATTATTAGATGAAATACAGAACGGGTTTAAAACAAAGGTTGAAAGAAACGTTGCAAAGATGGACGGGTTTGTGTCGTCATTGCATGAATACAATGAAACTAAAAGGATTGGACAACGAGCCGGGTTGGATTTGATCGTTCCTACATCTTTTGCAGACATCAACAAAAATATAGAATACCATATAAATGAAATGGATTATGCATTGGACGAATTGGTCACTGCAATAAAAAAGGTTATGGAGTTCAATCATGATGACGTATTACTTGTTAACGAAATCATATCTATCGCAAACGACATTTCTATAACATACTCAGAAATTGAAGAAGAAAATGATGTTGAAACCTTAAAATACCTAGAATCTTTATATGCATGCACCTATGACATTTTAGAAAACAATGAAGTTGATATTCCTGTGCCGGACAGTTTTAATAAACATTTTGACAAGACCGTTGTGTTGTATGAAAAATTAAAAACAATTTCATGGCATACAAAAGATAAAAAATTAGGAGATGTATTTAAAGCATTACAAAAGATTAACATCAAAGCTGATGAATATTTGCGCACGCTCATTGAACATGACGCATTTACACAGGAGCATCAAATGATTGTTGCAATCTTAGCACAGTCGCCAGTCAGGGGCGAAATCCCAAATAATCTGATCTCAACATTAAAACAATTCCACAGAACTGTTTATAAGGAGATGACAACAGTAATGGCAGAAGAAACAAAGAAATACATGGCACGCCACAGTGAAGAGATTGTCCTGTTAAACATTGGCGTAGAAGAAGAGAAAAAAAGGGAACAACTGTCAAGGATTGCTGAGATTGTTGAAAATAGGGCTTATGAATACATCAATGCAGTTTTAACAGGCGCAAAAGAAAGGATAGAAAAATCTACATTTTACTGGTTAAAGGTTAAGATAAAGCTTTGGATGTTTAATAAAGGAATCATAGACGAAAGTGTATTGACAGAATCTGAGGACCTTTATGACCGTACAGGTGTCAAACCTTGGGAATGGACCAAGAAAAATGCAGACGAGATCATAAACAATAAAGATGAGATTACCAAAAGATACATCATTCCCGCTGTTGAGATATTAACCAAGATAGAAAATGAACTGTCCGTATCATTTGAAGAAAAATTGAAAGAGATATATAAAGCATTAAAATCTGGGGAGCAAGACGTTCAAAAAGAAATTCACAAGTTCTCAGAATTTGTTAACCAGAAAAGAAATGAAATATTTAACCTTCTTGAATGAACCTTATTTTATATACTTACGGACAAAATTAGTAAAGTAAAAATTAGCCCCGCCCGGAACGGAACCGCAGGGGGACACATTCCCCCTTCAGTTTGGCAGTCCATGTGAACATCGTAATGTTCACAGGACCAATGAATCTCTGATTCATTTGGTCTTCCTGATTCCCCTTTTGGAGAACAGAAAAACATTTCCCCTGGCTTTTTCCATTCGGAAAAAGGATTTCGAACCGGGGTCTTCAGGTGTCTTCTCTTTTTAGTGCAGGTTTTTGTGCACAACACAAAAAAGTGCGTCCAAAGCCTGACATCCTTGACCATAGTCTTCTCCGAAGACAAATCATGAACGATTTGTCGTTCAGAGATCTAGACAACGGGGCTAACTATGTAGATTAAAGAAGGTTAAAGTTTTAAACATTATCAACAATAAATAATAGGATGATATTAAAAAATAATAAAAAAATTAAAATAACTTCAATTTCAATTTTTAGTAGTTTCCTTCTTTTATCATCACCGTTACCATTAAATGCACTTACACATCATAATTATACAATTAATGCTGTTGGTGTTGATTTAGTTTCATATACAATAAAAAAACAAATTGGGGGGTTAGAATATTGTAGGTATGGTGGTAAATATTTTGTGGATAGAAAAATTAGTATTGTTAGCAACGGAGAACGTACAGTTTATGAAATCAAGGGAGGAGTTGCTGAATTTCCAAAGGTGATTTTTGGTGGGCCCCAAATCATAAATTTAGGAGCAGGATTTACATATTCTAAAGCGGCAACTTCAGATTTCACGGCAGACTTTGTAATGACTGCATGCTTATCACAATATCAAATCTTCCCAGAATCTTTCCATGATTATTTTGATGTTGGAGTAATGTATACTTTACCCGTTTTGAAAATAGATAGTCCTTATAAATATTCATTTACTACAGATGTTGGAATAGGACCAATATACTTAGGTTATAATTATTGGAAATATGACGGCACTGAGTTTGCTGAACGTCAAATTATTCAATCATATGAAGTGGGTATAAATTTCGGCGCAATTATTGAATTTTTCTCTAAAGATTAAAATCATATTTATGTCTTTGTTCTTACTCCTCTCTCCTTGGTGCCAAGAAATAACTCAAGTCTGCCTTGTCAACCTTATACTCAACCTTTAACGGCATATCAGTGCGCATATAGAATTTTATCTTATTATTATCTGGGCATGCCTTAACAATGTTTTCCATGTATTCAAGCGAGAACGACGCATGGGCATTCTTGATGTCATCTTTGAGTTTTATTTCAGTATCATTATTCTTTTCAAATTCAACATTAAGTTTACCGCCATCGCCACGGACAGTCATCTCAAGTTTATCCTTGTCAGCATTAAACGTTAGGTATGTACTGACAAGTTCTGCATCTTTTAATGAATCTTTGATCTCGCCTGCGAGCAGGGTTATCTCAGCTTCAGGGTCAACCTTGACCTCTTTGGTTATCAAATCCTTTGCATCCAACAATGGCACCTTAAACGTTCGTTTACGTTTGCCACCCGAGAATGATATTATGAATGCAGCATCTTCAGTCTTAAGTGTTACTTTTTCACCGGTCTTAGCCCTGCTTAAGATCTTAACAAGGTTAACAAAATTTAACCCTACCAACGTCTTCTTATCAATCGTATACTCACTGAACGCTTCTTTTGGAATGTTCAATGTCACCATTGCAATCTGTGACGGATCGATCGCTCTCAAGAATAATCCTTTCTCATTAACCTCAACAGGCCCTTCTTCAATCAGGGTTACTACTGCATCAAAAATGTTTTTAAGGGTTTTAGCATCATCCATTGTTAACGTAAACATACTTATCACCACACATTGAAATATACTTAAACATTGTTTATTGTTATGCTCATTTTAGATTAACAATAAGCGTTTATAAAGATTTCGTTTGGAGTAGGCGGGCGGTTAGACAGTGGCAAGTTTGATTTAATATTTTATTTAGTATATATAAGAATATAGGATATTAAAAATTGAGCATCAGCAAATCACAGGACTAATCTAATCAAATTGTTAGTTGTTGCAAACGATGGTTTTTTAAATGTTACATCATAAATAAACATAATTAAACGTATTAAACAATTAAATAAGTTGGGGGGACCTGAATGGAAAAGGATTGGAAAGTATTATTAGTTTTATCTATTTTGTTGTGTTTTATTTCATACAATTTTGCTATATCCCACAACACAGGATCAATAACTTATGGCGGCGGCATTGACACAGTTAAAAATGGTTATGATGATTATCAGATCAATGTAATGGATATAAAAACGAATACTTCAGCCTACATTAAAATAAACAATGTTCA
>JAGGVH010000044.1 GCA_021158105.1 Microcaldota archaeon
ATATATATGTGAACTATAGTTCAATGAAAAAAATAAAAAAACCAAGAAAAAAAAGAATTAAAAAATTTATAATATACACTTATGATATAAAACTAAAAAAAGTAAAGAATAATCTGCAAAATTATAACACTGTAAAAAGAAGGTTTTATACAGGTTTAAAAAACCTTAATAAGAATGCAATCTTTTTAAGGACAAATTCTAAATCAATGATAATTACAACACTAGAATATGAATATATATTAGATTTATTCTTTAAAAAATTTAAGAAATGGATTGTCGCATACAAAATCATAACTGATGAAATATATGAACTAAATTAATTATTATATCAAAACCGTTGCTTGCAACAATCCACAGCATCCACCATGGAATACTGGAACTGACCCCTCACACACTATAAAATTATGTCCTTGTCTCTTGTGCAACTATCACAACATCACTGACCGACTTAACATTTTTATAGAGCAAACTCTTCTCTTTTAAGATTCTGAGAGCCTCATCTTTTGAAACAAGGAAATTTAACGGTTCAAGCGTTATCCTGACCACTTCACCTTTTTCTAAATCTATGATTAAGTCGCGAACTCTTCCGAGGAATTTACCATTGTCTGTATATATGTCCAAGCCATATATTTTTGATAATTTTATTCCCATATGATCACCTTGCTAATAATATAAAAGATATCTTTATAAACATTCTCCTTTTGAGATAATTTTAAGTAGTTGGAAAAGTGAACAAGAATAAATTTAATTATTCTTATTACTGATACAGGTGGTGGGCAATGTATATTGCAATGTTGGGGTGGGAATTCCCACCTTATTTTTCAGGGGGGTTAGGTGTCCATTGTTTTTATCTTACAAAAGCATTGTCCAAAAATAATGTTGACATAGATTTTTATCTTCCGTCCAAGAAAGGGTTTACCAATCCAGTTAAGATTAATGAGCATCTTACACTCATACCAGTATCACCATCAGTTAATTTGTCACCGTATCCTGTGCATGATCCTATTGGCTGGTCACAAGACTTTGCATCAAAAGTGTTACAGTATAACGATTCATTATTTGCTTTGATTTCAAACAACATCAAAAGATATGATTTAATCCATGCCCACGACTGGTTGACTGCATTAGCAGGAATAAAACTAAGAAAGATGTATGATATACCATACGTGCAAACAATCCATGCCACAGAATTTGACAGGACTTCACACCCTTGGCAGTTTATAAAGAACATAGAATCTAAAGCAGTTCATTCAGCTGATACAATCATAACAGTAAGCAAAAGAACCAAGCAAATATTGACTGACAAATATCATGCAAACCCAGACAAGATTACAGTAATATACAACGGGATAAACTATAATGACTTTTTAAACATAAAAAACAAACCAGGTGCCATTTTTCCTTACAACCGCAAAGTAGTATTATTCCTGGGCAGAATTACTGAACAGAAGGGACCGTTGTATTTTGTTGATGCAGCAAACGAAGTCCTTAAACATGACAACAATGTCCATTTCATTGTTGCCGGCACTGGTGACCTTCTCCCTTCTATGATCCAGAAAGTAATCGATTTAGGAATACTAAACCATTTCACGTTTACAGGGTTTGTTACAGGTGAACAAAGAAATCTGCTTTACAGTATTGCAGATGTTTATGTATTGCCCTCAACATCTGAACCTTTTGGGATTACTGTGCTTGAAGCGCTTGCTTCTGGCACGCCCACAATCATAACCAAAACGGCTGGCGTGGGCGAGGTTGTAAAGTCAGCATTACAAGTTGATTTTTGGGACGTTAAAAAAATGGCATTGCTGATAACAGGGATACTTAAACATAGAACACTCCACAGATTTCTTGCAGTGATGGGAGAAAAAGAAGTAAGATCATTGTCATGGGACAGGATTGCAAGGGAAACGATAAGTGTTTATAATAACATGTGTAAGAAGAATCATATAAATGGGTGATGTGTTGGACATAATATTTTACTTTCAAATCCACCAACCATACAGACTAAATTGGGTGTATCCATTTTCAGACATGGCCGACCCTGACAACAAATACATTAATTATGAGTTAACTGAAAAGGTTTTCAACAAAGTGTCTGATAAGTGTTACATTCCAGCAACAAACATTATATTGGATTTGTTGGAAGAATATCCGGATTTCAAGGTTGTTTATTCCATAACAGGGGTTGCACTGGACCAGATGAAGATGTTTAGGCCTGATGTTTATTCATTGTTTTCATCGTTTAAGAAATTTGTTGCTACAAACCAGGTAGAATTCTTAGGAGAAACATACTACCACAGCCTAACATCGCTTTATCCAACATATGAAGAATTTATTAAACAGGTTGTCATGCATTCTAATGAAATAAAAAAGACATTTGGTATGAAGCCAAAAAATTTCAGGAACACAGAACTGTTATACACTCCTGAATTGTCATCAGTTGTTTCATCATTTGGTTTTTCGTCAATGATCACTGAAGGCGCTGACGACATAACTGACAACCCACACCGCTTGTACGATGATGGCAAGATTAAATTACTGCTGAGGGATTACCGTTTAAGCGACGACATAGGGTACAGATTTTCTGCAAAACAATGGGACCAATACCCATTGACCGCAGAGAAGTATGTTTCATGGTTGTCATCATTATCAGGCGATTTTACATTGATAGGCATGGATTATGAAACGTTTGGTGAACATCATTGGAAAGACACAGGCATCCTCAATTTTTTGCAACACCTTCCCAAACAAATCATAAAACATGACAACTTATCCTTTTCAACTGTTGACGATGTTGTAAACAAGTTCAAACCAAACAAGATAACAATCAACAGGACAGTGTCATGGGCAGACATCGAAAGAAATGAAAGCGCATGGCTGGGAAACGATTTACAGAGAGAACTGTTCAATAGATTATATTCTATGAATGACAAAGTAAAAAAGACAAAAGATAAAAAACTGATTGCACTGTGGAGAAAAATACAGTCAAGCGACCATTTATATTACGTATCAACAAAAAACCTTTCAGACCAAGACGTTCACAATTATTTTTCCCCTTACAACAGTCCATTTGAAGCATTCATAAATTATATGAATATTTTAGACGACTTCCAACAACGGTTTATAGAAAAAAATAAAAAGCATAGGTTCAACATGAAAAATTAGAAGTCAATGCAGCAACCGTTTTCTGCCACGTTTTTGATACTTTAAAATCTTATCAATTTCTTCTTTTACCTTTTCAGCCATACCTTCTGGCAATACACTGTCATTTCCAATCTTTTCTATGCGTGTCTGTAGTGTAGCAACATCAATATCATTGATAACCTTAGAAAATGCAAGCTCAACTCCTATGTTTTGATAATCTAAAACTCCTTTTTGTATTTCATCTTCGTTAAACCCCAATATTTTCATATACATCTTTAATCTGGCTTTAAGTCGTATGATATCTTCAGCGTCTTCTTTATTGTATGTGCCGGTTCTAAGTAGCTCTTCTATAAAGTTTCCACTTTTTTCTATAAGGTCATCATCTAATCTTATAACCATTTTTAAAAAATATTCTTTAGTGTATTCCATACTAATCGCCTTTCCTCCCATACCTATTTCTGTTTACTTGTTTGATTCAAATAATTTTAAAACTTCCTTTTTAACGTTTTCAACATTTTTATCTTCAGATATTACAAACATCTTTGAACGTCTTTCAGATTCATTAACCAACACATTAACAAGTGACGAAAATTCACTAATATCATCAATCCCACTGTCATGAGCAATTATCGGCACTTTTGGTGCAGACACAAACGGTCTTATCTCATCAACGATCACATCACAGTTGCACCTTTTTATTATCTCTTCTTCAAATTCCTTAATAGGCATAGGGATGTCTTTCTTATCAATCCTGATTGCTAACTTATAAAGCCGTCTGTTTAACAGCCGGCCAACATATCCTTTCTCGTCATGTTCTTTTAGTTTTATTAACAATTCATCATCGCCAAGGAATGTGATTTCTTTTGGGTCAACATTTTTTCCTTCTATTGCAATTTCCAGCGCCCTTTTAAACATCGATGCTGCAATCCTGTTTGTCCTGTGAAGGTATACAGTGTTAAACATTAAGAATCGTCCGACCAGCAATGATTCAGCTGCAGGCACGCCTTTTTCTGGTAAACAAAGCAAGTTATCTTTTCTGAGAATGATATCTGTAATCCATTCAGAATCAATCGTGCCATAAGACACGCCAGTGTAATATGCATCCCTGACAAGATAATCCAGCCTGTCCGCACCAACATCTGAACCTATGATGTCAAGTTCTTCATTTTCCTCTTTCTCGTCAAGGATTTTTATCAAATCATCGTAGTATTCTCCAACAAAATCACGAATTTCTGTTTGTTTAATTATTTTCAATCCGTTCTCTTCATGCGAGCCTATGTATTTCCTTGTCACATCTTCAGAATCGTGGCTGAACGCGCCGTGGCCTATGTCATGCAACAGCCCTGCTAACTTCAACAATTGTGAAGTGTACCCATCAAGATTAAGAGTTTTGGTAATCCTGTCTGCAAGATAAAACGTTCCTATCGAATGCCCAAACCGTGTATGTTTGGCGCCAGGATAAACAAGATAACAAAATCCTAATTGTTTAATCCTGTGCAACCTTTGGAACACAGCACTGTTTACGATTTTTTTCTCCATGTTGTTCAATACAATATTTCCATGAATCGGGTCTTTTATTATAGTGTTTCCATTCTTTGCCACAGTTCTCACATCTTTCCACAATAAATATACAGTAGAACTAAAAAATCTTTTATATAATACATTTAAAAATCCTTCTTAAAATAAAGTTAAATGAAATGCTTATCCCGCGGTAGCTCAAAGCTTTGAACGGTCGATCCACATTCAAAAATCATCGGCGGAGCGGGCAATGGTAGAGCGATCGGCTGTAGTTTTGGTTACACTGTGCTTAACAGTGCAAAGATTTGCTCTATCTGGTAACCGATAGGTTGGGAGTTCAAGTCTCCCCCGCGGGATTTCTTTTTTTAAATCTTTCCGTTGAGAATAATGTTTATGGATTTAGGCAGAGGACTACGGAATGTCATAAAAAGATTAACAGGCGCAACTGTAGTTGATGAGGGCATAGTTAAAAGTATCATTAAAGAACTTCAACGCGTTCTCATATCTAGTGATGTTAACGTTAAACTTGTTTTAGAAATGAGCAAACGAATTGAGAAGAAGGCGCTTGATAGAGAACTTATGAAGGGTTTGACAACCCGCGAACATGTAATGAATGTGGTTTACGATGAATTGGTTTCCCTCTTAGGAGAATCATACACTCCTGTTTTAAAACCGCAAAAGATTATGTTGCTCGGCCTTTTCGGTTCTGGTAAGACTACAGCCGCTGCAAAGCTTGCTTATTTTTATAAGAATAAAGGATTAAAGCCCGCCCTTATCGCTTGTGACATTGAACGTCCAGCAGCGTATGACCAGCTTAAGCAGTTGGCAGAAAAGGTCCAGTGTGCATTTTACGGCATACCTGACGAGAAGGATGTTAAAAAGATCATTGAGTTTGCCCTGAAGAATTCAAAAGAAGACGTTTTGATTTTAGATTCTGCTGGGCGTAGCGCGTTTGATGACAGATTGACAGAGGAGCTTAAAAAGATTAATGAATCGTTTGCTCCTGACCAGAAATTTCTGGTGTTGTCAGCCGACATCGGCCAGGTTGCTGGCAAACAGGCAGAAGAGTTTGACAACATAGTCGGCATAACAGGTGTAATAGTTACAAAGATTGACAGTTCTGCAAAGGGTGGTGGTGCGTTAAGTGCAGTTGCAGCAACACAAAAGGCCAAAGTTGCATTTCTGGGCCATGGTGAGAAGATAGAAGATTTAGAAGTTTACAATTCTAAAAAGTTTGTCGGACGATTGTTAGGGTTCCCAGACTTTGAGGCATTAATGGAAAAGATAAAGAAGGTTAGTGAAGAACAAGGACTTAAAACAAAACCGTTAGAAAAGCTTACGCTTGAAGATTTTAAAGAGCAATTAAAAGCCGCTAGAAAAATGGGTCCACTTGACAAAGTTTTCAGTATGTTTGGCGCTCCAGACCTGCCCAAGGACCTTCTCCAGCAGGGCGAAGAAAAACTTACAAAGTATGAATCGATAATATCTTCAATGACTTCTGATGAGAAAGAGCATCCAGAGATAGTTAAGAAGAGCAAGTCGCGCATGGAACGGATTGCAAAGGGTGCCGGAGTTGAAACGAGAGATGTTCGTCAGCTCATACGCGAGTTTGAAAAGGTTACTAAAATGCTTAACATGTTCAAAAAGAATAGGGGGCTTAGGAAAAAAGCTGAGAAAATGTTAAAGTCAGGCAACCTAAACATTGGCGGACCGTTCATGTAACAATATGATGGTGGTAATGTGCTGCTTTTATTTTTACTTTCATTTGTCACCGGGTTGATAGTTAAGTATACAGATGTGTTAGAGGATAATAATATCACTAAAATTAAATATCTTAACATATTGTTAGGAATTTTTTATGGCATATTATTATTTATCATTCCGTACCTCTTTCCTGAAGTTACAGTATTAATCATTGCAACAGTTTTGGGGTTGGTATTGTCAGGGAAGTTTGATGCGCCCGGACATTATATTGGCATAGTTGTTTTATTTTCATTGTTTGCAATGTTTGGCCTGTCGCCAGTTAATATGTTTTATTTTATTACGATCCTTTTCACAAACATCATAGAAGAATATATTAATGATGAATTTGTTGATAAGAACAAAATTAAAAATAAAGTTTTACAGAAAATTCTTTCACTCCGTCCAGTTTTGGAGATAACTGTTTTTTTAATTTCTGTATATTCTGGCGTATGGAGTTTATGGATCAGCCTATTAGGGTTTGATATAGGTTATCAAAGTATAACTATATATGAAAAACAAAAAAATAAAAAGAAGGAGTTATTTCCTTAACCTGTTTTTTTCAATTTTTATTAACTGGTTAAGGACATCCTTATGAATAAACCGTCGTCCACCGATTTTCACATGGGGGATGCGTTTACGGTCAAGACGACGTTCAAAAGCGTTTCTTTTTAATTTTATAGAATTTTTACGGAGTTGTTTTAAGGCAGTTGAAACATCATAATAGTTCTGTGCAATGTATGTTAAACTGTCTATGTATTCTTTAGGCACCCACCTCTGCGTACCTATTTTTATTGAAGGCACAGAATTCTTTTCAATCCTTCCTATGAATGCCCTTAAATTGATGTTAAGGTTTTTTCTAACCTTTTCATAAGCTTCCCTAACAGTATAATATTTTTTATGAAGAGCAACCCAGTCTTTTAAGACAGGTTCTGGGATATACCTTTTTCTTCCAATTTTTGTTGAATAAATACTTTTCCTTTCAATCCTGCCACCGAACGCTCTGAAAGAGATAGGGATACGATTCCTTTTAACTTCTCTGTACGCCTCTTCAATAGTATACAATCCATAATTTTTCAAAGAAGATTTATCAATCCTGCCTTGGTCTATCAGATTTTGAGCAGTTGATACGATTTGATAAACTGCATCGTGCACCTCTTTTTCCTCATCAATCCTCTTATCAGCAATATTATTAATATCAATCTTTCTAATCTTGTTTATGATAGGATCACTTTTTGGTTTTAATTCAAAAGCTTTTTTTCTACCCATATACATCCCCCTTTTGCGACATATATATTATGTCCCGTATTATTTATATATGTTTCGATTGTTGAACAAAACAGATTATTGTTCAGACGTTGTTATATGTTTGTTCACAAATTTATGTTGTATCGACTTAAGATAATAATCTTTATAAATCTTTCTCTGTGTTTTTTTGTTTCTTTATATAAACAGCTCAATAATATTTGTTTTGTCAAAATACATTCATCTTAAATTTTACATACAAAAGTTTTTTAAGTATACTTTTGTTTATGTGTTCTATGTTGTCATACATTTTACCTTCTGGGATGAATTATGAATTGTTAAGAGTTCTCATTGCATTGGTAGGAACAGGAGTCTTAACATATTTTGACATTTTCAAGAATCGCAACGTTCCTGACAAATTACTTTACGGTTTCCTTTTAATATCATTACTGTTTCTTGTTATTGACCCACAAACAATAATCCCTTCGGTTTTCTGGGGAGGCGTTATAGGCGCCATAGGTTATTTGTTGTACAGGGCCGGACAGATTGGTGGTGCAGATGTAATTTTGTTTGTTACGTTATCATTTTTATTGCCGACTACACCGTCATTATTTACCCAGCAAACCATTCAAATGCCTTTCATTCTATCACTGATAATTGTATCAGGCATGTTTTTGATACTTTATATTATAATTAAGTATGCTCCTAAACTTTTTGCAATGGCAATGTCTGGCAGGATAAAATTCTCATTGGACCGGTTGTTTTATTCAGGTGCTTTATTGTTTATGTATGTTGTAATGATTTATCTGTTGTATGACATGGGAATGGGCAATCCTTTACCGTTTGTTTTATTATTGGGCTACTTAGTTTTTATAACAATATTTGTCAATCTGTTTAAGACTGAACTTACACAGTTGATGTCTGAGAAGGTTGACCTTTCAAAAAAATCAGACCGAACAAAAATCACAGAGGAAGACGTTGTAGCATTGGAATTAATGGACAAGGATTATGTAAAAAAGCATAACATACCTAAATTGCTAACAACTGATGCTATCAAGAGGTTATCAAAGGAAAAGGTTAAACTCATCGTGCTAACAAAACTTCCACCGTTCATTCCGTTTGTTTTCTTATCCCTCATTTTAGAAATACTTTTTGGTGACCCTTTATATTATATAATCTCAGGAATGTTTTTACCATATTATTTTTAATTTTTAGATTTAGATAAGTTTTAGTGGGTTAGAGGTGAGATAATAGGGAGTATCCTAAGATTATTCCCACAATCGAACAAATTATATTGGTTGTTGTTTTATTGCCGATTCCTTTCTCTTCAAACACACCAAACAATGTGTCAATCATTGAACCAATAAACCCTATGCTTCCTATAATAACTATTTGTGTAGGACTAATTTTAAACAGTAATGCGGCCGCAATACCTATCAACAACGCTCCTGTGAACGACATCAATGTTCCAAACCATGTTACGCAACCGCTCTTGCCAGGTTTTACATGTTTAAGCGTTGACAGGTCTATCGGTCTCCCGGCAAGCGCACCCGTTTCTGATGCAAACTTGTCACTTGTAACTGCTGCTATTGCACCAATGTATGGGCCGACCCCAACATTGAACACAATTGAAATGATTATTCCCAGGGCAGGACCGAGCCCGTTAGCAACGACATTTTCCCAACTCCTCTCATGCTCATAAATCCCCAAATCTTTCTTTTCATAATACCCATACTTTGTAACCACGACAGATAAAATGAAGAATACCAGTAATAAGATAAAATGTGAAACGCCACCAAAAAACAGTATAAATAAACCTAAGGCAAGTGCCAAAATTATCCCGGGTTTGTCTAAGAGCAGTGTCTTTTCAACCTTTTTCATTACTATCACGTTTGTAATTTATGTGTTTTGTTATCTCTTCAATCTTCCCAACCACTTCTTTGCCCGTGTTCATATTTTTTAATTTTATAACGTTATTTTTTATTTCATCCTCTCCAATTATGATTACATAAGGGATACTTTCTTTGTTTGCATAATCCATTGCCTTGCTCAGTTTTTTATCAAAAGCGATATCACAACTGATATCATGGGACCTCAACTTTTTGGTGATGGTTATACAGTATTTTATTTGGTTTTCTTCAATAGGTATTATGTAAACTAAAGGTGTTTTAGCGATTTTATGCATATTTTTTTCTTTTAATGCTTCATGTATAACATCCAGGCCAAACGTTATCCCTGTCGCGGGGTACGTCCTTTTACTGTTTATAAATTTACTAATCATATTGTCCCACCGCCCGCCTGCGGCAACACTACTCGTTATTTTACTGTTTTTGAGGTAGACTTCCCACACCATACCAGTGTAATACCCCAATCCTCTGGCAAGGCTTGGCAGGAACATTAAATCTTTTTCTACCCCATACTCTTTACTGTATTCCATAAACTGTTTCATTTCATTTAATCCTTCCATTCCCATCTCTTCGTCTTTTACATATTTCTCAATCTCGTTCAACCTTTTATTATTTGGAAGTGATTCAATACTTTCTATTATTGAAAACAATTTGTCAATGCTTTCTTTTGTGATTCCCTTTTCAATCATCTCTGTTACGACTGTTTCTTTACCATACTTAACCAATTTGTCAAGCGATAATGCAGCGGGTATTAGTTTGTCATCAGTTATGCCACAAGACTTAAACAGTCCGAACTGGAGCTTTTTATTGTTTACTTGTATGTAAACATCCAACTTTAACCTATTAAACACGTCTATGACCATGCTCATCAATTCTGCATCTGCGATCATAGAATGAGTTCCTATTATGTCCACATCACACTGGGTAAATTCGCGCAACCGCCCAGTCTTTACTGGCCCGTCTCTGAACACTTTTCCAATCTCATACCTTTTGAATGGCATGCGCATGTTAGGGTGCATGCCAATAAGTTTAGCTAATTTGAATGTGAGTTCGTACCTCAATATTAAGTTCCTCTTCCCCTGGTCTTTCAATCTATACGTTTCCTTTAATATCTCTTCACCGCCAGCGTACTTGTTGGCACCTACTTCCCAGAAATCTAATATGCTTGTTTCTATCGGTCTGTAACCATAAAGTTCAAACACTCTGCGCAATGTGTCAACTATCCAGTTCCTAACTATTTGTTCATCGGGCAGGTAATCCTTAGTTCCTTTTAATGGTTGTAGTTTCATACGTTCTTCAACCTCATAAAATCTTTTTTATTACATAACTCTTATCCTTTTCGTCGTGAATATCATACCCCTGTTTTCTTATTTCTTCTCTTAATTTATCAGACGTTTCCCAATCCTTATTATTCCTTGCAATAGTTCTTTTTTCCATTATTTCTTTTATATTCTCTGGGACTTCTGGGAGTTTAAACTTCATAATTCCTAACACTTTATTTATTGATTTCATAAATGTTATGACCTCTTCAAGATCTTTTTTGTTTAGGTTGTTCATCTTACTGTTTATGATGTTCATAAATTTAAACAATGGCGGCATGGCTGTTGAAATCTGAAGGTCATTATCCATCCCGTTTTCAAACCCTTCTTTTGCATTGTTTATTACAGAAGTTATTTCTTTGTTTGTTTCTCCATCCTCTTTTTCATTTATTTTTAACAATACTCTCTGAATGAACGAATCAATATTTTCAATAGTGTCTGTGGCAGATTTTAATGCTTCAACCGTAAAATTTAATTGCTCTCTGTAATGTGTGGACAGCAATAAATATCTAATCGCACGTGGGTTATACCCTTTGTCAAGCAGATCACGCAGCGTGTAAAAGTTTCCTAAACTCTTACTCATCTTTTTCCCTTCAACAATCAAATGTTCTGAATGCAGCCAATAATTAACAAACTTTTCACCAGTAGCGCCTTCACTTTGAGCTATTTCGTTTTCGTGGTGTGGAAATATGTTGTCAACACCGCCACAATGTATATCAAAATGGTTTCCGAGGTATTTCATACTCATAGCAGAACATTCAATGTGCCACCCGGGCCTGCCTTTGCCCAGTTCAGTTATCCAGAATACTGGTCCGTCCTTCTCATCCCATGCCTTCCACAATGCAAAGTCTGCAAGTTCTTGTTTTTCATATTCGTCATGTGCCACCCGCGCCCCTGATTTTAATTGGGAAACGTCAACGTGTGCCAGTTTACCATAATCTTTAAACTTCTTAACAGAATAATAATATGACCCGTCATCACCTTTGTATGCATATCCGTTTTCAATAAGTTTCTTTATTAGTGCAACCATCTCAGGTATGGTTTCAGTTGCATGGGGATAATAATGAGCAAATTCTATGTTTAATGTGTGCATATCTTCGTAAAAGGCAGCTTCATACTTTGATGTAAACATCTTAAGAGGTATTCCTTCTTTCTGCGAATCTCTGATTGTTTTATCATCAACATCAGTAATGTTCATAACATGAATAACATTATATCCTTTATATTCAAGATATCTTCTTAAGACGTCTTCAAACACATACGTTCTATAATTGCCAATATGTGGATAATTATATACTGTCGGTCCGCACGTATACATTTTTACAATACCTTCTGTTATTGGTTTAAACAGTTCAACCTTTCTGTTAAGGGTGTTATAAAATCTTAACATGTTTCCACCTCTTTTATTTTAGAAGTGTTTTAAGATATTCTTTATCATGAAATCCTTCTGTTATAGTAGTTTTGTTTGTTGTTATAATTATTGTAGATGGGAACTTTGTTATATTATATTCTTTAATAAACATTTTTACTACTATTGAATCATTCATCGCCCCGTCAAATGCATAAACTCTTAACAGTATGTTTTTATCATTCATTTCCTTTCTTAGTTTTGTTATTTCATAACCCTGATTTACACATTCTTCACAGTCAGGATTATGATAAAAATAAATTAATATTGGAAAATCAATATTACATTTTTCTCTGGCTTTCATCATCAGGATATAATCTCTCAACTGCAGTTCAAAATACTCTTTTTTCATTTTTGGGTCGCTCACTCCTTTTTCACTTTCCATATATTCAAGTTTTTGGCCCAGGTTGTATGTGTCTTCATCTAATGATGGTAATTTGTTTTGGTAGATCTCACAAAAGTAATTAGTGTCCTCAGAAATCAGCAACAGTTCAACATCCTTCATTTTATTTTCAATAGTTTTAACTTCCTCACCCATTGTATTATACACTTGCTTTTGCATCATACTGCCTATATAAAAACCTGCTCCGAAAATAAGAGCAGTGATCACAAACGCCCCAAAGTATAAATGCCAACTTATTTTTCGTTTAATCTTTTTTTCTTCCACCCTATATCCCCCTGTATTTTTGGAAAATTTTTTATCGTGTCTCCCATGCCATTTTCTGCCGTGTAACTTCTTTCCATATTACAAACAACCAAATATACCCCCACATAGTGCTGTATATAAAGAGATGGATCGGCCAAACCCACCATTTGATTTTATATTTTGGAGAATATTTGCTGATGAATTTCCATATATGAATGAACCATAATATTGACAATACAGTTACGACTATCCCTACCCCCCACAATGCATCTATTGAATACAACATTCCTAAAACTCCTAACCTCTCAACCCAGTGGTCATAAAATAAAATGTTTAATATCGGTCCAATGATCATCAGGAATATTGGGATAAAAAGGATCATGTCAAGTGCAATCGCCAACAGTCCAAAGTCGCCATATTTTAAAATGTTTAACAAATAAAAATGTTTTATGCGATTGTACAATCCTCCACGTAGCCATCGTGTTCTTTGCTTTATCCATCCAGTTATGGTTTTTGGTGGAACTGTGTGAACATTGGCATCAAACGTTGAACGGACAAGGTATCCTTTTGCTTGTATGTGCAGCGCGATTTCATGATCTTCAGTCAGACTTTTGTTGTCATACCCACCAACTTCTTCAAATGCCTTGCGGGTGAATATAGAAAATGGTCCTGGTGTAACATACACTGCTTCCACAGCCATCAATACTCTCCTAAGGAATAATATTACTTCATATTCAATGTATTGCAGTTGCTCCATAACAGTTTTTGGGTTCCATATCCGTACTGCTGGCGTGACTGCACCAACCCCTTCTTCAAAATATGGTAACATCTTTTTCAAGGTGTCCTTTTCAACAAACGAATCAGAATCTAAAAACGCTAAAACTTCGCCGTTTGCAAAACGCACACCATAATTTTTGGTTTTTGCTGCACATCCTCCGTTTTTTGGTGTTTTCAATACTTTAACACCATACTTTTCATATTGTTTTGCAATTTGATAAGAATTGTCTGTTGAACAGTCGTCAACGACTATTATTTCAAGTTTATCTTTTGGATAGTCTAAGTTTAGTACAGATTCAATACATCTGCCCACTTCCTTTTCTTCATTATAAACGGGGATAATCACAGAAACCGTTGGCTCCCATTTTGTTTTGCCCTTATAATTCTCAACATAATTTCGTCTTTCTAAATAAATAAAAATAAGAAACACACTAAAATAGGTTAATATGAAAGCAGATATGTATGTCAGTATATTTAATATTGCCTCCGCCATTAACATATTGTTTCATCTCCACAATGTTTTATAACCTTTTCGTTGCCAAAATAATATCATAGGTGGTACGATGGCAGAATTTAAAGTGGGTTACTGGGAAGGATTATTAAAAACTGAAGAAGAACGAAAAATATTCGCAAAATTCTTAGAGTCAGTTAAGTCAAAGTATGGTGATCAATCAGAGTATAGGGAAAAGGTCGCAGAAGCAGTATGGAGGACGTACCACGATCCATTTTCAATAGAGAAATATCTTAAACAATTAAACATTACTCTTTCTGAAGATGAAAAGAATAAATTACACTTATCATTAGCAGCAGTATGGTTTGTGAACGGGTTTCCAAACGTGAAAGGTGTTATGGATGACTTATTGAAAAGCGTGTTGTCGTCAGAAAATAAAATAGCTCGCTTAAAAAATAAAATAATGTTATCAAAAAATTTATACCGCGGTACCACTATCAAACTGATAAATTCTCTTCTTGGTTTAACTGCCCAGTCTGCCACTTCAGAAGTGTTGAAATCTGAGGATAAAGAATTGCAAGAGATATTAAAAAGGACCACCCTCCCAACAAAATTAAGGGTAAGAGAAAAAGAGGATATAACACAACTAACAGAACCTCCTGTTCCTGAACAGCCAGTTGAAAAGGTTAGTGTAACTATACCTATGGATAAAAAAGGGAACAAAGAGGAGCACAAGGCATCTGAAAATGTTGAAATAAGTCAGCACAAAGAAATTCCGAAAGTTCAATATCCTTCAACCACTGCTCCCCAAATACCTGAAGAGGCCGCACAAGTTATTAATAGGATAGGTGATGAAATAAAAAAGGAAGAGGAGGAAGAATCAAAAATACGCGTTCATATCCATCCCGGCGGGATAAAAAAAGAATTTGAACTTCCACCGATCCCTACACAATTAACTGAGCAGGGAGGACTTATACTCAATCCGGAAATGAAGAAAACATTTTCAGAATGGGTGCAGGATAATCATCCAACGATTCCTGAAGATATGTGGAGCAATCTTCCGACATTGGTCAAAGAAGATAAAATAGATATAGGTATAAATGAAAACCAATTAGTTTTAATCTGGGGTGATAAAAAGTACTACATTGACAACACAGTTAAGAATCATGCCGCACTTGTTTTAGGATTGTGGTGTTATTTAGGTTTGAAAGGAGTGGACAAAAACAAGATCGATTTGCTTATTTCTTATCTTAAAGGTATTAAATTACCAAGAAATGAGCTGGGTTATGATAATGTTTTAGAATTGTTTGTTGATGTTGTAAACAAAAAAGTTAATTTTAACTTTTCTAATAAGGGTGGTGCATCAGCACTTGTTATATCTAAAGATGGAAAAGAATTAATTATTGATTTAAAGTATGACATAACTGAGATAGAAATGGGCAATGTCCCAAAAGACTTAGTTACACAATACCAATGGTTAAGTTGTCTGAACGATTTGTTAATTCCTTTATTACAAAATCCTGTTGAAAATGTAAACATTCTTACTACTAAAGAAGAATTAGCCATTTCCACATATCTTTCGCAATTAACTTCAAAGATATCTGAGATTAAGGTGAACCTGAAAAAAGGTGAATAGTTTGGGAGGCCACCTGTACGATGTTAATCAGAACCAGAAATCTGAAAATCTTGGTAAGCGCACGGATTCATTACATTCATATATCCCCCCATTCAATTCTATTAAAGAAATGTTAGATAATATGTTCTTATTAAATTTGTTTTATAGTCATCCAGAATATTTCCCTTCAGGAATGCCCTGCAAGGAAGATATAAATTCAATAATAGACAAAGCAAATTCTTTACACCAAGGAACGTTTGCTTTGCCCGACCTTAAACTTAAGTTTTTAATATACGCTTTAAATGATTGGGAATATCTATCATCACATATAGACACTACTTATTTTAGCAAAACACAAAAAGAAGAATTGCTTGAGAAAGTAGTCGGTTGGTCATATAACTGTTCAACATCAAAGGATTATGATGTTGTTAATGGATTTAAAGAGCATGTTAATGAGTTAAATGATTATTTTAAAAATCAAGGGCTTGATTTTGAGTTGTCATATGAGGAAGCGTTTGGCAATTCTTTGTTGTTATTGCAAAAGAGTTTTAAGGAGGAGAACGGTGGATATAAGAAGGATGTTTTAGGTTCTTACACCAATTATAAAAAACTTGTAAATAAAACATTAAGTGATGAAAATATAAAAGATCCTAATTTTTATAACTGTTCTGTAATCAACTTGATCTTAAATTTAAATAGTTCAATCATAACTGATGAAAACATCAATCATACAATCGTCAAAGGGATTGCAAAGAATATTTTGATGAATTTTTCAGATTATAATGATGAATTTATTAAATTTTATGAATCTTTAAATGATCATCCCCAAAAGTATCCTTCTTTTTGGCGTCCAAAAACTAATACCAAGGTTACTTTATTGTATGAACTTTTTAAGATTTCAAGGGTTTCAAAGGAAGAAATCCAATCTTTTTCTTTTAGTAACAATCAAAAAGAAGACAAGAAACTTAAAGAATACTTGTATAACATCTTAAGTGGAAATGCAAAGGTGGATATGGATTTTGCAGAAGGGAAAACAAATGATCTTACTACAGATATTGGCCATGCATTTATTCATTTTTATACATATAACAATCCTGAAAAGACCGATTCTTTGAGAAGCAAAATTGTTAATAATTTATTGAATGAATATGTTAATGATACAAAAAATTCAATAATTAAATGGGTCGGTGAGACATTCTCATACATAGAGTTTAGTGGGGGGATCAAATTAAAGTTTGCTGAAGAATTGTTGTCAAAACCACAGGCATTTGCATATCTTTATTCGTTATATTTGGAGAATAGGGATTTATATTCCCCTGGTTTTACAGTTGGCCTGCAAACAAGGTTGAACCGGTCTGCAAAAATATATTCTGAGTTTAATGATGAAAACATAGAAATTTCAAGGAAAAAAGTGTTACAGTTTTATCTATTATCACAGTTCCTTTCCATGCAGAAAGATATTAAGTGTTATGATGAGTTAAATGCTCAGCTTAAAGAGAAATTTAATGACCTTTTTCTTTCTCCTGTATTGTATAAGATAATGACAGATAAATTTTCAGTTGTTCCAACATCATCAAATAAAAATGATATAATAAACTATCTTAAGTCAAAGGATTATAATGGTTTGGTAAGGTTTTTGGAAAGTAACAATTTAATCAATTATGAGAAAAAGAATGAAATAAAAAGTTTTTTTGAACGGTTAAGCTCTGCAAAGTTGAATGTTCCGCACGAGAACATTTCTTTTTATTCTACTCCAATGGATTCAGTTTTTGCGCAATCATTAAAAAATGAGATTTCAACAAAAGAAGAGTGGATTGATTATCTAAGAAACTCCTTTGATTATAGTGTTGAATTAATGCAAATTGGCATGTTACAGAAAATTACCACAACTGCTGATGCAGACAGGTTGGTGAATTTAATTTTTGCGTATTTAGATATTTCTAATGTTGGCGAATATATAAAATATAATAAATTGAAAGACATTGAAAAGTTACAACCTGAAGGACAGATAACCTCTATAATTGAATCCAAACGAGCATTCTTGTCCTCTGCAGCATATTATTTAAATCAAAACAACCTGTTTTACCCAGGTGCATACCGTAAAAATAAAAAACATGATTGTTATGATTTTGCATCAGCGATAACTGCAATGTCCGATCTGGGCATAGTTTTTGAGACGCCAGAAGAATTTCAAGTGATGTATGTGTTCCTTTCTACACAAGGGTTTAACAAGAATAAATTAGGATATTTCTTTCCAAATATTGTAAATACAAAAGATTTTAATTATTCTAAATATATCGATAAAAACACTGAAGTTGTCAAGACTGTTCTGAAGAATTCTATTAGATTAATGTCTTGGGATGATCCTCATAAGAAGGTTTTGATTTATATGTATGCATATGCTTTTGGAGTTAAAAGTAAAAATGACTTCAATCTTTTTAATCCCAACTTAAACACAGTGTTTGAGGATTTGGAAATGACCGAATCTGAACAGAATATTATGTTCAGTGATGCACCATTATTTTTGCCATTAGTGAGGCAAATAATAAATTCTGAATCTGGTAATCATTTGGTGGTGAAATGGCTAAATCATAATGAAGTTCCAGAAGTCTTAGATGATTTCAAGTTATCAAAATATTTTGACGGTTCAAACACTCCAGAAATCATTGGAAAATGGATGTATTTTAATCGTTGTTCTCCAAATAAACCTGGTAGTGATCACCAGGCAATATTTACATATAACACTGATGGTGAAATAATGCTGGTGGAATTTCGCAGTAATGGAAAAGTAAATTCAATAACTGTTACCCCAAGTCCTTCTCGTAAACTAACAAGATATGGGAAAAAATGGTATACACTATGGAAGCCCGGACGTAAGATGAGTGTAAGATTAACAAGGTTGCGGGTTAATAAAGGAAGTATAAATTTATCTTTACACATTCCTGATAAATTGGAATCAGAATTTGTTTTACAGTAATATTTTTAAACATTTAACCACATAATATTTATTATGGTATCAAACTTAAAGCGTAAAAAAAGTTTATTGTTTACTACTGCCATGTTCACAACATTTGTAGTTTCTGGTTGTTTGCCCTTAGTTTCACATCCAATTGAGCCTCCTTCAAGTGTTCAAGGGCAAATGCAGAGAAGAATGGAGGGGAAGTTAAGAGAAATGAGAAAGAAATGTCATTGCCCGCAAAATGATGCAATCGTTGGCGAGATGTTGCTTTCTCCGGACAGACAAACAAGGGAAAATGCAGAGAAAGCAATTGCATGCTTTACATACATCCCAGACACAATGATATTCACATACCATTATTCTGTTTCAGGCGAGAGTTTAGCGGTTGATTATAAAGTAAAAGAATACCCTCTTGATCCATACTATCGGTACATTAATGCATTTGCAGATTCTTTGTATGGATATATCGATCAGATAATCATAGAATTAACAGACACTTTAAAAGATAATCGTTTAGAATACATTTCAGATTCAACTTTGTTCTATGAATTTGACGGTGTTAACAATTTCATCATTGAACAAAAGTAAAAACTCATTCAATTTATCTTCTGGGATTGTTGCCCCTGCTGCCAATTCATGCCCGCCACCGACCCCACCAATCTTTTTACATATGTTTGATAATATCTTGCCCAAATTAACATTATGTTCTTTAAGTGCACGGGTAGAAACCTTTATTTCATCAGAAGAATACTCTGCAATACCTAAGTATGGTTTTTTTCGTTTTGATGAAAATAACATTCCTATCACAACACCTATGATTGAATCAGGAATCATTCCTCGTCCGTCAAGATAATAAAAATTAGAGAATTCTATAGTGTGTTTTTTAGCATACATTATACCTTCTCTTAAATTCTTCTTGTGAATGTTTAACAATTCTTCAGCTGACTTGAATGCGTTTTTGTCGCGAAAACAGACCTTTAATCCAACATTTTCTTTATTATTACGTCCGCATGCATTCAATACAGTTGCAAATTCCTGTGCAACAAAATATGGTGTGTTCTTCGGCCATGTCGGCAACAGATAAACCTCTCCTAAGAAAGATTGTATATCAATCGACCACATTGATAAATATTCTGCTAATGCACCAATAAGTTTCTTCCTCATTTCCTCTGTAAGGTCATAATATGTCAACCACTTACCACCCTTTTTTAGTGGGATTCCGTTATCTGAGAGAAAATTGATTGCTTCCTTTTCATTCCCAGTGAGCATAGGGATAAACGGCGAATCAGAATATGACAACATGTATGGCAACGGGCGCGATGTTTTACCATATAATGTGATATCAGTCATGGTTTTTAGGATACCTTTCTTTTCACCGTTGTGCAAGATATATCTGTTAGGCCCAACAAGCGGGTATTGGACATCACCAACTGCCCCGACTATTGCAATATCTTCCATTTCTCTGAATACAAAGTATGCAGCACCTGATGCACTCAATTCTCTCCCACCATCATACCCAAACATATGAGGATTTATTTGCAAATGATTTTTTGATACCATTTGGTGGTGGTCGATTATTACAACGTCATTTTTAAGGTCGTCGACAACAGCACTGCTTGCGCCGAGGTCAACGAATATTACCTCATTACGGTCCTTTATCTTTTTAATAAAATCAGAATCAACCTTTCTGATGCATACAGAATCAAACCTTATTTTGTTTTTTTCAAGACCCTTCATTACTATTGCACCGCTTGTTATACCGTCACAGTCATAGTGGTGAACAACTAATGGGTTTTTCATTTTTAGGATGTGGTTTAATATTTCTTCGCCTTTTTCAATCATCTTTTCCAAATTTTTATCATTTTGTTCATTATCCATAGTGTTGAAACAACAGCAAAAATTTATAAACGTGATTACTATAATTGTTTTGATTACGATGGAAAAGAATGCTACAATAAAAAGGTTAGAGAAGGGGCCATTAGATAGGTTGACTAATGAAAACCTGCTGATAAAACGCTTTGGAACAGAGGGCCTTTTTGTTTATACAGCCATTGATAATGTTAAAACTGTTGAAGAGATATTAGATGAGACAGGAGTATCTGAAGATAAATTCTCTGAGATTTTAGATTTTATGATTGAACATAACATGATTGACATCATAGGTAGTGGTGAAGAGGCTGGCGAGATAACTGAGCCCGAATTTCAACCTTCAGAATCTATGGAACCTTCTGAAGAAGAGGTTACAACTGAACAAGTCCCAACGCCGCCAAGTACTGTCATTCAACCAGAACAAAAAACAACTACGATTATTCAAAAGGAAGAAGAGGTTGAACAGGCCGAACAGATAAAACCGCATTTTGAAGAACAGAAAACTGTTCAGCCGCCTTCTGTACAAAAACCAGAAACCCCGCAAATTCCTTCAGTTCCTCATGAAGAAACAAAAGAATCATTGCCTTCTGAGGAAGCCAACATCCCTAAACCTCCAGAGGTAAAAAAAGAGCAACCAGAAGAACAGGCTGAGGAACCTGTGCAGGAGAAAGAGGAGTTGATCACACCTTTGCCTGAAGAAAAAGGTTCAGTTTCTACTCCTTCACCCCCTACTACTCATCCCGCAACTGTTGCCAAACCACCCCCATCACCTTCCAAACCCGTGAGCGAGGTTTCAAAAGAACAAAAAGCACCGCCGGTCAGCACAGGAAATGTTGAGATTAAACCGTCATTGTTGTCTGAAGAAGAGGAAGATAAGTTTGCTAAGCAGCTTACTCCGATTGAAAGAAAAATATATGACAAGTTTGGGAAGATGGGTGTTAGAGTTTATTCATTGATTGATGGTGAGAAAACCGCTGAAGAGATCCTGAAAACTACTGGGATTAGCGATGTCCAGTTGATTGAGATATTAGAATTCTTGGATACTGAAGGTATAATCAAGCTTGAGAAGCCTGAGAAAAGAAAAAGCATGGTTGAAATGAAACCAATCACTGAAAAGCAGGCTTCGCCTCCAAAGGAACTCAAACCGTCTGGTGAAGCTGAAGAGATAATCGGGTCAGACATAATCCCCATAGACATCCCTGTTAAAAAACCACTTCCTATTATGAAGAAGGTGCTGTTATTCCCTAAACTATTAACTGTTGATAATGGCAAACTAAAAAAGGTATATGATATGATAAATGGTAATAGGAGCATTATTGATTTATGTCTGCTTTCAAATTCTACTCTCCCGGCAATGGATAAATACATGGAACTGCTTGCTAACGAAGGTGCAGTGATGTTTAAAACAATGTCGCGTGATGACATATTAAACAAATATGGTGATGAGGGGTTGTCAATATATAAAAAGTATGGGAGGGAAGGAATAATTATTTATGAATTGATCGGTGAAGTTTCATCATTTAAAGAAATTGTCACGAGAAGCGGGATACAGCCAGACCGTGCCGTTGACATATTTATATTTATCCATAAAGTGTTGAACTTAGAACTCCCAATAACTAAGGAAACAATGTATAAGCAGTTGGGGATTCAATAATTTAACATTGTTCTATCCTAAAATCCCCGAGTTTAGTCTGCCTTTTGTTTTTTGTATTTACAAGTCGCGCATATGTACTCCATTTCTTCCTGATAAAAGGACTAAGTTTTTCATTATCATAGTTATGTTTCAGGTAGTTTATAGTGATTGGGTCTGATGAATATCCAGAATTGAAATCATAATTCACAATCTTTTTTATCTTTTCAATTTCATTGTCTCTTGCTACTTTCGCAATGATTGATGCTCCAGACACAATTGGATATTTCGTGTCAGCCTTGTGTTCTGCGACAATTTCTATTTTTTTTGTTAACTTTTGTTTGATCAATTCTTTAAATTTTCCAGTATTGTTTTCTGGACAGTCGATGTATACTTTTTTTATATTATAACCATCGCTGATAAATTGATTGATAAGTTTTGCCATGTATAGCAATTCAATCTTATTGAGTGACATCTTATTCATAAGTTCTGTGAGTTTGCGCGCAGATATTTTAACTAATTTTACATAAGCATTCTTTTTAATTTCTTTTGATAACGTCTTGCGACGAGAAGGAGAAAGGACTTTTGAATCCTTTAAGTTTAACAAAGAAAGTCGAAGCGGGTCATCAGTAGCAACCGCAGCAATAATCATTGGACCTATAACACACCCTCTGCCCGCTTCATCTATTCCCACTTGTATAGCCATATCCACCGCTTTTACCGTATTCAAACACTCCTGCTGCTCCGCTACTAATGTTTCTTCTGTCTACTACAACATAATCACTAACTGCTATAACTGATGAGAAAGGAATATACACATAACCATCTTCCCCTGTAAGGTTTTGCGCGATCCGGCTGTCGGGATTGGGCTCAACGATCAAATCTTCAATTTTGCCAGTAGTATCTTGGATAGTCACATCTACAAGTTTTCCGACTTCTTCACCATCATTAGTTATAATCCTCTTTCCACCCAACGACTTTGCTATAACCAACTTTGTCATCAACATCACCTCAAGAATAGAATATATCATACCATTTAGTTTTAAATACTTTTCGTTTAAAAGATTTTGTATGAATGATGAGTTAGAGTCATTTATTGAAGCTGGCAAAATAGCTGAAAAGGTGTTAAGGGAAATACCACATCTTGTTTATGACGGTCAAAGTTTACTGGATATTGCTGGGACCATTGAAAAAATAATAATTGATAATGGTGCAATACCAGGGTTTCCAGTCAATCTGAGTGTTAATCAGTATGCTGCACATTATACGCCTTCTTTAGATGAGAAAACTGTTCTTAACAGCGAAGATGTTATCAAGATAGATTTTGGGGTTAGTATTAACGGTTGTGTCGCTGACCAGGCAACAACAGTCGACCTTTCAGGCAAACATGAGTTGCAGGTTAAGGCAGTAAGGAATGCATTATCGTCAGCTGTTGAAAATATCAAACCCGGCGCCAAGGTTGAAGAAATTTCTAAGCATATTGAAGATGAAATTGTTAAGTTGGGGTTCAAACCAATATCTAATTTGGGCGGGCACATGATAAAACCTTATCTCCTTCACGCAGGGATATTTGTTCCTAACATATCAAATTCTAATGACCCGAGCAGTGAATATGTTTTTAAGGAAGGCGATGTTTTTGCCATCGAACCGTTTGCAACGTCTGGCGAAACTGGCAAGGTTGCAGACACTGACAAGGTTGAAATCTTTTCATTAAAACAGGTGCGCAATGTCAGGCTGAATGCATCACGTAAAATATTGGCCCATATACTACAAAAATATTCAACACTACCGTTTGCACGCCGTTGGCTACAACAGGATTTTAAATCGAAAGTAATAGTAAATGCAGGACTTAGAGAACTTGTCAGGAATGATGTCTTGTTTAAATATCCTGTGTTGAAAGATGTTGACAATCAAATCATAACACAGGCTGAAGTAACATCAATCGTTGAAAAGGATGGTGCAAAGCCCATTGTTCCTATAAGTTTGGTATGAGTTATATTGTTTTATACAGTATTTCTATTACTTGGGTGCTGCTTAATATTATTATATAAATAACATATGTTGCAAGCAGTATTATGCCAGTATACCTATCTAATTGTTTTTTGATGCCTACAAAATAGTATAATTCTCCAATCAGGATAAAGGTGTATAAACTCAGTATGAAAAGCATAGGAATGTCAATGATCATATTAGAAAACGTTGTTAACAGTCCCAAGACCAATGTAATGTTTATTATTATGCTCCCGATAGCATCGCCCAATGCTAATAAATATTTTTTCTTTTTTATTGTGTTTAGTTCGACTGTGATTTCTGGCAGTGATGTGCCCAATGCAACAATTGTCGCACCGATAAAACTTTTTTCCAGTCCTAAGATTATGCTGAGTGAAACTGCACTGTCCACACACAACTTTGATGAGAGTATGAGCAATACCAATGAGATTAATAACACAGCAAGCGAATAAATTGTAAACTTTTCATCATCATGTGTTTTCTGTTGGTCGTTTTTCTTTTGCACTGAAAACATAAAATATCCTATAAAGAAAAGGATAAGGATGGGTCCGATTATTTTTTGTGCCAGGGGAAGCGAAAGAATGATTAATATTATAACAACAGAGATTACAAGGTAGTCTAATATATCTTTCATTTCTTTTTTTCTTATGATTATTCTTTTATTTTTTATATTTGCCATCCCAATGGTAAGTGCAATGCCCAACGCTAGGCCCATATTGGTTATGTTTGAGCCGAGGATGTCCCCAAGTGAAACCTCGCCTGCATTTGATAAAACCGAATAGCTCATGATACTAAGTTCGGGCAGTGATGTTGTTATTGATAACAATAATGTCCCTAAGATAACATCATTCAACTTAAATTCTCTGCCAAGCAGGATTATTTTGTCAACAATGATGTCTGCAGATTTTACTAGTATAACGATTCCGATAACAATACCTACTAATGCGGTCAACATACTAACAACCATGTTTAAACCTCCATATAAAGCTTTAAAATTATTGTGTGTATATCTTAAACAATGCCAAGACGATATATTTTTTTAATATTGATTTTATTTATGTTTATCCTACCCCTATCCTATGCAAAATCATTCTACATAACTGATGCAAATGTTACTTATACTATCTATCCTCAGGGATATGTGCACGTTGTTGAGGATGTTGAATATTTTTTGGATTGTGATTATGAACATTTTCATGAGTTGTACAGAGAACTGCCAAGAGGATTGTCTTTTGATAATGCGTCGGGTTATTGTATGGGCGACAATTGTACTTTTAGGTATGACTCCCCAGAATATTCCTTATCAGGAAATCCTGAGTTAATATTGGAATTGGGTAATGGTTGTGGTGTTGTTACTGCACATTTTGAGTACAATGTTTATACATTAATAAAACATAAGGATAATGTTCAGTTTTATTATAAGGTATGGGGAGACAAGTCACCACAGGTCAGAAGGTTATCAGTAAACATAATCCTCCCAAAAAGTGTGAACGATACAATATATTTTATTCATCCTTGGGATTCTAAGGTTGCGATTGTTAATACAACCAATGGGATAATCCTCCACAGTTCAAATTATCCGTCGCAAACGTTTTTAGAAATAAATCTGTTGATGCCCCTAAAATGGTTTGATAATTCTTCAAGTTATATAACTGGCACTTCATCAAAAGAAGAAATTATTAGGAATGAAAACATTGACAAAGTGTTGTTTTATATTGGGAAGATTATTGAGATTATTGTTTTGATTTTATTATTTTTAGCAATCTTCTTCCCATGGGTGTTTGGGGTGTATTGTTATTATAAATACGGCCGAGAGCTGGCCCAAAATGAGTTGGGATACAGTGCCTTGTACGAAAGAGAACCGCCCAGTGACCATTCACCTGCAGAGGTGGCATCCATTGTCAGTGGCGATTATGATTTTGAACATTCTTTACAGGCAACAATAATCTCACTTGCAGCAAAGGGATGGATTGACATCAAGAAGAAGGGTGATGATTATGTGATCGTATTTAATGATGCTGGCAAGCGTATTAAGGATTTTGAAAAGGATGTTTATGATGAACTTAAGAAGCATGCAACATTAAGCAGCAAAACCAATAAAGAAAAAGTATTGTCAATCAACCATTTCAAGAAAAGGGTTGCTCCTACTAGGACTTTTTATTATTGGCACAAGTCATGGGTTTCAAAGTTAAAAAAGAATATTTCAATTGA
>JAGGVH010000011.1 GCA_021158105.1 Microcaldota archaeon
CTGAGAAAAAGAAGATGTATGACATGTACGGGTCAGCAGGAGTGCACCAGCATTATTCACAGGAAGACATATTTAGGGGTGCAGATTTCTCAGATTTTGAAGATATCTTTTCATCTTTTGGGTTTAGTGATCCATTTTCAATGTTTTTTGGTTCAATGTTCGATAAAGGATTCGGACGCATGTGGAAGGAAAGAGATATCGGCCAGAGTAGAGAGGTGTCAGTCACCATCTCACTTGAGGATGTCGCTAAAGGGGCTGAAAAGGAAATATCGTATAAAAGGTATGACATGTGTCCAAAATGCCACGGTACAGGTGGCAAAGGGATAATAACTTGCCCAATGTGTCACGGTACAGGCATGGTTAAGCAGGTTAGGAGAATGGGTCCTATGCATCTGACAACTACAACAATATGTCCAAAATGTCACGGTACTGGCAAGATAATAAAAGATAAATGTCCAATGTGTCATGGGAGCGGCAAGATTGAAAAGATAGAAAAATTAACAATAAACATACCAAAAGGTGTTGAGGATGGGATGAGATTAAGATTGGCGGGCATGGGTGATTATGGCAAGGATGGATATGGCGACTGTTATGTGTACGTTAAGGTTAAACCTGACAAGGTGTTTAAGAGGGAAGGTAAAGATCTGTTAATGGAGTACCATGTTAATATTGCACAGGCTATAATGGGTGATAAAGTAAAGTTAAAAGATATATATGGTAAAGAGTTTGAATTAAAAATTCCTGAAGGTGTTCAGAGTGGGGATGTTATAATAGTAAACAATAGGGGACTTCCGGGCATAAGAAGGGGGAAGGGAGACTTGAAAGTAAAGATTATTGTTGACATTCCAAAAGCAAGAGATTTGACAAGAGAACAGAGGGAGATGTTGAGAAAGATGTTCAAAATGAACAAGAAGAAATTTTTAGGTTTTTTTGGGTGAAAAATAAAAAACAAACAAACTTAACAATAAAATTATCATTATAGGAAACCCACAACATGTTACCTTTTCAGGTTCATTATATTGGGAAGTATTAGAATCTTTTTCAGAATGATTTTTATCAGGATTATAAGAAATTGTTTTATTGTGTGAAACAGAAACAGTTAAGATTTTAACACACTTATGATTAACACATTTTTTATCACGTGTGCAATCGTCATCACTATAACATTCCACATTAACACATGTAGCATCTGAAAGGACATTATAAGTTGGTTGGGGATAAACTTGTTTTCGTATGATAAAATTATCCAGCCACATTTCAGTATCATTATATCTTTTTCCTAATATGCACCATGCTCCTATATTAGTCACATTTGGGCCCATCTTTAAATTATTCCAATCGTCCGCCCTATCGATTTCTAAGGAATATGTTTTTGATTTGAAATTAATATTATAAATTTTGAAATGATACCATTTCATTGAAGAATATGGTTGTAATGATGTAAAATCAGCAAGTGTTCCTGCTGACTTGATATATCCATCATCTTCAAATAGAATTCTGGGGCCCCATCTGTATCCCCATGTTATTGGGTGAGTATTGTGGCCATACATAAAAATCCTATTAATATTTTTAATTTTTGCATCCCATTCAACAATATAATTGTTACTTAAACTGATATCATTAATATCTTTAATGGCCCACCAATCACCATATGAATTATATCTGTGATAATGCAAAGAATTAGGATAACTAACATATTGACTATGATCTATTTTAATGACCCCATTGCCGCCATCTGAGTATTCCATCCAATTCTTAGGATTGCTTCCTTCAGTTTCATGATCAAAATCATCAAAATCTATGAATACATTAGAGCCGTTGCTCATTGATTTTGCATTTGGACTACCATAAGTCATATAGATATAAGTATTGGAATTTTTAGATAAGTTAACTTTAACCCAGACTATTGTATAAGTTGAGGAATCATTACATGAAGAGGGGTTTTTTATCCAGTAATTTAAGTTTTCACCTTTAGAATTTATAAATCTCATATCGCTGCAATCAGGTTGCATCCTCCCAGAATCTACTTCTTTAGTTGTATTTATAAGCAATTTAATTTGATAATCTGTTAAATTTTTACCATGGTGATTAGTGATAACAATTGGCTTTTTGCAAAATAATGAAGATGCCCAAAATAAATCAATCATGAACAAAGCAAAGATCAATATAAATAAGATTTTGATATTCATTTAATCACCTTTTATTTTTTATGTTTAACATAACGCCAAATCTTAAAAAACTTCCTGAATAATTGAAATGTATGGCTTTACAAGACAATCTTACACCTGCAATGCGTCAGTACTGGGAGATTAAAAAACGATTGCCCGATTGTATATTATTGTTTAGGATGGGGGACTTCTATGAAACATTCTATGATGATGCAAAAAGGGTTTCGCATGTTCTCCAGATCGTTCTGACATCTAGGGGCAAGGGCGATAAAAGAGCACCGCTTGCGGGCATACCTTTCCATGCGCTTGATGCTTATCTTCACAAGCTTATCAAGGCAGGGTATAAGGTTGCGATAGTTGAACAGTTGGAAGATCCTAAAAAGGCTAAAGGTTTAGTGAAACGTGGTGTTGTCAGGATAATCACTCCGGGGACAGTGACCGAGGATACCTTGTTAGAAATGAAAAGCAATAATTATATAATGACATTTTATGGTAAAGATAACTTTGGTATTGCAGTGTCAGACTTTTCAACTGGTGAATTTTATGTTACCAAAATAAACAAGGATGAAGTTTGGGATGAAATCGAGAGGTTCTCGCCAAAAGAAATCCTTCTCCCAGAGGAAATGAGGGGCAGCAGGTATGAAACAGAAATATCAAAAAAAGGTATAATGGTAAACTTTATCTCAGATTCATATTATTGGTTTGATAATGCACAAAACGTTTTGCTTGAGCATTTTAAAGTTTATTCGTTAGATGCCATCGGTGTCGGGGACAAGGATATATTGTCTGCATCGGGAGCATTGATAAAGTATTTTTATGATACGCAATTTAAAAATATCTCACATATCACAAAGTTGAGCTGGTACGATCCGCGCCAAAGGATGATAATCGACGGTAAAACTTTAAGAAACCTTGAGATTGTGAAAAATCAGGTAGATAATAGCGTAAAAAACACTTTGTTTTCAGTCATTGATAAGACTGTTACGCCGATGGGTTCAAGAAAACTAAAGTCATGGTTGCTCTCTCCGTTGATAAACATGGATAAGATTATTAAGAGGTTGGATGCTGTAGAATATTTTGTAAAGGATTATCAGTTGGGGGACAGAGTTAGGGACATTTTAGGTAATGTGTATGACATTCACAGGATAACGACACGGGTTGCAATGGGTAATGTTACACCTAAGGAGTTGTTATCATTAAAAAAGTCATTGGCAGCGATCCCATTGGTTAAAAAGATGTTGTTAGGTCCTGAGAATCAGCCGTATGAGATTGAAGACATTTGTCGAATGAATGATTTAAATGATATAAAACAGCTCATTGAACATGCGATAACTGATGATCCTCCAACATTAATCCGTGATGGTGGGATGATTAGAGAAGGGTTTAGCGAAGAGCTTGATGAAATGAGGAAGATGGTTAATGATTCGAGGAAATGGTTGGCAGATTTGGAAATGCAGGAAAAGAATCGGACAGGGATAAAAAGTCTTAAGATAGGTTATAACAAAGTTATGGGATACTATATCGAAATTCCAAAATCGCAAACGTCAAAGGTTCCTATAGAATACATTAGAAAAAGCACACAGAAAAATACTGAACGGTTTATAACTCCTGAACTTAAAGAGAAGGAAGCAATAATATTGAATGCAAACGAACAAATACTGTCAAAAGAGATTGAGATTTATACTCAAATAATTGATAAGATAAAGGAAAGAATTGGACAGTTGCAGACCATTGCTGACAGTATCGCCCGGCTTGATGTGTATGCATCACTTGCAGTAGTTGCACGTGAAAATGGTTATGTCCGGCCAGAAATTGTCAGTGATGACATTGTCTTGATTAAGAAAGGGCGCCACCCAGTAGTTGAAACAATGGTTGATTCGTTTATACCTAACGATGTTAGGCTGGACACAGACCAAAGAGTAATGATTATCACTGGGCCTAACATGTCTGGGAAGTCAACAAGTCTTAGGCAGACTGCACTGATAATATTGATGGCACAGGCGGGCAGTTTTGTTCCTGCTGAGAAAGCCAGGATAGGAATAGTTGACAGGATATTTTCAAGGGTGGGCGCGAGAGATGACATTGCACATGGCCAGTCAACATTTATGATGGAGATGACTGAAACTGCCAACATACTGAACAATGCAACTGACAGGTCTTTTGTGATATTGGATGAGATTGGGAGGGGAACGTCAACGTATGATGGCATGGCACTGGCATGGGCGATAATTGAATACATTGAAAGGCAAATAAAATGCAAGACAATGTTTGCAACGCATTATCACCTGTTAAATTTGCTTTCATTGAAATACAAGGACATTGTAAATTATAATATTGGCGTCAAGGAACAAAATGGTGAGATTATATTTATCCATAAATTGCTTCCAGGTGGGACTGATAAAAGTTATGGTGTTCATGTTGCAAAGTTGGCTGGGTTGCCAAAAGAAGTTATAATTCGTGCAATGCAGATTGCATCAACACTTGAAAAGAGTGATCATGTTCACAAGGAGGCATTGAGTAATCTGACGTTAAATATACTTAATGAAGATAATCTTGAGAAACTTGAAGATAAATTTAACATAACAATTGAAAACGAAAAAGAACTTGAAAAAAGAGAGAAAAACATGAAACAGACAAACCTGTTTATGTTTGAGGA
>JAGGVH010000001.1 GCA_021158105.1 Microcaldota archaeon
ACTATGTTCACCCAAATTTTGTCTCATTCTATTCATAATTTCAGACGAATCGAGTCCACTTCATGAAGATCCAAAACTTCGCAAATCCACTTAAGTTAGGTTCAATAAATCTGGGCTCTAAATAGATAATATTATAAATTATTAATTCATTTTATTTTACATGTTAAAAGTTAATCGCATATTAGGAAACAAATATCTCATTATAAGTGTATTAGGGCATCATGCAGGAGAATCTGAATCAGAAATATTTCGCAGAAAAAAAGAGGAGATTAAGGAAGTGGGGAAGTCATTTTGGCTGATTAAATCATTTAAAGCTAGAACTGAACACATTCAGGATATTTGTAAAATAGCATCTGATGAGAACCAAGATGTTTATTGTGTTTTTATCCAAGCTTCACAAAAAAATGGTGCACAACCAACAAAAAATAATTCTGTTGCTGTTAAATTCTCGCCAGATAATCTCAACTGGTTTGATATTCCAAGGGGAATTAAAGTTACAGGAAAGATTGATAAAAACACTACTGCTTTAGTTTTGGAAACTTTAGAATTTATTAATAAAGAGGATGTTCTTATTGACTTATGGAATTACTCATATTTTTTGAATAATCATCAACCAATAAAAATAATGCAAGGCGCATCAACAATTCTTTGTGTCAGAAAATACAATATTGGGATGAAATCAAGATATAGAAAGATTATTGCAATTGCGAAATTAAAGGAACCATTTGCTGTTTGGTTAAAGTAAGAGCCCAGATTTACTCTTCGCCAATTTTTGCCTTCGGCAAAAACCGTTGCACTTTGGCTCAGGTTTTTCTCCGAAAAACGAATATAATAGCGATTAAACGGAAAATCCCTTGTAGGAATTTTCCCAATTTTCCCTTCAGGAAACTTCGCATACACGCCGAACGTTCAACGAAATGCTCGCGGTGTTTATGGAAAAAATTATAAAATAATCGAACTTAAAGTGATTTTATGACCAAAATAAAACTAGAAATAGATGGAGAAAGGATTATATTAAAAAAATTAAGACTTTCTGATGCTTTAGATATATACAAAAATCTACAAGATAAAGAGATGGTTAAATGGACTTTAAACATTCCTTGGCCATATAAAAAACAGGATGCAGTAAAATGGATTAGAAACACACATTATAGAATTAAAAAAAGGGAAGAATATGTTTTTGGTATTATTTTAAAAGACGGAGATAAATTAATCGGAGCTATAAGCTTGATGCACATAGATTGGAAAAATAAAAACGCGGAAGTGGGGTATTGGTTGGGAAGGAAATATTGGGGTAAAGGCTATGCTACAGAAGCCGTTAAATTAATTCTAAAGTTTGCTTTTAGGAGATTGAGGCTTCACAGAGTGTGGGCAGGATTGTTTGAAGAGAACATTGCTTCGAGAAGAGTTTTAGAAAAAGCTGGTTTTAAATTAGAAGGAATAATGAAAGAATGTAGATATAGATATAACAAATGGCACAATGAATTAAAATTTGGGATTCTAAAGAAAGAATATGAAAAATTATTCAAAAGACGCGCCGCTCCGTGAACCCAAATCCCTTCGGGATTTGCCCTCGCAAAGCTCGGGTCGTTGAACAGCGGATAAATTGCTCACTCCTTTTGCACTCGTTCGTTCAAATTTTGCCACGTCGACTTCGTAGAAGTGCATATGTTATAGATATTCTCAAGCTACAAAATCTGATTAAAAAATTTATCCCAAGAGACGAAAGATTTAAATAAATATTTATCCTATTAAAAACATGGACAAATACTTTATTGACAAAAAAGAAGACATCGGAAGACAAAAAGTCGTTAGAAGATTAATAGATGTAAAGCCATCTAAAGATTTTGTCAATGCTGTGATAGGTCCGAGAAGAGCTGGAAAAACATTCTTTTTATATGATATAATAAACAGGTTAAAATTGAAAGATGAAGATTTCCTGTTTATCAATTTTGAAGATGATGAGATCAAAAATATGTTGAGAAGAGAAGTGGTAAAATGCATTCAGAAACATACAGAACTCTATGGGAAGGAACCCAGTTATCTTTTTTTTGATGAGATACAAAACTTAGACAAGTGGCAGTCCTTTGTGTATAGTTTAGTTGAAAAAAAGAGATATTTTATTTTTATTACCGGTTCATCATCAAAATTATTAAGTAGAGAAGTCGCAACTATGTTAAGAGGAAGAAGTTTAAACGTAACAGTTTTCCCGTTTAGCTTTAAAGAATATCTCCTAATCAAAGATTTTAAAATTAAGAAGGTGTTTTCAAGTATAGAAGAGGGAAAAATCAAAAACCATCTAAAAACATACCTTAAAGCAGGCGGCTTTCCTCAGGTTGTGCTAGAAAAAATCGATAAAAAAACCTTTTTTAGAGAGTATCTGAATGTCGTTTTGTATAGGGATTTGATAGAACGTTATAAAATAGAAAGCCCTGAAGTAGCCCGATTGTTGATTTATTCAGTAATACAATCTTTTGCAAAAGAGTATTCAATAAATAAAATTTATAAGCAATTAAAACAAAAAATCGAAGTTAGTAATAAAACACTTTATCAGTATTCCTCTTATTTTGAAGATGTATTATTTTCTTTTCTCCTAAGAAAGTTTAGTTTTTCTTATAAAAAATCCTTACTTTCCACTCCAAAGATTTACATAAATGATAATGGTATCACTTCCAGCTTTGGTTTTTCTGAGAATAAGGGGAGGTTGATGGAGAACCTCGTGTTTCTTGAGTTAAAAAAGTTAGAACTCAACAACATAGTTGAAATTTTTTATTGGAAGGATTATCAACAACATGAGGTAGATTTTGTTGTTAAAGAAGGAATGAGGATAAAACAACTTATCCAGGTAACTCATGCTTCTTCCAGAGAGGATATCGAAAAAAGGGAGACAAATGCTCTGTTGAGAGCGGGTAGAGAACTCAGATGTAAAAACCTTATTGTGATAACCTGGGATTATGAAGATAAAGAAAAAATAGAAAATAAAACTATAAGATTCATTCCTTTGTGGAAATGGTTGTTGAGGATCTAATATACTGCTTTATAAAACCATGGACCTTTGTGAATTCCTCTGCTCTGTTTGATTTCCCCAAATCCCAACAAGTCAGGACTTCACATATTTGCGATACGTTAGTTGCAATTGATTTTGTCTGGCGAAATCTTTATATACAAAAAGATTAACTCTTTATTTATGAAAGTTCATCATATTGCGTTAAGTGTTAAAAATTTGGAAGAAACTGTTGATTTTTATAAAAAACTATTTGGTTTTGAAGAAGTTAAAAACTTTGAGAGAAAAGATTTGGGGGGAAAAGCAATATTTTTAAAACTAAATGAAATTCAACTTGAAATCTGGGAATTTAATAATAAAATCAAAAATAAAGATGATTTCTCAAATTTGAATATATTAGGAATAAAACACATTGCTTTTGAGGTAAATGATATCGAGAAAACATATAATGAGATAAGATCAAGAGGAATAGAAATTTCAGAACCTAAACAAGGAGCAAGTGGTAAGAGATATTGTTTTTTAAAAGATCCTAATGGATTTCCTTTAGAATTATATGAAAAATAATAGCCCGACAAAATCAACTTCTTCGACTTCTTACGAAGCCTTGACCCTCGTTTCACTCGGGACAACTAACGCAAATATGCAGTTTGCTTACGCTACATCCAAATCCACTTTGTGGGCTTTGTTTATCCGCAAAACGTGATACCAAGAATAAGTTAACAGAACCAAATGGGTAGATATTTAAATACTTTGACACATAATTACATTTATGGGAACAACAATTAATCCTCCTGATTATAAGCGTAAAGTTATAATTCCTAAGAATGTTTTAAAGTCTGATTATGAAGGAATGTTAAGTTTTTTTGAGTCTCATTTTAAAGATAACCCTTTCCACCAAGAGATAATCAATTCAAATTCGCCGGTGTTTGTTTACGGCCTGCTTCATCAGCATGTTTATATGTCTGCAGGTGTTATGAACCTGATAGTGGTGGATGACAACTTACGGTTTAAAAAGAATGGTGCAATCACTGACAAGACTGTTTATAGATTATTGTTTGAAGATGACCTTATTCAAAATTTAATCATGTTAGGCATGTCAAAAAATGTTAACAATGATAACATAACAACTGTTGAAGGTTCAGAATTGCTGCCTTTGATTAAAGAGGGAAAAGGTTTATTAAGGGATGAAATCGGGAAAAGGTCTTATTATGGTATAATGATTAATGTTTCAATGTTTGGGAAACGGGTTAGGATTCCTTCTTTTCATGAGATATCTGCGTTTTTTACACAAGTCCATGACTCATCTTTTGTCATATTGTTTGATGAAAACTTAGCAGACGGTCGCGAGAATTCTATAATTGAAGGGTTTAATCAGACTTATAGAGTATTTTATAATATCTCATATTAGTTCATTATTTATTCTGTTTTTGGTTTACCAGGTTTTCGTTTAATTTGTCCTATATGTAATCATATTTAACCTTATTTAACAACAATATTTATAAACCTTCATATACATAATAGTATAACTATAACCACAAATATCAAACCTGTGTGATTGAAGATTTGTGGGGTGTATGGGGTGATTATAATGGCTAAGACTAAGAAAGTGAAAAAGAATGCATCAGGCATAGTTGTAAAAACAGGGAAATATACAGGCATATTAGTTGATCCTTTGTCTGGAAAGGTGTTTAAGTTTGAAAGGGTTGAGCCAAAAGTTTCAAGTGTAAAAGAAGTTAGAAATGTACAGATTACACCTTAATTTTATGTTAAATTCGGCAGAAAACCAACTGCTTTAGCTGTTGGATGAATGCCGAAGCCGAATTTAACAGCTATTGAACGGATGAAGCATACTTTGCTCTTTAGAGCAAGGAGCTTCTCCGCTTCAATATTATTTTTTAACATTTGATTAAATGTTCATTGTCTAATAATAGAAAGCTTTTTAATGTCCTATTACTTTTTATTTATGGGGTGGAGATTATGAAAAATGGATATATTAAGGATTTTGATAATGGTATGAAGGTTGACACATTGTTTTCTGTTAAGTATAAGCATGGTATACGTAATTATGCAAACGGTTATATGTTTGATATAGGCGTTGCTGACAAGACCGGTGAAATTGAAGTGTCATACTGGGGGGGCAATGACATTGGACAGGTTGAGAAGGTGTTTAATAGTTTTTCAAAGAATGATGTTGTACATATTAAAGGAGTGGTCAGTGAATGGAGAAATAAGAAAAAGATTGATGTCAACCCTCCAGATGGTGTCATAGAACAGGTTATGAAGTATGACATTGAAGATTTTGTTGCCAAGACTGATAAGAACATTGATGACATGTTTAACGAATTTATGAAGTATGTTGATTCAGTGCACGATACTCATCTGAACCAGCTTTTGCATTCATTCTTTGATGACCAAGAATTTGCGGACATTTTTAAGAAGTCATCAGCTGCCATGTACCTTCACCAACCATACATCGGTGGATTGTTAGAACATACATTGAACGTTGTTAAGGTGTGTGAAGTTGCTTACAGTTTATATCCGGTAATGGATCATGACTTGTTGATAACCGGCGCGTTACTTCATGACATTGGCAAGATTAAGGAGTTTGAGATGTCAACAAACATCCGTGTTTCAGAACAGGGCATGTTGTTGGGTCATGTTACTCTCGGCGCGAGCATGATACTTGAAAAGATTGACAAGATCCCCGGGTTTCCTGAAACGCTTAAACTAAAACTTGTTCATATTATCTTATCACATCACGGGAGTGGTGATTTCGGTTCACCGCGAAAACCGATGTTGCCTGAGGCGGTTGCAGTATATTTTGCAGATGACATGGATTCCAAGTTATACCAATACATTAAATTGCGCGAGGACGGCAGGAAAACCAGTGATGACTTTAGAACATACAATAAATATGTTGGCGAGATTTATCTTAAATAAAATGAAATGTAAAATGAAATGAGAAGTAGTATAATATGAATATGAATGAAAGGGTGTATGGATGGTTGACTTTTTTGGTTTTATAAAAGAATATTATTGGGATTACCTTTGGATGCACAAGGGGTACAACATGTACAACACATTAACTTATGCAGTTATCGCATTGATCGCATTATATTTTGGGTATAAATGGATAAAGAAGAATTATAAGATCGACAAGAAATTTTTAACCACTTTAATTGTTTTCATACTTTTTGGCAGTACGTTTCGCGTGGTCGTTGACAGTTATGATTCATACAATGGCATTTCGCGTGTTGGCGAATACATACAATCCAACGGATTGTTTTCACCATTATATTCATTCATTTCATCGCTTCATATTTATGACTATTCGCCATTAACTGTTACCCCTGGGATTTATATCTTGACAGCAGTATTATTCTTTGTTTCGCTCATAATAGAAAAGAAGTTTAAATTCAGGATTAAGTTTTTGACAGTGGACTTTGGCATGTTTTCTGCTTGGAAGGTCGGACTGGTTTTATGGCTGGTCAACTTTCTAATTTTAATTCCATTAATTCAATATCCAATGTATCCAATCTTAATCATTCTGTTGGCATTGTTAGCCACAGGAATAGTTTACATATTTCTAAGAAATGAACTTAAGACACAAAAAACTCAGGATTATATTTTGGGTGTTTTTGGCCATGCACTTGACGGTGCAGCGACGTTCATGGTTGTTGACATGTTCAATGCACTTGAGCCTGCGTGTCGCCAGTTGGGGAGATGTTATGGTGAGCAGCATGTGGTGTCATCCATAATCGGTGGGAGTTATGGTTATGTCACTTTCTTTGCTCTCAAAGTATTCATCTCCGCCCTCGCAGTCAAGCTTGTTAATGATGAAGTAGTGGGCAATAAGATATCAAGGGATGATGCATTGTTTTTTATTGCAATCTTAATGACTCTCGGCCTTGCACCGGGTGTTCGTGATCTGTTGAGAGTAATGGTGGGTGCATAATCAGAAATCAGAAAAATCACAAAACATAATATTTATATATTTTTGGTATCAAAATAATATCATATATATATAATTGTAATATATAAATTAATGTATTGATGTATAAAAATAAAAGTAGTATATAAAAGGGGGTAAATATGGATGTATTAGTAAGGTTTACAGATGTGCCAGAATATATTTTGGAATATTTGATAGAAAAGGGTTATTATAAAACCAAAGCTGAAGCAATTCGTTCTGCAGTGTTTAATTTGGCTAGAGAATATCATATTTTTGATAAAGAAGAATTTTTACTTAAACAAAAACTTAGTGAACTTGAAGAAAAAAGGAAAAAAGGAAAACTTAAAACAGAAACGTTGAAACAAGTCAAGAAAAAGTATGGGGTTAAATGAATGTATAAAATCATATTTGGAGAAGGATGGAACAACTATTTCTCAAAATTGGGTAAATCTGTACAAGTTAAAATTATAAAAAAAATTGAAAAAATGAGAAGTAAACCTTCTGGGAGACATCATAAGTATGGTTTTGGAACAAACGTTGAAGAGATAGGTCAGTATAGGATTGTTTATGTTACTGACGAAAAGGAAAAGATTAGGATAATTTATTTTGTAGGCATGCATAAGGATTATGAAAAATGGTTGGGTTTGAGAAGATAACGTGGCAATGTGATAGAGATGCTTTATTTAATAGGTTTTGGGATTAATGGTTCGCGCGGGCTTACATTGGAAGGGGTTGACACAATCAAAAAGTGCGACATTGTGTTTATTGAAAAGTATACAAGCATTGTCGATTGGGGGAAATTAAAGAACGATATAAAAGAGTTGACTGGCAAGGATGCAAAATTTGTCAACCGCGGTTATGTTGAAGACGGGAAAGACATAATCAAGTTAGCAGGGGATAATAATGTTTGTATATTAATTTCTGGCGACCCCATGATTGCCACAACTCACTTGTCGCTTGTCATGCAATTAAAATCAAAGTCAAAAATTATCCATTCCAATTCAATCCTGTCTGTTGCGATAAGCGAGAGCGGGTTGCACATGTATAAGTTTGGTCAGAGTGTTACACTTTCAAGGTGGTATGAAAATTATAAGCCTTTAACAACATATGATGTTATAACTGAAAACCTTTCCCAGGGTCTTCATACATTAATATTAATGGACATAATACATGAAACAGGTGAAGGGCTTGATGCCGGCGAAGGTATTAGGATTTTACGCATGATGGAAAATGAACGCATGAAAAAAGTCATCACAGATGATACTAAACTTATTGTTATGAGTAGATTGGGTTATGATGATCAGAAGATAACCTATGGTAAAATAAAAGAACTTGAACATTCAAATCTGGGTCGCCCACCTTTTGTTTTGATTTATCCTGGCAAGTTGCATTTTACTGAAGAGGATGCACTGGAACGGTTTGAAATTTGAATTTTGTTATTTATTTATCTGTTCCCAACTATAAACTCTCCATTGTTGTGGGTATGTCTGCATTTCATTTTTGCTTATCAGTTTTGCTATGATGTATCCTACTACCAATCCGCCGAGGTGTGCAGCATGTCCAATGCCGTCATTTGAAAACATTGTTATGAATTCAAACAATGCAAACACGATGGCAGCCCATTTACCGCTCAGGCCGAACGGGAAATATAACGAGTATAACCGTGCACTGGGATATAACACAACAAACGCGCCCAAGATGCCATAAACCGCTCCGCTTGCGCCCAATGCCGGGATCATGGGAATAAACCCTGTCTGCGCCAGCATTATGTATAACACGTTTCCTGCCAGTCCTGACAACAGATAAATCAAAAGCAGGTTGGTCTTCTTTTCTACTGGTTTGCCGAAGATGAACAATGCATACATGTTTAACAAAATGTGAAACATTCCCCCGTGGACAAACATTGATGTGAAATACCTCCACAATTCAAACGGCTGTAACGGGTCAAACATCATAAGATTGGTAAACCCGGGAAGGAGCAATTGTATAATAAACATTAATATGTTGATACCTATCAAAATCTCAGTAATCATGACCCTCTTATTTAACAATAGGATTTATAAATTCTATTTTTGTATATGATTTTATGTTGGTTTCATTGGTTTTATTGATCATATTAATAATATTTTCTGCAGTGTTTTCATCAAGCGAGAGTGCACTGTTAAGTTTGACATTAGCACGTGCTAAGACGATTGCAGAGATAAAAAATAATAGGATACTTGAGAAGCTTAAAACAAAACAGGACGAGATTATAATCGCCATATTGTTAGGCAATAATCTAGTTAACATTGGTGCTACTGCATTGGCCACACAGATCGCGTTGGCGTTCTCAAGCAATTATGGTGTTGCAATCGTTACAGGTGTTATGACTTTTATTATATTAACATTTGGTGAGATATTTCCTAAGATAATTGCTACAAAGTATAAAGAGAAATATCTTTTACTGATCGGCGGGCCGTTATATTTTTGGTACTTGTTAGTTTTTCCTGTTGTTTATGTTTATAATGCATTTATAACTATCCTTCGTAATGCTTTTGGTGTTAAACGTTCACCTACCATCACAGAAGGTGAGCTTGAAGAGATGATACGGATCGGCGTCAGCGAAGGCGAGATTGATGAAGAGGAGAAGGAATATTTGTTAGGTGTTTTGGAGTTGACTGGTAAGACTGCAGAGGATGTTATGATTCCAAGGGATAAGATCTTTGCAGTTGAAGATGACATAACTGTTAATGATTTGATTACAATCATGAGAAAGAAAAAACAGTCGCACTCGCGCATTCCTGTTTATCATGAGAAGTTTGATAACATTAAAGGGATAGTTAACATTAGAGATTTGATAAATATTTTGCACCATAAGAATTGGAAGACTGAGAAAGTTAAGAATATAATGCACAAGCCATTGTTTGTTTCAGAATATACCCCGCTTGACGACATCATTGAAAAGATGAGAGCCGAAAAACAGTTATTGACCATTGTGCTTGATGACAGGGCTACTGTGGTTGGGTTGGTTTCATTGGAAGATATTCTTGAGGAGATAGTGGGTGAAGTGTATGATGAGTTTGATAGGATTGAACGGAAGGTGTGGAAGACAAGCAATGGATACATAATACGTGGCGACCTTAACAGTGATGACTTGTATGATAAAACAGAAATTAAACTTCCTGATGACGTGTCAACAGTGAGCGAGTTTGTTGTGATGAACATTAAAGATATACCAGAAGTGGGAGATACATTTGAGTATGATGGGTATACGTTTGAGGTTAAAAAGGTTAAAAAGAATAAAGTAGTGACAATCAAAGTGGAAAAGAAAAAATAGTTTAAGTTATATTTTTCCTGATTTTCTTCGCACCTTTAAACCCTCTAAAAATCTTAGTTTTTAACCGTTTGACCATGACATGATCATAACAATCATATTCTTTTGCTAACTGTTCATATTCCTTTATGAAATCTTTTGCATTGTCATACGAGTTTACTTCCCCTTCAAACATAAAAGGGTTTGATAATGCCGCCCTTCCTACCATGACATTTTTTGCGCCCATACTAATCAGGTATTCTGCATCATTTTGATCTTTAATGTCGCCGTTTGCAATGATTGGGTTATTACTTTTACTGATTATTTCTTCTAAAAGTTCCCATTGTGCCTTGCCAGAATACATCTGTTTTGCAGTGCGTAAGTGGACAGTTATATGTTGAAGGTCATAATCGTTGAGCACTGTCATGACATTTTTCCATTCGTCTGTTCTGTCTATGCCCAAACGTATTTTGACTGATACTGGCAGAGGATACTTTGTTAATATCTTGATAATATTATCTACTTTTTTTGGATGTTTAAGCAGTGATGCTCCTGCACCAATGTTCATAACCTTTGCCACTGGACAACCCATATTTAAATCTAATGATTTCGGGGATGTGTCAATGTTTGATAATATGGTAAGAGCAGTCTCAAATTCGTGAGGGTTGGTTCCGAAGAATTGTAGTCCTGAGTTATCATTTTTTGGAATGTATGCTTTTTTAAGCACAGAATCGCTTTTGCGTGTAAACCCTGCCACTGAAATCATTTCAGTGTATGAATATTCTGC
>JAGGVH010000012.1 GCA_021158105.1 Microcaldota archaeon
ATGAGTTATGGGTGGGCATTGTTAATCATATTAGCTGTCATAGCAATACTTATAGGGAGCGGGATATGGAAACGTCCTGCGCCATCAGAATGCTTTGTTCATCCTGATTTGCCTTGCGAGGCTGCTGCAATAACACAACACGGAGGAGACGTTAAGTTAATTTTTAAGTTTAGGAACAACCAAGGTGGAAACATATCTATTGCAACTCCTTCTTCAATGGAAATTATAGAGGGTTCACACATGGAATTACAAGATTCTGATTGTTTTAATGCAGATACAGGTTATCCTTCCATCAATCAAGGCGAAGAAGGAGAATGCACCGCAGATTATAGAACCCAAGAAAACGTAGTTGGCGAGAACATGAAAATAAGATTTACGTTGACATACACCGATGAAATGGGCGTTTCACATACAACATCAGGACACGTGCGCGCGACAGTCATACCAGGATGAATAATTTAAGATGAGGTCAGAAGATGGTATCAATAAAATCCTTAAGGTTAAAAGGATTCAAATCATTTAAACATGCTAACATCTTGTTTAATCATAAGTTTACATCCATTGCCGGCCCGAACGGCTCAGGGAAGAGTAACATAATCGACGGGATACGTTTTGCGTTCGGTGAAACCAGTATGAAATCACTGCGCATAAAAAACATTGCAGGGCTGGTCAATCATTCATCACGCGAAGCGGCGGTCACATTAGTTGTCGACACAGGTGATGGTAAAGAAATAGAATTCAAAAGAATAATCACACCAAACGGTAAAGCAAAATATAAAGTCAACGGCAAGACTGTCAAAAGGTATGCAATGATTGACACGCTAAGAAAGTATAACCTGTCTCTCGGTGAACATAATGTCATTGCACAGGGCATGGTGCAGAAGTTTGTTGAGATGAACCCTAAGGAGCGCAGGATGATAATCGATGACGTTTCAGGCATTGCAGAATATGACCAGAAGAAGAACGAAGCAGTGAGAGAACTTAACGAAGTTCAGAGGAGGATTGACGATGCCAACATTGTCTTGTCTGAAAGGGACGGATACTTAAAAGAACTGGAAAAAGAAAAGGATGACGCATTAAAATATAAAGAAGCCGAAAACATGTATAAGCGCGCTAAAGGTTCTTTGTTATACATCCAGATGAATAAGACTGAAAAACAATTAGAAAAACTAATGAAGAGGTATGTTGACCTTAAAAAGAAGAAAGATGAATACAAGAAAGACATCGCATTATTAGAAAACAGGATAAAAGAACTGTCGTCAAAGAAGGAAGAGATAGTTAACAAAATCAATGAAGACAGCGAACAAAAACAGCACATGAAAACTCTTGAACAGATTCATGTCCAGATTAATGTTGACAAACAAAAAATAATTTCGCTTGAGGCAGACATTGAAAACATTAAGAAGGACGCCCATGCACTCAACGATGAAATCAATAAAACTCAAATGCGGTTTGATAACATAAGCAAACAATTGTGGAAATCTGAGAAGGAGCTTAAAGAGATACAGGTCAAACTTAAAATGTTCGGCAAGATTGAGGAAGATAATACAATCTCAACTTATGAAATGCAGCTTGAAAATTATATGAAAAAGGAGAAACAATTAATAGAATCACTGGGCAGGTTAGAAGCAGAAGTCAACGGTTATAAAGAACTATTATCAGCATATTCTGGGCAGATGGGTGGCAATGACTTAGAAAAGATGAAAGATGAGAAGGATACATTGCACAGGGACATCAAATCATTAGAAAAAGACATTGAACGCCTTTTCCAGAAGGAAAAACAGATGAACAGGGAACTGCCAGAACTTGACCGTAGACTGTTGGACCTTAAAGAGAAGATTGCTTCACTGCGCCCGTTCATAGGTAAGAGTATTAACCCTGCAATGCCATTCATAGAAAACCTTAAAACACAGATTAAAGGGATACACGGTCCAGTTATTGACTTGATAGAGTTTAATGATGAATATTCTGACGCAATAACCGCTGCAGGCGGTGGACGGTTAAACTACATCGTAGTCGATAATGTTGATGTTGCTGCAAAGATAATTAAACAACTTAAAACTAAAGGGGTAGGGCGCGCTACATTCATCCCTCTGGATAAGATAGTGGCAAAACCCGTTGTCAAAACTGATAAAGGCATGGGGAACATCACAAAATATGTCCATTCCGCACCAGAATATGATAAAGTTATACAGTTTGTCTTTGGCAACACTATTCTGGTGAAAGATGTTGCTGAAGCCAAGAAATACATAAACAAATACAGGATGGTGACATTGACAGGTGAATTGTTTGAGCTTAGCGGCGTGATAACAGGAGGAAAAAGTTCTAAGTTGTCTGCAAAGCGGAAATATGACAGTTATAACAAAGAACTTGAAGAGGTTAAACAACAGAGGGAACTTATATATTCAACATTGTCAGAAATTCGGGACAAGATGAGCACAAAAAGAAGAGAACGTGCACAGTTAGAAGTAAGGCTAAGGTCTGTCGAAACAGAACTTAACATGTACAAGGCAGAGGATTATACTGATAAGATCAATGATGTCAAAAATAAGATTAAGATAAAAAATCAGGAACTTAACGATAATAAGAGGGAGTTGACAATTGTAAGAGAAAAAATCAATGAACTTAAAAAACAGATCGGTGACAAGGCAGAGAAACTTAAAAAGAAGAGGTCTGCGATTGACAAACAACGGGAAACATTAAACGAGAAGATAACAGAACTTAAAACAAACATTGCATCAATGAAAAAGGAAAAGAACATGTTGTCAGAAAACCTTAACACACTAAAAAACAGGCAGGACAAGATTAATCAGGACATAGAAAACAAAGCAACAGAGATAGAAAACACTAAAAAGCGGATTGTGAAGAATGAAAAGAAAGAAAAAGAACTTTCTGTGAAAGTTAAAACTATAAGCAAAAAGATGGAGTCATTGTGGAGTGAATTAAGAGAATTAGACAACATGTTAAACGAACTCAGTACTCAGAAGGGCAACATTGAACGCAAGATGGAGCGCACCATAGGCGAACTCAACGGGTTTGAAGTTCAAAAGGTCAGCCTTGAGACCCGGTTGGGCGATTTGAAAGGTGAGTATGAAGAATTTAATAAATATCCATTGATCGATGCTGGAGAGAACAGGTTGCAAGAGATAATGGAAATGTATGAAAACACATTAAACCAACTGGGAAACGTTAACCTGCGCGCTCCTGAAATCTATGAGGAAAAGAAGAAGGAGATGGATGAGATTAGGGAGAGAATAACCAGGCTTGAAGATGAGAAGAAGGCAGTATACAGAATGATCGACGAGATTGAACAGAGAAAACGCGACGTATTCATTGAAGTGTTTAACGGGATTAATGATAAGTTCAAAGAAATGTATTCAAACTTAATGCATGGCGAAGCAGTATTAATCCTTGACGACTATAACAACCCTTTCAATTCCGGGCTAAGAATAAAAGTTACATACAACGGTAAAGAGACATACATTGACTCGATGTCAGGCGGCGAACGAACAGTATTATCAATAATTTTAATATTAGCAATTCAGATGATAAGACCGTCACCGTTTTATCTGATGGATGAAGTTGATGCAGCACTTGACAAGGAGAACAGTAAACTGTTAGCAAGGTTAATAAAAAATATGTCAAAAAATTCACAATTCATTGTTGTATCTCATAATGATGAAGTATTAAAATCTGCTGATGCAGTTCTTGGCGTTTCAAGGGACAACAACGGAAATTCAAAAGTTGTTGGTATCAAACTTACGATGAAGGCTGAGGCAAAAGCAGTTGTAAAAAAGAAATAATACTTTTTAGTCATTATAATGACGATTTTTAGCCATTTTTAGTCAATAAAATGACTTAAATGATAATCAACTTATACATTTATTCATTTTAAAAAACCAAACATGTATAAAGGATATTTTGTCTTATCAGAATCATAAACATTTATAAACTCTTTACTTTTGCCGGTTTTATGTTTTCCTATCTCAAAAAGATATTTTTTTCTACCTATATTTACTTCAAAATCAGGCTCTTTTGTCCTTCTTTTGACACAACCCACATTATACATATTAACATGATGATAAAAATATTCTTCTCTATATGCTCCAATGTTTTCAACCTCACCAGATGACAACAAAATTGAATGCCTCAACGTTGGATGGGTGTAATAAACCTTAACTTTTTTCCTTACCTTAACAGTGCTTTTTTTATTTGCAACACTTAGAAAATTTATTAAATCAGATTCATGCAACACTGACATCAATTCATATGCCACACCTTTTGACATCCCTACTGATGACGAAACTGTTTCATAACTAAACTCGCCGGGTGATGAAAGCGCTAAATATAATATTACATTTTCTAACTTTTTTAGTGTTTTAAGAGTAACATTATCAAGAATGTTGGGTATATCAACATAAACAACCTTTTTGATAGCATTGGTTATCAATGGTACAACATCAGTATTTCTAAAATATATTGGCAATCCACCAAATCGCATATACTCTTGAAGGAGATAATAAATGTTAGGAAACATTTGTTCAATTTCAAGATTAATTTTCATAGGATTATTAACCATTTCCTCAAGTGAATATCTCTTCGGCTTTTTTCCTGTCTTAAACATCACATATTCATAAAGATACATCGGACGTGCATGAATCATTTTAAGTCGTCGTGATAAATCGGCGCCTTTTGTCTTTGCTATTAAAGAGGATGATCCGCTAAGCACAAGTTTGATATCATTAAAGTCATCATATAAATTTTTAATCTCATTTTCCCAATTTTCATATGTATGAATTTCATCAATCATAAAAGTGTTATACCCATAATTATTATACATATATTCTACTGTATCATACAAAGAATGAATCCTGAACCCAATACCGTCCACCTTTAAATATACACTATCTTTCTTCATGTTTTGAAGCAAAGATATAGTTTTTCCTACTCCTCTCAATCCATGAATCATTATTGCAGACGGAGGCTTATCCATTTCAAGTGATCTTTTTATGTCATAATAAAAAAATCTCTTTGTATCAGGAAGATTCTGGATAACCCTATTCTGAATTTGAAACAATCGTTTGATAAACATCTCCATAATAGTATTATAGAACAGAAAAGGTTATAAAGTTTACTTTTGGTCATTATAATGACGATTTTTAACCATTTTTGGTCAATAAAATGACTTATATGATTAAAATTAAATTTTTATATACAGATTTCACATTTACTACTTATGAGAAAATATGAACGTCAACGGTTCCTCTTTGTCAACTCTAACAAACCCAAACCTTTCAAACTGTATAATGGAGCCTTGTTTTAATCCTACACATGACGGTTCACACATGCCAGTGATTATAGTCATACTGTTTTCATTAATACTCCCATCGTCATTGAACAACCTGCCAGGAACATAAACCTTACATTCTATCCCATTCAAAGGACTCCACTGAACCTTTTTAGACCCTTTAATAACTTCATCACCTACATACACAAACTTATCATGCTCCCGTTTAACATTATACAACTCTTTTAACCTGACAACCTCATCCTCCTTAATATTATCAAAGTCCTCTTTTGCAATATACAATTCACTGCCAACACTAATCTCCCTACTGCCCAAGTCATTGTTAGGATGGTTGTCTAAGATAACAGTTTTATCTTCTGCATTTTCAACTTTAATCTTAACAGGATTTGGAACGAACATTCTCCTCATTGCAATCGGGTCAATCAATTTTCTGTTTTCTGCAAACAATGATTCTAAGCTTGGCGAACTCTCGGCAGTACTGATGCCAAACTGAAGAACAAAATTCTTGATAGCCTCAGGCAATATGCCCCTCCGTGCAAGCCCTTTGATTGTCACAAGACGCGGGTCGTCCCACCCCCACACCTTATGATCTTCAACGAGTGGACGGATCAGTCTCTTGCTCACAGGGTACCCAGGTATCACCAACCGAGATATTGTAATAAGTTCAGGCTTTTTCAGTTTAAGGTATTCTTGAAGTTTAAAATACGGTTCATTCCTCAGCTCATACTCCTTGCTCCTGAGCGGGTGGGTTATGCCTAACATATCAGGAGAATCCATGACTGCCGACGTAAAATCGTACAATGGCCACACTCTATACTTTTCCCCCTGCCTAAAATGCGGCTTATTCTCAATGTCAATAATCCTGAACAGTGCAGGATCGCGCATCGCAGTATTGTTTGATTTCATATTACCTTTCATCCTGACAACGGCCTTCCCAGGTTTTATTTCCCCATCTAACATATCTTTCCACAACTTAAGGTTCTCATCAGGCGACCGGTTTCTGCATTCGCATTCCCTGCCTTCAACTCTATTCTGATGCATCCTTTCAGGTGAACATGTGCACACATAACCATTGCCTTCCTTAAGAAGGTTTTCACATAACATATACATCTTTTCAATATAATCAGAAGTGTAAACCTCTTTGTCCCACTTTATTCCCAACCATTCCAAATCCTTTTTAATCTCTTCAACAAACTCGTCCCGTTCCTTTTCAGGATTAGTGTCATCCCATCTCAAGATACACCTCCCGCTGAACAAGTCAGCAACTGTGCGGTCCAACCACATTGCCTTGGCATGACCTATGTGAAGAGCAGCTGCGTTTGGCTCGGGCGGTAAACGTGTTACAACACCGCCGTCAACAGCATTTGGCACTTTATCTTTAATCTTTTCAAGATTACTTTTCTCAATCTTCTGGACATACTCAAACTGTTCCATTTCACTTTTAATCTCATCTTTTGACATATTATTTACATCATTGACAACTTCATTAATGATCTTCATCGTCAATCTCATGTCACTTTTGCTTTCTGGCTCTTCTGCAATAACCTTGCCCACCACATTGCCCGCAACTGCCTTGCCATAATCATACGCATTCTTTAATGCATGCTTTAAAGCTAAAAGTCTAATCTTTTCAACGTCCATAAACCTACACCTAAAATGTGCATGCGCACATAATACAAAAATTAAACCTTGACAGGAACAATCATCTTAAGTTTTTCTTTAAATCCTTCATGAGCATTCATAATGTCAACAACCTGCCTATGATAAACTGCCAGTTTACTTTTTGGGATGTTTAACCCTTCTTCTAAAAACCTTAACATCTTGACAGTAGCATCCGGGGACGACCTGACTGCGCGAAGCAATAAATCCTGTTCAGGCTTGCCGTTCAAAACAGTAGACACATATGCTAACGCATAACACCGTGCCCGTGATTCATGGCCAATACTCAACTCAGCACCTTTGATGTATTTATTCTTTGCATCATCAAACTGTTTTAACATCAACAAAACATTGCCATGTTCAACATAATCATCAGGATGCTGCCGCAACGTTGTAAGCCTTGACAATACATAACTCAATCCTTTAAAGTTCTTTGTTGTCCTGTAAACATTGCCCAACGTCTCAAGCGCCATCAGTTTTGTCATAGTATTATTAGTATTCCTTATAACATCGTTCAATACATTTTCAGCAGTTGCATAATCCTTTTCATCAATAGCTAATATGGACATTTGCATCTTAATTTCAGACCGTTTCATCTTAGGTTCGTCAGGCTTGATCCTGATCGTGGGCAGAACTTTCTCTGCATGTTCAATAGTTTTACTGTGCAATTCATCTTCTTTTGACTTCAATTCCATCATATGGGCCATGATACCTAATGGAACTTAATGTTTTTTAAACATTAGGGTAACTAAACCGATTATGCGTTTGATTATCTGTGAAAAACCTAAAGTTGCTGAAAAGGTCGCACGTGCTTTGTCATCTGGCAAATTTGAAAGGGTTAAAGACAAAGACGTCAACTATTACGTTTTTGATAAGGACGGCAAAAAAACATTTGTAGTGTCAGCAGTCGGGCATGTATACTCATTAACAGAAAAGGGTGGTAAACATTGGTTTCAGTATCCAGTGTTTGACATTGAATGGAAACCGATATATGAAGTCAACCCAAAAGCAGCATACACTAAAAAATATCTCCAACTGATTAAAAAAATCAGTAAGGATGCTGACGAAATCATAAATTCCTGCGACTTCGACATTGAAGGGTCACTCATCGGATACAACATCATACGATTCGGGTGCAAACAAAAAAACGCTAAACTGTTGCGAATGAAATTCTCTGCGCTCACACCAAAAGATTTGATTGATGCATACAATGACAGGTTTGAGCTCGACCTTCAAAACTCATATGCAGGCGAGGCACGGCACATATTGGACTGGTATTATGGTATCAACCTGTCGCGCGCATTGATGAATACATTACGCAAGAATAAAGTTAAGAAAATCTTATCAATCGGCAGAGTGCAGGGGCCTGCTCTTTCACTCCTTGTAAAGAGAGAAGAACAAATCAAAAAGTTTATACCAACACCCTACTGGGAACTATGGGCAGACGTAAACAAACTAAGATTTTTCCACAAAAAAGGACGGTTTACTGATGAAAACGAGGTCAAGGACATCCTCAAAAAAGTTAGGAAAGGCAAATCTGAGATCACAGGAATCAAAAAAACAAAGAAACCGCTACAACCCCCGCCGCCGTTTGACTTGACATCGTTGCAGGTTGAAGCTTACAACTCATTCAAGTTTCCACCGTCATTGACATTACAACTTGCACAGACATTGTATGAAAATTCGTATATTTCATACCCGCGAACATCATCACAGAAACTGCCAGAACGTTTGGGCATAAAAAAGATATTAACTCAACTTTCAAAACAAAAGAAATATTCTGACATTGTAAACAAATTAATAAAAGAAAACAGGGTTAAACCTAAAGAGGGCAAAAAAGACGACCCTGCCCATCCTGCAATCCATCCCACAGGCATCATACCAAACAATCTTGAGAAGGGAAGCAGGGAATCTAAACTTTATGACTTAATAGTCCGCAGGTTTTTGGCGTGCCTTGCACCGTCTGCTGAGAGGGAGACATGGAATGCCACATTGACATCAGAAGGCGAAAAGTTTATTGCAAAAGGCACGCACACCATAACCAAAGGATGGCTTGAATATTACCCATTCTCAAAACTCAGTGAAGTTGAACCGCCCAACATTGAAAAGGGAAGTGTATCGCCAAAGTTTGGAAGCACTAAAAAGATGACCAAGCCGCCTAACAGGTATACGCAGGCAACACTGATTTCAGAACTTGAAAAACGTGAACTTGGGACAAAGGCAACAAGGGCAGTGGTTGTTGACACATTGTTTAAACGCGGATACTTAGAAGGGAGAAGTATTGAGGTTAAACCTTTGGGCATGGCAATATACTATGCACTTGAACCGTTCTGTCCAGAGATATTGGACGAGAAACTTACAAGACATTTTGAACGTGAGATGATAAAGATTCAAGAGCAACCGGTTGACAAGGCAGAAAAGATGAAAGAAAAGGTTATCAATGAAGGAAGAAAAACTGTTGAAAAGATATCAAAGAAGTTTAAAGCTCATGAAAGCGACATTGGAAAAAAACTTGTAGAGTCTATCAAGAATGAAATCGTAATGGGGAAATGTCCAAAGTGCGGAGGCAACTTAGTCATACGCACTGCAAGGGTTAGTAAAAAGCAATTTGTCGGATGCAGTAATTTTCCAAAGTGTAAAGTTACATATCCTCTGCCGCAGAATGTTACTGTCACTGCAACCGGCAAGAGTTGCAAATACTGTGGCGCCCCGGTCGTCAAAGTTAAACCAAAGAGGGGCAATGAATATGAGTTGTGTTTAAACCCGTCATGCCCTTCAAAGATTAAACATGACGACAAAAGCAGGAAAGAAAAAAAAGATGAAGAAGGTGAAACTCATGATAAGAATGAGTGAATATGTCTTCAGGGGCCACCCTGACAAGTTATGCGACCAGATTTCTGATATGATTGTCGACTATTTTATTAAAAATGATCCGTACTCACATGTCGCAGTAGATTCTACAGTCTCAGGGTTAAATGTTAATGTGTTCGGTGAAGTGTTGTCAGAACATAAGTTCTCAGAAGATAAAATAGTTGGCATAATCAAAAAAGTCATAACAGAGGCGGGGTATACAAAAAATGAATATGGGTTCACAGCTGACAATGTAGAAATTAAGATTAACATAAAACCACAATCACAAGAGATTGCAAAGAGTGTAGGCATTGGGAAAACAACTGTCACTGCGGGTGACCAGGGAATGATGTATGGTTATGCGATTGATGAAACTGATGAGAAACTTCACCTGCCACATGTACTGAGTGTTAAGATTGCACAGGAATATGAGAAGTTAAGGAAAAAGATTGATGTTCTCAGGCCGGACGGTAAGGTAATGTTGACAGGTGAAGGGTATGGCGACGAGTTTGTGCTTGAGAATGTCATAATCGCTGCACAGCACGATGACAACATCGAGTTAGAAGAAATTAAGGAAATCATAATGTCAAAACTTGTCATACCCATTCTGGGCAAATATATGTATGACGAAACTAACATGTACATAAACAACAGCGGCAGTTTTGTTAAGGGCGGGCCATTGGCAGACTCTGGGTTGACAGGGAGAAAGGTTGCACTTGACCTGTATGGCGGGCTTGCACAGATAGGCGGTGGTTGCCCGAATGGCAAAGATGGAACAAAGGTTGACCGCAGTGCAACATATTATGCACGCAAGGTTGCAAAGGAACTGTTAACTTCACAAGGCGGTAGAGAAGCACTTGTCAAAGTAGGTTATGTCATCGGAAAAGGTGAACCCGTCTGCTTAGAAGCTTACATTGACAATAAAAAAGTATCAGTTGGTTCAATGTTGAAAGATTTTAGTGTTGAAAATATGATTGAGGAATTAGACCTGCGCAGACCGGTTTTTTATGAGACTGCAAAGTTTGGCCATTTTATAAACCAGAATTTTGAATGGGAAAAGGATTAAGTTTTAGTGTCTAAATATAAATCACTTTTTGAAGCGGGTTTATCTTTAAGGAAGCAAGGAAAGCAAATGCAGGAATTTTTATGTATCTATCCTTTTCAACACCATACTCGTTCTTTGTCACCAGTATTCCTCTCCCAAATTTGTATAAACCTTTGAAATCTGATTTTCTTACTCGTTTTGACCATTTGACCTCTACAGGAATGAATGAGCCATCTTTTGTTTTTAATAGAATGTCTACTTCATTATTCCCATCATTATAGAAACCTATCTCCATAGAATTCTGTTGGGCATATCTATACAAGTGAGCAGCAACTATCCCTTCTACTATCGTCTCTTCATTTGTTTTTGTATTGCACCATAAAGATACAGAATGGTACAACAAAGGATCTATGAAATGATATTTTTTTCTTTTTTTTGGTTTTAGCTTTTTTTTTGATGTATCAAACTTTGTAAGCTCGAACAACAATCGCATCTCTTCAAAAAGAGTGATATATTCTCTAACAGTGATATGTGAACCTATCTCAGTTTCATCTACAATCGAACGTAATGATGTTTGGGATGCTTGTTTATTTAATAATGCAGAAGCCACCTGTTTAGCATACACAACATCTTTCTTAAAATATGTAAGATCCCCTTCAATCCATCTTATGTATGTTTCAAAAACAGTTCTTTCATTTTCACGTTCGTTTATTGCCTTCAAAAATCCTCCGGTTTTCATAAACATATCAAAAAGGTATTTTAGTTTAGTACTTGAAGAATTTATTGAAAACGCTTTTATTTCATTTTTGTTTAATGCTCTCACACCTAAAACATGTTTGAGTGTTACTTCTGAAGGTTTTATGCTTGATACAACATCACAGTAAGTGTTAAAAGGAAGAGGATAATAAAACCATTCATTTCCTTCAATCCCCCGACCAGACAATTTTTCTGAACCTTTTTTAAGGTCCATAGAATTTGAACCAGTTATCAAGACAGCACAATCAGATAACAAACCTTTGTTTTTTAAATGTTTAATCGCTACAGCCCAATCTTTGATGTTTGTAACCTCATCAAGAAATATCCCTATAGGTTTTATTCCCAAAGGCATGATTACATCATAATATGTTTCTATCAAATCAACCAAATGTTCGGTTTTCTTTAACATGTCACAAGAATAAAAAAACAAAGAATATGGAGATATATTATTTTTGATCAATTCTCTAATCTTAAGCTTTATGAGTGTTGTTTTCCCTACTTGCCTAGGACCCCTAATCACAGTTATTGTGTTTGGTCTTAATGAAATACTGAGGTTGTATTTTACTTTGCTACCATCATACTTTATTATTTTTTCGTCTGTGTTGATAGTATTCTTATCCTCCCACCATGGGTTGCTTTTTACTAAACTTAATCTGTCCATGGTTATAATAGTGACCAGGTATTTATAAATCTTTGGTCAATCCACTAACCAGAAATATTGACCATTTCACAAACAAAAGTTTTGCAATACTTTTTCTTGAAGCTGGGTAATTCAACATATAATTATTTAGGACAGAACCAATACCATATAACAACATTTAAAAGCATTATTAGTTTATTATCTTCATGGCAGAAGTTAAAGCTCCAACAGTTCCAAAAGCTGCTCCGATCGGTGCAAAGGAAAAGAAGGCTGCACGTGCTGAGTTTACAGCAATAAAAGGACCGCTGAATATGATAACATCATGGGAACTTGGCGACGTTATATTGGACCCATTGTTTACATACACAGCTACAACTGAACAGGCCAACAATCTTGCAAATATATTAAACAAGATCCGTTAACCGTTAAAAATTGTTAATTTGATAGATTTTAAATTATTAGAGAATTAGGTGATTTAGGTGATATGATGAATTATACAGGCAATACTTTTTCATATGCAACATCAAACTGGATTATAAATAATATTCCATTCTTAGGAACAGACATATTCGGCACACCATTGGGCGGATACATACTTGCAATGCTTTGCGTGCTTATGACTGCAATCATGGCAAAGGTGTTGTACTACATCTTCAAAACCTATATACGAAGGATTACTGAGAAAACAAAAAGCGACATTGATGACATAATAATTGACATGGTAGAAGAGCCATTGGTTGTGTTTGTTGTGATAATAGGGTTATGGTTATCAATTTATCTGTTTATCAATCTTGAACCGTCATTATTGAATTTGATATCAAACATTAGAGATGTATTAATAATTTTAACATTGATCTGGTTGTTGACACGATTGTTTGACAAATTGTTTGACATATACATAATCCCATACACAAAAGGAACAAAATCCAAGCTTGACGACCAACTTGTCCCGATAATCAAAGACGGCGTGCGGCTCACAATATTCGGTATTGGAATATTAGTACTGATACAGAACGCGGGGTATGACATTACTGCAATCTTGGGCGGTTTAGGGATTGCAGGATTGGCCGTTGCAATGGCCGCACGCGCTTCATTAGAAGATGTGCTCGGCGGTGCAGTAATATTTGCAAACCAGCCGTTTGAGTTGTATGACTTTATTCATTTCAAGGATTATTATGGAACAGTTGAGGAGATTAACTTGAGATACTGCAAAATCAAGACCACTGACGGCACTGAACTCATCGTCCCAAACTCTGTGATTGCAAGCAATGTCATTGAAAATTATTCTAGGAGCAAAAAGAGAAGAGTTGACATGAAAATAGGCATTGTGTATGAAACAACATACAAAAAGATTGAAAAGGCAAAACAGATTTTAAAAGATATAATCGAAAGAATTGACGGTGTTGGTGAGCCAACAGTTTATGTTGAAGAGTTTGGCGACTTTGCCATTATTCTGCGGTTCAGGTATTATGTAAAAGATGTCAGCAGAAGATTAGAACTTATCGACAAAGTCAACATGGAAATAAAAAAGGAGTTTGACAAGAATAAGATTGAGTTTGCATACCCAACATCAGTAATCTACATGAAGAAATAAATTGTAAAATTGTGTTTTTGAAGGTTGAAGTGTTTAAAATGTTGATTGGAATTGTGGGGGCGCCAAACAAAGGAAAAAGCACATTATTCTCAGCATTAACATTAACATCTGTTGAAATGGCAGATTATCCATTTACAACAATCAAACCAAACGAAGGTATCGGATACGTTAAAGTAGAAGATGTAGGAGTAAGGATGAATATTAACCCAAAACCCAAACACGGCTATATCATGGGTAAATATCGTTTTATACCTGTCAAATTGTTGGATGTTGCAGGACTTGTCCCTGGGGCGCACGAAGGCAAAGGATTGGGCAACCAGTTTCTGAACGATTTGATACCAAGCGATGCATTGATCCATGTGATTGATGTTTCAGGTGAAACTGACTTGGAAGGCAAACGAGCACAATCTGACCCTCTGGACGAAGTCAGATTTTTAGAGGATGAATTGGATTATTGGCTAATGGGCATAATAAAAAAGAATTGGGGGAAGGTCAGGTTTAAGAAGATCAACAGTTTATCAGAAGTGTTGTCTGGGTTAAAAGTATCTGAAAATGACATTGAAAACGTTGCAGACAAATTGAAACTTGATAAAGAAAGATTGGATTGGGATGATGATGAGATTCTAAAATTCTCAAGGATGATACGAAAGATCTCTAAACCAATCATAATAGCAGCTAACAAATGCGACCTGCCGTCTTCTAAGGATAACATTGAAAGGTTAAAAAGTAAAGGGTATGATGTCATACCAACTTCAGCGATCGCTGAATTGACATTAAAACGTGCAGCACAGAATAACATTATAAATTATATACCGGGCGATGACAAGTTTGAAGTTATCGGCAAACTATCAGAAGAACAAAAGAAAGGATTGGATTATATCAAGAATCATGTTCTCGATGTGTACGGGTCAACAGGAGTCCAGCAGTTGATAAACAGGATTGCATTTGATAAACTTCATATGATCATTGTCTACCCTGTTGAGGATGAAAATAAACTCTCAGACACCCAAGGAAATGTCCTGCCTGAAGCTAAGCTTGTGCCTGCGGGCACAACACCATACCAACTTGCAGGATTAATCCATACTGACATACAAAAAGGTTATATCACAGCGATTGATGTGACTAAAAAGATGAGGATTGGTAAAGATACACCGTTGCAGAACAATTCAATAATAAAGATTGTATTTAGAAATTAAGTTTACTGGTTTTATCACGTTTATCAATTCCTTTGATTTATTTTGTTATTATTGGTTAAAAATCATGTGGAAATGTTTATAAATCTTTTTATACATAATATACAAATA